>JALEZN010000009.1 GCA_022772585.1 Clostridiales bacterium
CGGGCTGCGTTGCGTCACTTCATTCCGTACAAGAGGCTGCACCCCTTGCGCCGCTTTGCGGCTCACCTCAGGAGACAAATTGCGTGACCACAGAAGTCACGCATTTTGCATAGTTAACTGTTTTACGAACACCGCCCAAAGGGGCAGGCCGTTTTATGATGTGATTTGGATTTGTTCTTTAGTTGGAGGCAGTATCCAGATCCTTGTCGCCGCCCCAGATCATGTTCTTGCGCAGTTCCTCGCCCACGATTTCCATCTGGTGCTTAGCCAGGTTGGCCCGCTTGGAGTTGAAGAAGGTGCGGCCGTTCTTGTTCTCGGCGATCCACTTGCCGGCGAAGGTGCCGTCCTGGATGTCGTTCAGAACCGCCTTCATGTTCTTCTTGGTCTCCTCGTAGGGCAGGACCCGGGGACCGGAGACATACTCGCCGTACTCGGCGGTGTCGGAGATGGAGTAGTTCATGGCAGCCACGCCGCCCTTGTTGATCAGGTCGATGATGAGCTTCATCTCGTGGATGCACTCGAAGTAGGCGTTCTCGGGCTCGTAGCCGGCCTCCACCAGAGTCTCGAAGCCGCACTTCATCAGCTCCACCACGCCGCCGCACAGCACGGCCTGCTCGCCGAACAGGTCGGTCTCGGTCTCGTCATGGAAGGTGGTCTCCATCACGCCGGCCCGGGCGCCGCCGATGCCGGCGATGTAGGCCAGAGCGATCTTATAGGCGTCGCCGGTGGCGTTCTGCTCCACGGCCACCAGGCAGGGCACGCCCTTGCCGGCCACATAGGTGGAACGGACGGTGTGGCCGGGACCCTTGGGGGCAGCCATGAACACGTCCACGCCCTTGGGGGGCACGATCTGCTGGTAGCGGATGTTGAAGCCGTGGGCGAAGGCCAGGGCCTTGCCCTCGGTCATGTAGGGGGCGATGGACTTCTTATAGACGTCGGCCTGGACCTCGTCGTTGATCAGCATCATGACGATGTCGCCCCACTGGGCGGCCTCTTCCACGGTCATGACCTTCAGACCGGCCTTCTCCACGTTGGCCCAGTTCTTGGAGCCGGCGCGCAGACCCACGCAGACGTCGCAGCCGGAGTCCTTCAGGTTCAGCGCGTGGGCGTGACCCTGGGAGCCGTAGCCGATGATCGCGATCTTCTTGCCGTCCAGATACTTGATGTCACAGTCCTTCTCATAATACATTTTTGCCATAGTTGTATTCCTCCTTGAGTTTATTGTCATCATATATAGTGCTGCGCCCTCTTTCGATGGCGAGTGTACCCGTTTTCGCGATCTCCAGGATTCCAAAATCCTCCAGCAGGCCAATAAGGGCAGAGGTCTTGTCCTTATCCCCGAAAATGGCCACCGTCAGCGACTCTCGGCTCACGTCGATGATGTTGGCCCGGAAGACATTGGCCATCTGAATGACCTCGTCCCTGGCCCCCCGGTCGACCGCCTTGACCTTGATGAGGGCGAACTCCCGCTGGATGGAGGTGGCCTCGTCCAGCAGCTTCACCGCCTTCACCGGGATCAGCTTCCGGCACTGGGCGGCGATCTGGGAGATCATCAGCTCGTCGGCCAGCAGCACGATGGTGATGCGGGTGATGCCGGGCTTGTCCGTCTCACCGGAGACGATGGACTCAATGTTATACCCCTTCCGGGAGAACAGGCGGGCCACCTGGCTCAGCACCCCGGGGATATCCTGGACCAGGATGGCCAGGGTGTACAGCTTCTTTTCGGTATCGAATTCCTTTTTCACGCGGTCCGCCCCCTTATCTCAGCAAAAAGTCGGTGATGTGGGCGCCGCCGGCCACCATGGGCCGGACCATCTCGTCCATATCCAGCCGGCAGTCGATGACGCAGCCGCAGCCGGCCTCCATGGCGGAGCGGAAGGCGTCCTCCATCTCCGCCCGGTTGGTGACCCGGAAGCCCTTCAGACCGTAAGCCTCCGCCAGCTTGACAAAGTCGGGGCCGCGGTCCAGGGTGGTCTCGGAGAAGCGCTGGTGATAGATCAGGTTCTGCCACTGGCGGACCATGCCCAGACAGCCGTTGTTGAAGATGACGGTGATGATAGGCAGGCCGTAGTGCTGAACGGTGGACAGCTCATGACAGTTCATGCGGAAGCAGCCGTCGCCGGTGGTGTGGACCACCAGCTTGTCCGGGTTGCCCATCTTGGCCCCGATGGCGGCCCCCAGGCCGAAGCCCATGGTGCCGAAGCCGCCGCTGGTCAGCAGCTGGCCGGGATAGTCGAAGTGGAAGTGCTGGATGGACCACATCTGATGCTGGCCCACGTCGGTGGCCACGATGGTGTCCTGGGGAGCCAGACGGCGGATGGTCTCCAGCACCTGCTGGGGGGTCAGCCGTCCGCTGTCCTCCACGTGGTCGGGGGTCTTGAGGGAGAGGATGTGCTCCTTCCACTCGGGGTGGCTGTACCGGGGCAAGCGCTGGTTCAGCAGCTCCAGCACCCGGCGGGCGGAGCCGATAATGTGGTGGTCGGTGAGGACGTTCTTGTCCACCTCCGAGCGGTCGATATCGATCTGGACGATCTTGGCCTGGGAGGCAAAGGTATCGGGCTGGAGAGCCACCCGGTCGGAGAAGCGGCAGCCCACGGCGATGAGCAGGTCGCACTCGTTGCAGGCCACGTTGGAGGCGCGGGAGCCGTGCATGCCCACCATGCCAGTGGCCAGAGGGTGGCTGCCGGGGAAGCCGCCGCCGCCCATCAGGGTGATGGCCACCGGGGCGTCCAGCGTTTCGGCCAGCTGCCGGAATTCCCGGTCAGCCCGGCCCCGGACCACGCCGCCGCCGCAGATGAGCAGGGGGCGTTCGGCCTGGGCGATCATGTCCACCAGAATGTCGATGTCCTCCAGATTGGGGGTGGGGGCCTCCAGATCATGGCTGTCCGCCAGGACCTGAATGCTCCGGCAGGAGCGGTTCTCCTTCCAGGGGACGAATTCGTAGTCGATCTCCACGTTGGGAGCGGTGACGTTCTTCAGAAAGTCGATGAGCACCGGGCCGGGACGGCCGGTGGCGGCCACGGCGAAGGCCTGGCGCATCACGTCGGGGATGGTCTGGGCGTCCCGCACCAGATAGGTGGCCTTGGTGATGGGCATGGCGATGCCGGTGATGTCCACCTCCTGGAAGGAGTCCTTGCCCAGCAGGGGCTCGGTCACGTTGCAGGTGATGAACACCACGGGGGAGGAGTCCATGTAGGCGGTGGCGATGCCGGTGGTCAGGTTGGTGGCGCCGGGGCCGCTGGTGGCGAAGCACACGCCCACCTTGCCGGTGGAGCGGGCATAGCCGTCGGCGGCGTGGGAGGCGCCCTGCTCATGGGCGGTGAGGATGTGGGTGATCCTGTCCTTATAATTATAAAGCTCGTCATAGAGGTTCAGAATGGTCCCGCCGGGGTAGCCGAAAACGGTGTCTACCTCCTGCTCCAGCAGGCACTCCATGATGGCCTGAGTGGCTCTTACTTTCACGTCGGTTCCCTCCAATGGTTTTGTGGATCAAAGCGCGGGAGAAAGGGTCAGATCTTGCCGCCGCCCTTCTGGACGGCGATGACGCCGGTGCGGGCCACCTCCAGAATGGAGAAGGGACGCATCATGGACTGGAAGGTATCCAGCCGGTCGGGGGTGTCGGACAGCTCCAGGGTCAGGGAGGTGGGGGAAATGTCGTTGACCTTGGCCCCCATGATCTCGCAGATGGTCATGATGTCCTGCCGGGTCTTGTTGTTGGCGTTCACCTTCAGGAGCATCAGCTCCCGGCCGATGTGGTTGTTCTCCTCCAGCGTGCGGACCTTGATGACCTCCACCAGCTTGTTGAGCTGCTTTTCCACCTGCTCCACCACGCTGTTGCCGCTGTCCACGATGATGGTGATGCGGGAGATAGTGGGATCGTCGGTGACGCCAACGGCCAGGGATTCAATGTTGAAGGCCCGGCGGGAGAAGAGACCGGTGATCCGGTTGAGTACGCCTGCCTGGTTTTCCACCAGGACGGAAATGGTCTGTTTCATGGCTTCTCACGCTCCTCTCAGTCGTTGGTGCCCACATCGGGATGGACCTCGCAGATCAGCAGGCAGCTGCCCCGGGAATCCAGGAACCGGTCCAGAGTCTCATCCAGGGCGTCCTCGTCGCTGAGGACCAGACTGGGGATACCGTAGGCGGAGGCGATGGTCTCAAAATCGGGCGAGCCGTCCAGCGCCACGCCGAAGGGCCCGTGGTAGGGCGCGGCGTTCTGAATCTGGTTGACCAGACCAAGTACGTGGTTGCGGAAAAGAACGATCTTGATATCCATCCCGGCGCAGCGGATGGCGGCAAGCTCGTTCATGGCCATCTGGAAGGATCCGTCACCGCAGATCACGATGGTCTGGCGGTCGGGCTGGGCCACCTTGACGCCGATGGCGGCGGGCAGCGCGTAGCCCATGGTGCCCAGACCGCCGCTGGTCAGCAGGCGGCCGTGCTTCTGAGGCAGGTATTTGCAGGCGAAGATCTGGTTCTGGCCCACGTCCACGCACACCGCCGCGTCGTCACGGAGCTTGTCGCCCAGCCTGCGCAGCAGGGTGCCGGGGAACACATACCCCTCCCGCCGGGGGAAAACGCGGCTGAGTTCGGCGGTGCGGTATTCCCGCAGCTGCTCCCGCCAGGCGGCGGAATCGGGGGGCGTGATGTCCCGCTCCAGCAGCTGCCGCAGGATGACCTTCACGTCGCCCACCAGGGGGATAGCGGCCTGCATGTTCTTGCCGATCTCCGCCGGGTCCACGTCAATATGGATGGTGGCCATGCGGCGCTGGATCTCCCCCGGGTCCATCACGGCCCGGTCGGCGGCCCGGGTGCCCACCATGATGAGCAGGTCGGCCTTGGCCAAAGCCTTGTTGGCGCAGCGGTTGCCGTGGGCGCCGATCATGCCCATGTTCAGGGGGTGGTCGGTGGGGAGCACCGAGAGGCCCATCATGGTCTTGATCACCGGGATGGAATTGCGCTCGGCCAGCTCCACCAGCTCGTCCCTGGCGTGGGAGAGCCACACGCCGCCGCCGGCGCAGATCACCGGCTGCTTCGAGCGGGAGATGGCCTCGGCCACCCGCTTGATCTGAAGCTCATTGCCCTTGACGCTGGGCTTATAGCCCCGGATATTGACCTCCTCCGGGTAGACGAAACGCTTGAGCTCCTGATTCTGCACATCAATGGGAATGTCGATGAGCACCGGGCCGGGACGGCCGGTGGAAGCGATGTGGAAGGCCTCCTTCACGATCCGGGGAATATCGTTGGCGTTCTTGACCAGGTAGCTGTGCTTGGAGAAGGGGGCCACCGCGCCGGTGATGTCCACCTCCTGAAAGATGTCCCGGCCCAGCAGGTGGCTGGGCACCTGGCCGGTGATGGCCACCAGAGGGATGGAGTCCATGTAGGCGGTGGCGATGCCGGTGATGAGATTGGTGGCGCCCGGGCCGGAGGTCACCATGCACACGCCGGTCTTGCCCGATACCCGGGCATAGCCGGAGGCCATGTGCCCGGCATTCTGCTCCGTCCGCACCAGTGTATAGCCGATCTCCGGGTGCTCCTTCAGCGCGTCTACCGCCGGGCAGATGGTGGCGCCGGCATAGCCGAAAATATGGTCTACATGCTCCTGTAATAAGCTCTCGATCAGAGCCTGTGCTCCGTTCATGGAAGCTCACCTCCACTGGTATCTTGGCCCAAACAGCAGGATGGATGTTTGGGCCGTTTTGTCTCTGGCTGAAAAACAAAAGCGGCCTCGTCCTATCCAGATCTGATAGGACGAAGCCGTTTACTCCGTGGTACCACCTAAATTCACAGCGGACATGGAAACTCCGCCGTGCGCTTGTTGCCCCAATAACGGAGGGAAGCCGTTCCAGCCTACTGCGGCCGCGCCGGTTCAGTCGGACTGCTCACGGGTGAGGTTCGGTGATGGTCGTTCAGGGGAGCTTGCACCGACCGCTCCCTCTCTGTGCATCCGGACATACCTACTATCCCGCTCATCGCTTTTTGACGATTTTCAACTATCATAGCTCAATTGCGTTTATTTGTCAATTCTTTTTCCGGGCATTTCTTCTCCAATAGGACACAGATAGGCAATATAACGCATGGAGTTTGGCGCAAAAGAGAGAAATTTTATCTATTTTGCATCAGGATGCCGGCATGGACGGGCGAAAAAGGACGCGGGAGCGGAAATCGGGCCCGCACGCCGTATTGCCGGGAAGAGCGGTGCATATATATCAGAGTGAGATCCGGTATTTGAGGAGGGAACATTCATGAAATTCCTGGTATTCAAACGAAAGACGGCGGTGGCGGCCGCCTGCGTTCTGGCGGCGGCGCTGATGTTTACGGTGGTCAACCATCCCGCCATCGTGGGGGCGGCGGCCACCACCCGGCAGCTCCCCATCTACTGCGTTCAGCGGGACCAGAAAATGGTGGCCATCTCCTTCGACGCGGCATGGGGTGAGGTCAGAGTGCGGCGGGAACGGGCAGGTCAATCCTCACGGCCCAGTATGCCGAGATCATCGGAAAACGTATATGTAATCTCGATCCTGCCTCCTTCGAATACAAGGATCTGATCCACCGTCTCGGCCAGGGTGGCCCGGTCCAGGGCGGAGAGCCTGCCCTCCCGGAGAAGAGCGGAGATCCAGGGCTGCTCCTGCGCAGCGGCCGCTCTGTCTGAAATCTGCAAAGCCTCCATTTGACAGGTCAGCTGCCGCTCCTGCCGGTCGTAGTCCGCCCGGTAGTACAGATAGTCCTGCCGGCTGATGATGCCGTCCTTATAGTCCTCATAGGATGACTGCTTCAGGCGGCAGATCCGCTGCCGGGCGGCGCGGCATCGTTCCAGAGCGTCGGAGGATGGAGCGGAAGTTTGGGCCGCGGCCTGCCGGACCAGCCCGTCCAGATCATCCGCGGCGGTCAGGATGCGGTTGAGATCGGCCAGGATTACAGCCTCCAGCTGCCGGTGGGTAATGCTGTGCCGGGTGCAGACGCCCGGACCATACCGCTTGTAGGAGCCGCAGCAGTAGCAGACGCCGCCGGCGCGGGCAGTCTTGCTCATGGCCCGTCCGCAGTCACCGCAGCGCAGAAAGCCGGCGAAGAGACTTGCATCCTGCTGGAACCGGGGGATACGCACGTTCCGCGCCATAAGGGATTGAACCCGCTCCCACTGGTCCGGCGGGATGATGGCCTCATGGGTGCCGGGGACCACTGCCCATTGGCTGCGGTCCAGCTGCCTGGCCCTGCCGTGCATGCCCTGGCGGGGAGCACGTCCCTGCTCCATGGTCCCGGTATATACCGGATCCCGGAGCATGCGGTGGATGGTGGCATAGGTCCAGTAGGTGGTGCCGTCCAGCTTCTGCCCGTTGCGGTAGCGCTCTCCGTTGAGCCGCTTGTATTCACTGGGACAGGGGAGGCCCTCCCCGTTCAGCTGTCTGGCAATGGACTGCTTGCCCATACCGCCTTCAAACAGGGTGAAAATGCGCCGTACCACCGCCGCGGCGCAGGGGTCTATGACCAGCCGGTTGTGGTCGTCCAGGTCCTTCCGGTAGCCGTAGGGGGCGAAGGCGCCGATGAATTTCCCGCCGCGCTGCTTGGACTGGATGGCGCTGCGCACTTTTTTGGAGATGTCCCTGGCGTACTGCTCGTTGAACACGTTTTTGACCGGGAGCAGCATGTCGTATCCCCGCTCGCTGTCGATGCCGTCAGTCACGGCGATGAAGCGCACCCCATGCCGGGGGAACCACCGTTCCAGATAGCGGCCGGCCTCAATGTAATCCCGGCCGAAGCGGGACAGGTCCTTGACCAGAACACAGTTGATGCGTCCTTCCTCAATGTCACGAATCATGCGGCAAAAGTCCGGCCGGTCAAAGTTGGTGCCGGTGAAGCCGTCATCCGCATAGAAGCCGGCGGCCTCTATGTCCGGCCGGGCGGAGAGAAATTGTTCCAGCAGCTTTTGCTGGTTAATGATGCTGTCGCTTTCGGGCCTGTCCCCATCATCCCGGGACAGGCGGGTGTAGACCGCCGCGCGCCATCTGGGCGGATCTGTGTCTTGTGTCCGGGGCAAAATGAACGCCTCCTCTCCGTGATCAGGAACGGCTGCTCCCGGCAGTCTGGTGGGCCCGGAGCAGCCGGAGCAGCATATCGCGGGTGGAACGGTCCCCGCGGAACTGCCGCTTCACCCGGAGCGGGCGGAGCTCCGGGGCACTGTGGGAATCACCTGCCACCCGGATCGCCTCCTTCGGGACAGGCAAACTGGCGATGGGACCGCCGCCTGACCCTGCCGCAGTATATGCGCGGGGGGCGGAAAATATCAGTGGAGGGAGCGCGCAGGCATGTCCATATAATATTGATATTATTAATATAATATAAAGATAAATATGGAAAAACAAAATGGATAAAAGAGCGCGTGCAGATTGACATTGACCGGGATGTAAGCTACAGTCTAAATTGCCTTGCCGGAAGAATGAGCGGCAAAACAGCTTTTATCGACAGAAAAGAGGGGTCGCCATGTTTGTTGATCTGCACGTCCACGAGCGGGCGTTTTCGGAGGACAGCCGCATGTCTCTCGCCGAGATCGTGGAGAAGGCCCGGGCCATGGGGATGGGTGCGGTCTGTATCACCGACCACGACAGCCTGGGCATCCGGGAGGAGGCCGAGCGGTATTCCAGAGAGACCGGATTCCCCATTTTCGTGGGGGTGGAGGTGCTGACCGTCCAGGGGGACATCGTGGCCTTCGGCAGTCCCTTCGCCTTCCAGCCCAGGACCATCGATGCGCAGGAATTCATCCGCTATGTCCACTCCTACGGCGGGGCGTGCTTCAGCGCGCATCCCTTCCGCAATAATCAGCGGGGACTGGAAGAGCACCTGGCCGCGGTGCGTGGGCTGGACGGCGTAGAGGTCCTCAACGGCAGCACCTCGCTGGAGGCCAACCGCAAAGCGCTGGAGTACGCCCTCCGGCTGGGTATTCAGCCCGTTGGGGCCAGCGATGCCCACGATACGAAGCAGCTGGGCAAATATGTGACCTGGCTGCCGGAGGAGCCCCGGGACCTGGCGGACTTTATCCGCGTCCTCCGCTCCGGCAAATGCCGCCCCGCCGTCTGGGAGGACGGCGCCTTCCGGGTGGTGGACTCCTTCTGAGGGCCCAATGCGCCGCAAATTTACCTCACCATGGGGGAACGAGGATACCCAGCAGCTCATCGACATTTTGGGGAAATACCATGTGACCGCCACCTTCTTTGTGGTGGGAGACTGGGTGGATAAGTACCCGGAGTCGGTCAAGGCGCTCCACGACGCGGGACATGAGGTCATGAACCACTCCAACACCCACGCCCATATGAACCAGCTCTCCAGCGGAGAGATCATCGCCGACGTGGAGGCCTGCAACGACAAGATCGAGGCGGTGACCGGCGTGCGTCCCACCCTGATCCGCCCGCCCTACGGAGAGTACAACGACACCGTCATCTCCTCCATCCGCTCCATTGGCATGGAGCCCATCCAGTGGGATGTGGATGGGTCCCATACACCTTCAAGCCGCCGGAGGACAGAGGAGGGGGACCATCACAGGCAAAAAGGGAGGCCGCCCGGGCGGCCTCCCTTTTTGATATTTTCCGCTATACCTTGACCTTAAAGACGGCCTTCTTTACCGGGCACGCGTCTTTCAGCTGTACCTTGACCATATGTACGTCCTCAGGGAACACCACCAGGATATCGCCGGGGCGCATGGTGACCCAGGCGTCCACGGGCCCCTCGTAAGGGATGAAATCACCGGCGGCATCATAGTCACCCGCGGTGAGGGAGGCGGCATCGGTGACGCCGATGCGCTCCTCACCCTCCAGCACCACATGGATGTCGGCGTAATACTTGTGGCCCTCCCAGGAGGCGCTCTCCTCGGGCATGGTGGTGTAATCAAAGCGGTTGATGAACACGTTGTCCCCGTCCACGTCGTTGCGGCCCATGGCCAGCTTGGTCAGGTCAGCGGAGGCCAGGAAGTCGATGGCAGTGTCCAGCGGGGGGCAAATGCCTTTATAGCGGCTGAGACGATCACGTTTCGTATAGATCACAATTTCACCTTCTTTTTGTTATTTCCCGCATCCGGGTATATACGCGGTCTTCCGTTATACTTTTTGCTGGTAGCAGCGATTAAATTCGGACTCATCCGGAGGCAGCGGACAGACCTTCTGCGTCCAATGGGAGAGATAAGTCCCCTGAATGATCTCCAGCGACCGGACCCCTTGGGCAAAGGGGCAGGCCAATGGCTGTGTTCCCGCTACCGCTTGCGCAAAGTTTTCAATCATAGCGGCATGCTGCACTTTGTTGTCGCTGTCATCAAATGTAAGGGTTTCCTGTGTAAACGGCACCTGTTCGAACGGATTCGGACACTGGCGGGCAAATTCCCGTTCGTCCTGGTCCAGACGGAGCACCTGTACCTCCTGATCTTCCACCACAGTGATCCGCCCACGGGTTCCACAGATCTCCAGCCGATTGCTGCCGGGGCACTCATGGGCAGACGCGAGAAAATGACCATGCGCCCCATTTGCGTATTCCAAAAACAGCTCGGCCTCATTCTCGACCTGAATGTCTCTGTCCACCGTTGCGCATCGCGCCATTACTTTGACAGGCATCCCGCAAATCCACTGCATCAGATCCAATTGGTGGGAAGCCTGGGTCATGAGAAGGCCACCGCCTTCGCTGGCCCAGGTACCTCTCCATGGACTAGATCCGTAGTAAGCGCATGTGCGGTAGAGGTTGGTAATGATCCAAGTCACCCGGACCAAATCCCCCACAGCTCCCTGCTCCATCAGCTCCTTTACCGTTCGATAGCAGCCGGACATACGGCGGTTGTACATGACGCCGCACACCAATTCCGGCCGTTTTGCCAACAGAGCCTCCACCTGACGGATCTCCGACATATGGATGCCCACCGGTTTTTCCACCAGCACATGGACGCCCTGCTCCAGAGCCTCTCGCGTCATAGCCGGGTGCTGGCCATGGGGCGTACAGATCATGACAGCATCAATATCTCCCGAAGTCAGCATCTCGTGATAGTCCGTAAACTGCTTTGCCCCGGCCAGCGCAGGATAAGCGTTCACAGCCCGATTCATGCCGGCCGGAGTTCGGCCGCTCATAGCTGTTACTGCCACAGATGGGACACGTCCATCGCAGATCAGTCCCAGATAGTTCATGGCAATGGTACCGACGCCGGCAAAGCCTAATCGCAGCATATATGATCCCTCTTTTCTTCATGAAACGGTTTCGCAAAATGGACGATCAGGCTTTTATTTTTCTGGCAGATTTGGATCTGCCGCTCCTGGGCACAGTCCTGGGCGGGGAAATCCTCCCGGTAGTGGGAGCCCCGGCTCTCCCGGCGCAGCAGCGCCGCGGTGAGGACACAACGGGCGGTGGTGAGCCGGGCGGTGATGATCCGTTCCGACCCGATGGCCCGGCTTTCCCGGCTGGGACGGCGGTCCAGGCCTGCTTCCAGTTCGTCGATCCGGTCCAGCGCACCGCGGAGTCCCGACTCCCGGCGCAGGACCATGGCATGGGCCGACATCAGGTCCTGAAGGGCGCGGAAGGCGCCCTCCGGATCGGTACAGCGATAGCCCTCCACCGTGCAGTGATCCGGCGGCGGAGGCGCGCCCACACAGGAAGCAGCGGCGCTCCGCCCGGCCCTGCCGCCGAACACCAGTCCGTTGGCGGTGGACAGTCCGCCGATCCGGTCGGCGCCGTGCATGCCGCCGGTCACCTCGCCGCAGGCGAAGAGCCCGGGCACGCCGGTGGAGGCGTCCGGCCCGATACGGATGCCGCCGTTGGCGGCATGGGCAAAGACCCCAATGCGGATGGGATCGTCCACCGTCAGACCCTTGGCCTCGCGCAGCCAGTCAAAGTAAGTGGTGATGAACTCGGGAGGATCCTGGCGCAGTGCATCGGAATAGGTGACCTCTACCCCGCGCTCGTCCTCCTGAAGGGCACGGAAGAGCGCGATATCCACCTCTTTGGAGTCCAGCCGGGCGGTAAAGGGACCGTGGGTGGAGCGCAGGTCCAGCAGGCGGTCGGTTTCGGGACCCGGAGGGAGCAGGGGCGCGCCGCTGCTGCGGCGCATGTGGGTGAAGCGGAAGGTCTTTTCGTTGAAAATGGTTTTGGGGGCGGGGGAGATGTAGCCGGGCATCATCTGCATGAACTCCATGTTCACCAGAGTGCAGCCCGCATTCAGCGCCAGAGCCTGTCCCATCCCCGCCACGTCCTCCGTGCACAGGTGGCGGCGGAACAGGCTGCCGTAGCCGCCGGTGGCGAGCACCAGCGCCCGGCACCCGAAATAGCGCAGCTCTCCCCGGTGCAGGGCCACGCAGCCGGACACCCGGCCGCCCTGCTGTACCAACTCCAGTACCTGGCAGCCCTCCACCACCTGAATGCCCAGTTCGTCGATCCGGCGGGAGAACACCTCACGCACGCTGTCGAACTCCAGTCCGTTCCAGTCCCGGTTCTTGTGGTCGAAGCAGGGAATGAACTCCCGCTGGCCTTTTTGAACGGCGCGGCGCAGCTTCACGCCCATGGAGCGCACCTGTTCGATGGCGGGACGGATGCCGGCTGCAAAGGTCTCCACCAGTTCCGGAGAGGCCATATGGCAGCCCACCTCCTGGATGGTGCGGCACAGGTCGGCACAGTCATTCTCATCCTCCGGGCCGATGAGGCCCAGGCCCCAGGTGCCGGGATAAAAGCTGGAGCCGGAGAAGAGACGGGTACTGGTCAGCAGGGTAACAGCACAGCCGGCCCCGGCCGCCTCAAGGGCGGCCATAAGGCCGGCGATGCCGCTGCCAACCACCAACACGTCACAGCGCTGATCTATCGGCAGAATCACGATGCAGTTCCTTTCTCACGCCTTCTGAGCGGCGGCCTTTTCCTCCTGGATCTTCTTCTGCTGCTCGGCGTACAGGTGGCAGGCCACCATATGGCCGTTCTCCGTATTCTGCACGGCCAGGGCGGGATCCACCTGCTTGCAGATCTCCATGCAGTTGGGGCAGCGGTTGTGGAAGGCGCAGCCGGAGGGTTTGCGGATGGGGCTGGGCACCTCGCCCTCCAGCACCTGGCGCTTCTTGGTGTTGTGGATATCGGGCACCGGGATGGCGGAGAGCAGGGCGCGGGTATAGGGATGGAGGGGCTCGTCGTACAGGGCGCGGGAGTCGGCCACCTCCACGATCTTGCCCAGGTACATGACCACGATACGGTCGGACATGTACTGCACCACGCTCAGGTCGTGGGCAATGAAGAGATAGGTCAGGTTCAGCTCCTTCTGGATGTCCTTCATCAGGTTGAGCACCTGGGCCTGGATGGACACGTCCAGAGCGGATACGGGCTCGTCGCAGATGAGAACCTCGGGCATGACCTCCAGGGCGCGGGCGATACACAGGCGCTGGCGCTGGCCGCCGGAGAACTCGTGGGGATAGCGCATCAGATAGTCGGGCTGGATGTTGACCATCTTCAGCACTTCCTGCATCCGGGCCTCCCGCTGGGCCTGATCCTTCATGCCGTGGACCACCAGAGGCTCCTCAAAGGAGGTGTAGATCTTCTTCTGGGGGTTCAGGGCGGAGTAGGGATCCTGAAAGACCATCTGGACCTTCTTGCGGAAGTCAAACATCTCGTCCTTGTTGAACTTGGTGATGTCGCGGAACTCGCCGTCGTAGTTGAAGAGCACCTGGCCGCCGGTGGCCCGCTCCAGCATCATCAGGGTCTTGCCGAAGGTGGACTTGCCGCAGCCGGACTCGCCCACGATGCCCAGGGTCTCGCCCTTGTAAACTTCCAGACTGACGTCGTCCACGGCCTTGACATGGCCTACGACCTTCTTGAAGGCGCCCTTGGTGATGGGGAACCAGGTACGGAGGTTCTCTACTTTAAAGATGATTTCCTTGTTTTCACTCATTTTACTGCACCTCCGCAACTTCGGCTTGGGCCTCGCCGCCCTCGGCCACGGGGTAGTCCTTGTACTTCAGGCAGCGCACACGGTGGCCGGGAGAGAGCTGGAACATGGGGATGTCCTTCTCGCGGCAGGCGTCGGTGGCGAAGGGGCAGCGGTCGGCAAATTCGCAGCCGCCCTTCAGATCGGCGGGGTTGGGGGTGGCGCCGGGGATGGTCTCCAGCTTCTGGCCGTCGGCCAGACCCAGCACAGGCACGCTGCGCAGCAGCGCCTGAGTGTAGGGATGGCTGGTGCGGTCGAACACGTCCTCCAGGGAGCCGAACTCCACCACCCGGCCCATGTACATGACGCAGACCTCGTCGGCCATCTCGGCCACCAGACCCATGTTGTGGGTGATGAGGATGATGCTCTTGCCGTCCCTGGTCTGCATCTCCTTGAGCAGCTCCATGATCTGGGCCTGAATGGTCACGTCCAGAGCGGTGGTGGGCTCGTCGCAGATGATGAGCTCGGGGTTGCAGATCATGGCGATGGCGATGACCACGCGCTGCTTCATGCCGCCGGAGAACTGGTGGGGGTAGCAGTCGATGCGCTCCTCAGGATCGGGGATGCCCAGCTTGCGGAACATCTCCAGCACCTTTTCCCGGGCCTGGGCCTTG
>JALEZN010000044.1 GCA_022772585.1 Clostridiales bacterium
AGCGCCCTCTCACCTGTCCTGCCCGCCGGCAGCGGTCAACACTGCGTCCAGCTTCTGGAACGCCTCGGCCACCATGGCCTTGTCTTCCGGAGCCATTGTATCCAGAAGCGAATTGAAATAGCCGCTCACATCGGTAGCCGCCTTTTCCCGCAGCGCACGGTACTTCTCGGTGGCCGAGACATAGATGACCCGCCGGTCATTCTCCGAGCGTTCCCGCTTGGCCAGGCCCAGCTTCTCCAGCCGGTCCACGATGCCGGAGACCGTACTGTTGGCGCTGCCCGTCCGTTCCGCCAGCATGCTGATGGGGACCGGGCCCTCTTCCCCCAGCACATTGAGCACCAGCGCCTGCGGGAACGTCAGATTCAGGCGCCCGAAATGGGCCCGGAACTGCTGAGACATATGCTGTGTCACCCGCAGGTAGGACATCAATACGTTCTGCATTTCTTCCATTGGTCTCCCACTCCTTTTCCACAGCTGCCTGGCCACGTTACCAAGAGCATAGCCGCTGTATCTCTATTTGTCAATCTTCCGTGCCGGGGGTTTAAAAATTCTTAATGTCTTCCCTGTTATCCCATCGCCGGGGTGGTCAGCCGCACCAGCATCACGGCCAGTTCCGCCCGGGTGGCCGTCTTTTGGGGCATGAGCTTACTTCCGCTGCCCTGGAGGATGCCGGCGCCCAGGGCGTGCTCCATGCCGTCCCTGGCCCAGGCGGAGATCTCTTTGGCGTCGCTGTACAGGTCGATCTTTCCCTGCGCGGTATCAAGCTCCTGGACCTGGGCATACTGGTAGAGGAACACCGCCAGCTGCTCCCGGGTCACATAGCTCTCGGGCTGGAACAGGCCCTTTCCATTGCCGGAGGCGATGCCCTTCTCCTCCGCCCAGGCCACTGCCTGCGTGTACCAGGTCCCCTCCGCCACATCGGTAAAGGTACATTGGCCTGCCGCGGGGGAACCGGCCAGCCGCCACAGCACCGTCACCGCCATGGCTCTGGTCACGGCCCAGCCTGGGCTGAAGGTGGTCGTTCCGGTGCCCGAAAGCAATCCCGCGCTCACAGTCTTTTCCACCGCGGGGGCGTACCACGCCCCCGCGTCCACGTCTGCAAAGGCCGTGCCGGCGGCGGCCGGGACCGCGGCCCCCAGCGTCAGACATACCGCACACAGCGCCGCGCATGAGGCTTTTTTCCATCTATTACACTTTTTCACGGTAATGCTCCTTGGATTTGGTTTGATAGAGGTATCCTACAACATTATTTTTAATATTTTATGAACAAGCGGCATCATTTTATCCCGGCCGCGTTTTTTCTCAAATCGGATTGACTTCCCGGGCTGGGTATGATATAGTGACTGCACGTGAAAAAGGGAGTAGTTCCGGCCGCCTCCCCGGCGTCCGGGCGTACCGTCAACATCACGGCTCTCCGGCCCGGGAGCCTGGCGGTATGCGCCTTGCGGTAACAAGACTTTTTGGCGGCTGTCGTTGTACGCAGCTGTCAAAAAGTCTTTTTTTGTGCCTGCGGGCGGCCGGTCCCTCCCCCGGTCAAGGGCCTCATCACAGCCACATACAGAGAAAAGGAGTGCGCTTTTATGCCGGAAACCTATTTCAACCGCACCGCGGAAGAGACGCTGAAGCTACAGCAGACCTCTTCCGCCGGTCTCTCCCCCCAGGAGGCGGAACGCCGGGCCGGGCAGTTCGGCCCCAACAAGCTCAGCGAGGGCAAGAAGAAGAGCGTGGTCCAGGTCTTCCTGGAGCAGTTCAAGGACCTGCTGGTGGTCATCCTCATCATTGCCGCCGTCATTTCCGCCCTGTCGGAGAATGTGGAGAGCACCATCGTCATCTTTGCCGTTCTCATCATGAACGCCATCCTGGGCACCGTTCAGTATCTGAAGGCGGAAAAATCCCTGGAAAGCCTGAAGGCCATGTCCTCCCCCACCGCCAAAGTCATGCGGGGCGGCGTCCGGGTGGAGGTTCCCTCGGCCCAGGTGGTCCCCGGCGATATCATCCTGCTGGAGGCCGGCGACCTGGTGGTGGCCGACGGCCGCGTCATTGAGAACTTCTCCCTCCAGGTCAACGAGAGCTCCCTCACCGGCGAGAGCGAGGGTGTGAACAAGACCGATGAGGTCATTGCCAGTGAAAAAGTGGCGCTGGGCGACCAGAAGAACATGGTCTTTTCCGGCTCCCTGGTAAGCTACGGCCGGGCCACCGTGGCCGTCACCGCCACCGGCATGGACACCGAGCTGGGCAAGATCGCCGCCCTGATGAATCAGACCCGGCAGCGCAAGACTCCCCTGCAAAAGAGCCTGGACGACTTTTCCGGCAAGCTGGCGGCGGTCATCATGGTCATCTGCGCGGCGGTGTTTGCCCTGTCGGTGTTCCGCACCCACATGACCATTCTGGACTCCCTGATGTTCGCCGTGGCCCTGGCAGTGGCCGCCATTCCCGAGGCCCTCAGCTCCATCGTCACCATCGTGCTGGCTATGGGCACCCAGAAAATGGCCAAACAGAACGCCATCATGAAGGACCTGAAGGCGGTGGAGAGCCTGGGCGCCGTGTCGGTGATCTGCTCAGACAAGACGGGCACCCTGACCCAGAACCGCATGACGGTCCAGAAGATCTACGCCGACGGGAAGCTGCTGGACGGCTCCGAGCTGGAGCTGGCCAACGAGCCCCAGCGCCTGCTGCTCAAGATCGGCCTTCTGGCCAGCGACGCCACCTTTGACCCCGAGCACAACACCTCCATCGGCGACCCCACCGAGGTGGCACTGGTCCAGCTGGGTGAGGCCTTCGATGTGGAGGAGGTCCTCTACCGCAGCCACCATCCCCGCCTGCGGGAACTGGCCTTTGACTCCGACCGCAAGCTGATGAGCACCCTTCACCTGTTGGACGGCGTGCCCACTCTGCTGACCAAGGGCGCTATCGACACGCTGCTGGACCGCTCCACCTCTCTGCTCACCTCCGGCGGAGCCGTTCCCATGACGGAGGAGCGCAAGGCGGAGATCATGGCCGTCAACGAACAGCTCTCCAACGAGGGGCTGCGGGTGCTGGCCTTCGCCCGGCGGGAGCTGGACAGTGTCCGTGACCTGACGCTGGAGGACGAGTACGGCTACACCTTCGTGGGTCTGGTGTCCATGATCGACCCGCCCAGGCCCGAGTCCGTCCAGGCGGTGGCCGACGCCAAGACCGCCGGTATCCGCACCATCATGATCACCGGCGACCATAAGGTCACCGCCTCCGCCATCGCCCGGCAGATCGGTATTTTCAACGACGGCGACATGGCCCTCTCCGGCGTGGAGCTGGACGCCATGAGCGATGAAGAGCTGGACGCGGTGCTCCCCAGGGTGTCGGTCTATGCCCGGGTGTCACCGGAGCATAAGATCCGCATCGTCTCGGCCTGGCAGCGCCGGGGCAGCATCGTCTCCATGACCGGCGACGGCGTCAACGACGCTCCCGCCCTCAAGGCCGCTGACATCGGCGTGGCCATGGGCATCACAGGCACCGAGGTCTCCAAGGACGCCGCCTCCATGATCCTGGCCGATGACAACTTCGCCACCATCGTGCGGGCGGTGGTCAACGGCCGCAATGTGTACGCCAACATCAAAAACGCCATCAAGTTCCTGCTCTCGGGCAACATGGCCGCCATTTTCTGCGTGGTGTACGCCTCCATCGCCGGCCTCACCGTGCCCTTCGCGCCGGTCCATCTGCTCTTCATCAACCTGCTCACCGACTCCCTGCCCGCCATTGCCATCGGCATGGAGCCCGCCCGCAGGGGCCTTCTCAGGCAGAAGCCCCGGGACCCCAACGCCCCCATCCTGGACCGGCCCCTCCTCACCCGCATTCTGGGCCAGGGCCTGCTCATCGCCGTTCCCGTCATGACCGCCTTCTATCTGGGCCGGTCCTACGGCGGTGCGGCGGCGGCCTCCACCATGGCCTTCGCCACTCTGACCCTGGCCCGGCTCTTCCACGGCTTCAACTGCCGTGGGCGGGAATCCATCTTCCGGCTGAAGTTCACCTCCAACCCCTTCTCCCTGGCCGCCTTCGGCTGCGGCGTGCTGCTGCTGGCCGCGGTGCTCTTTATTCCCGGCCTCAATACGCTCTTCCAGGCCACGCCTCTGGATGGGACCCACATCGCCCAGATCGTGGGGCTGGCCTTCCTGCCCACCCTGTGTATCCAGGTCTTCAAGCTCTTCCGGGACCGGAAGGACGCCTGACCATCCCTGCAAAAAGAGCGGACCGCCTGGGGCGGTCCGCTCTTTGTTCATCCTTTGTTCCGGCGGCGGGCGTTCTTACACTGCCAGCACCCAGTTCATCATCAGCAGCAGTCCGAAGCCCGGCGCCCCCAGCAGTCCCAGTACCAGCGCGTTGATCAGATTCACGCCCAGCCGGATCCCCAGGACGCCGCCCCATTGGCTCAGCAGAGCCAGCACCGCCAGCCCCACGCCGGTCCGTGCGGCCAGCCGGAGGCACCACCGCACAGTCCTGCGCATGGCCAGCAGCGCGATGAGCAGGATGAGGCCGGCTGTTACCAGGGGCAGATTCCGGATCAGCCATTCCATGGTTATCTCCTCCCCCTGCCCCTGTCAGGCAGGGGCGGTCTGTCAGTCCCCTGGCTCTTTTCTCATCGGTAGGCGGACAGCGGACGGCCCATTCCCGGAAGCGGCAGCCACCGTCCCGACCGCTCCGGTGCCTCTTCCCGCTGTTCCTCCAGCTTTTTTATCTGCCGCAGCAAATAAGTATACCGCGCCTGAAGGGAATTGATCTCATAGATAAAGGATTCCACCAGATCCGGATCCCGGGCGCTGTTAAATCCGGAGTAAGCTTGGGCGATCCGGGTCCGGGTCCGGGCCAGTTCCGACGTCAAGGTCTGCCGCTCCTCCTCCAATTGGGTCCTCTGCCGGCGTCTCTCGGCTTTTGTCATGGTTCCCGCTCCTTTCCTCAGTGCCTTTCCCTTCCAGTGTATGTCCAGTTTAGCCCGATATGCACCTTTTTATACCATTCTTTTCCGTACATGGGACTTGGCCGCACCGGTTATACTACTCCCGGACAGGCAGTGAGGAGCATGCCTTCCACACACATCTCCTTTTAAGCCGGTGCCGGGCGCGCGCGCCCTCTGGCGAAAGGCGAAAGGAGCCGTGGCCTGTCCCGTTCAACGGCTCTGGCCGCATCCGGGAAATCTTCCGGGCGCGGCAAGGCTGCCGTGGAGGACCGCCGTACCCGGGAGGGCGCGGCGGTCCTCGTTGCGTTCTGCCCGTTCTTGAAAACAGAGGCGGCAGCGGCTATAATCAGGGCAAAGGAACATGCGATCGGAGGTACGGACACATGACGGAGCGGGAAAAAATGGAGCGGCAGATGCTCTACGATGCGAACAACGACCCGGCGCTGGCGGCGGAACGCCTGGCCTGTAAGACCCTGTGTCAGGCGTATAACCGTCTTCCCATTCAGGATCTGGATGCAAGGCTCCGGCTGCTCAGGCAGATCCTGGGCAAAGCGGGGAACTCTGTGTACATTGAGCCGGATTTCTGGTGCGATTACGGCAGCCGCATCCAGGTGGGCGAAGATTTTTACGCCAACCATGGTCTGGTCATCCTTGACGCGGGTGGGGTGACCTTTGGCGACTCGGTATTCATCGGTCCCGGCTGCGGCTTTCATACCTCCGGCCATCCCATTGATTTTGAGCGGAGAAACAGGGGGCTGGAGTACGCGTATCCCATCACGGTGGGAAGCAATGTCTGGTTCGGCGCCGGGGTGCAGGTGATGCCCGGCGTCACCATCGGAGACAACGTGGTCATTGGCGGCGGAAGCGTGGTCGTAAAGGATATTCCCGCCAACCATGTGGCTGTGGGCAATCCCTGCCGGGCCATTCGTGAGATCACAGACGCCGACCGGACGAAATGCTGGGACAGATGAAAGGCTCCTCAGCGGACAGCCCCGGCAGCGGGGCTGTCTTTTTTTGTCCGGACCAAAAGCAGCCCCCCTTTCCTTGACACTTCCGGCAGGAATGGGGTATGATAATATGTAAAATTATCCGCTATTGATTTGAAGACAGTGAGGAGAGGCCCATGGCAAAGACCAGCGCGAAGACCTATGGCAACGAATCTATTTCCGCCCTGAAGGGCGCCGACCGGGTACGCAAGCGGCCCGGTGTTATTTTCGGCTCCGACGGACTGGACGGCTGCGAACATGCCGTCTTTGAGATCCTGTCCAACGCCATCGACGAGGCCCGGGAGGGACACGGCAGTCTCATCACCGTCACCCGCTACGCCGACTGCTCCATCGAGGTGGAGGACTTCGGCCGCGGGTGCCCGGTGGACTGGAACGAGCGGGAGCAGAAGTTCAACTGGGAGCTGGTGTTCTGCGAGCTCTATGCCGGCGGCAAGTATGACAACGGCTCCGGCGACAACTACGAGTACTCCCTGGGTCTCAACGGTCTGGGCTCCTGTGCCACCCAGTACGCCAGCGAGTACTTTGACGCGGTGATCCACCGGGACGGCTTTAAATACACCCTCCATTTTGAAAAGGGCCAGAACATCGGCGGTCTGAAGAAAGAGCCCACCGACCGGAAAAAGACCGGCTCCTGCTTCCGCTGGAAACCCGATCTGGAGGTCTTTACCGACATCAACATCCCGGTGGAGTACTATCTGGACGTGATGAAGCGGCAGGCTGTGGTCAATGCGGGCATCACCTTCCGTTTCCGCAACCAGTTGGGCGGGAAGTTTGAGACCACCGAATTCAAATATGAAAACGGCATCATCGATTACGTAAAGGAGCTCTCCGGGGAGAATGCCCTGACCCAGCCGGTGTTCTGGCAGACTGAGCGCCGCGGCCGGGACCGGGCCGACAAGCCGGAGTACAAGGTCAAGCTCAGCGTCTCCTTCTGCTTTTCCAACACGGTGCAGGTCATCGAGCACTACCATAACTCCTCCTGGCTGGAGCACGGCGGCTCACCGGAGAAGGCGGTGAAGAGCGCCTTCGTCTCGGGCGTGGACGCCTGGCTCCGCCAGCAGGGCAAGTACCAGAAAAACGAGAGCAAGGTGACCTGGGCCGATATCGAGGACTGTCTGGTGCTGGTGAGCAACAACTTCTCCACCCAGACCAGCTATGAGAACCAGACCAAGAAGGCCATCAACAACAAATTCGTCCCGGACGCCATGGCCGAATTCCTCCCGGCCCAGCTGGAGGTCTATTTCATCGAGAATCCTCTGGACGCCGAGAAGATCGCCGAGCAGGTCCTTATCAACAAGCGCTCCCGGGAGAGTGCCGAAAAGGCCCGGCTCAACATCAAAAAGAAGCTCTCAGGCAGCGTGGACATTGCCAACCGGGTGCAAAAGTTCGTGGACTGCCGCACCAAGGACACCGAGCGCCGGGAGCTCTACATCGTGGAGGGCGACTCGGCCCTGGGCAGCGTCAAGCTCAGCCGGGACGCGGAGTTCCAGGGCATCATGCCCGTCCGGGGCAAGATCCTCAACTGCCTCAAGGCCGACTACGCCCGCATCTTCAAGAGCGAGATCATCACCGACCTGCTCAAGGTCCTGGGCTGCGGGTGCGAGGTGCAGGACAAGCACGCCAAGGACGTGTCCGCCTTCGACCTGATGAACCTGCGCTGGAATAAGATCGTCATCTGCACCGACGCCGATGTGGACGGCTTCCAGATCCGCACCCTTATCCTCACTATGCTCTACCGCCTGGTGCCCACCCTGATCCAGCGGGGATACGTCTACATCGCCGAGTCTCCCCTCTATGAGATCACGTATAAGGAAAAGACCTGGTTTGCCTACTCCGACAAGGAGAAGAACGACATCATAAACGGGGAGCTCTCGGGCAAAAAATGCACCATCAACCGCTCCAAGGGTCTGGGCGAGAACGACCCGGAGATGATGTGGCTGACCACCATGAGCCCCGACACCCGCCGTCTCATCAAGGTCATGCCCGAGGACGTGGAGCGTACCGCCCAGGTCTTTGACCTGCTGCTGGGGGACAACCTTCAGGGCCGCAAGGACCATATTGCGGAAGATGGTTATAAATATCTTGACCTGGCGGATATCTCGTAAACCGCCGCGCGGCAAAGGAGGACTTATCATGAAAAAACTCACATGTACTCTGCTTGTGTCTGCGCTGCTCTTTTCCCTTGCTGTCCCTGCCCTGGCCGCCGCACTCACCCATCCCAGCTGACCGCGGAGGAGTATGCCGTGTTTGAAAACAGCACCGCTTACACCGGGGAGACACGGGAAAAGATCCTCTCCCTTCAGGAGTACGCGGCGGCAGGCCATACGGAGATCACCCGCAGCTCCGACGCGCTGATCTACAACCGCTACCAGGAGCTGGCAAAATCCAAAGATCCCGGCGTGCGGTTCGAGCTGGGCCTCATCGACGTAAAGCTGGCCCTCAACGCCGCGGCGCAGGGGAAGTCCTTCAGCGGCTCCAGCAACTTTGAATTTGCCGCCTCCTACGCCGGAGACCAGAAGGAGGCCAGGTATCTGTGCTATCTGTGGAATGCCAGGATGTGCCTGGCCGCCCGGGACATCACCGCCGGGCTGGAGGGCGGCCTGCGCTGGTACGCGGGAGCCATTGAATACCTGCTTCCCTATGGCCAGTTCACGCTGGACGCCATCTATGACTGTGAACTGGTCAAAACCATCCCCGCCGACCGCCTGGCGTATGCCAAATCCCTTCTCTTCGTCACCCTGGACGGCGACCTGGTCCACCCCCGCTCGGTCCGTATCAGCGCCGACTATCTGGACACCACCACCGCCCAGACCCGGAACTGGCGCACCATGGTCCCCCTCCGCCGCCTGGCCGAGCTCATGGGCGCCACGGTGGAATACGACGCCCAGACCCGGCAGATCACGGTCCGGCGTGCAGCGGACGCCTTCGTCATGACCCTGGATTCCACCGCCGCCCTGCGCAACGGCGCGCCCTTCCAGATGGACGTGGCCCCCTATGCCGAAAATAACCGCACCTATATCCCCATCCGCTACATCGCCGAGTTCTTTGGTCAGAAGGTGGAGTGGAATAAGGCGCAGCAGCACGTGATCATCACCGAGGACAGATCCGCTGCCGGGGATTCCAACCTGGAGGACTGGGCCCTGGCCATGGGGGCCCTGCTCAACTATGAGAACAACCCCGGGGAGGCCCACCTCTTCGGCGGCAAGACCCGGTTCGGCGCCGGTCCCGTGGGCGGCGCCGTCTCCAACCGGCTGGAGTCCACCGGCCCCGACTTCGGCCGCCGGATCCTGTCCGAGGACTGGGGGATCACCGGCCGGGAATCCCTGATGGCTGCCGCCGCCGCCCTGGCGGAGGGGAACGACGCCTGGGACCTGTTTCGGGTGAGCCACCTGGCCCAGTGGGGCTATCTGGCCGGATATGTGACCTACCCTGAGACGCTGGAACTGGTGGAGCCCGCCGCAAAAAAGCTGGACAGGACCTACTCCTCCTGGAAGGATGCCTATGAGGACTATCTGGCCGGCTACTGCCGCTGGGCAGGTCTGAGTACCTCTGACGTATGGAGCACCGAGCGCGGGCGGCTCTACCAGACCATGCTGGCCGATCCCGCCATGGCCCCTCTTCTGGATGACAGCCTCTTTACTGCCGGCGTCATCGGCCTGCCCGGCGATCTCAATCCGTAATATCGGTATATCATATAACTCACAGGACAAGGACTGATCCCAATGCCCAAAAAGAAGGCCCCGGACACCGGGGCGAAAAAAGTGAACAACCCCAACGTCATGGGCCTGCGGGCCGAGGTGCTGGAGCAGCCCATTACCGAGACGCTGGAGCTCAACTACATGCCCTACGCCATGAGCGTCATCGTCTCCCGGGCCATCCCGGAGATCGACGGCTTCAAGCCCTCCCACCGCAAGCTCCTGTACACCATGTACCAGATGAAGCTGCTGGGGGGCGCTCGCACCAAGAGCGCCAACATCGTGGGCCAGACCATGAAGCTCAACCCCCACGGCGACGCGGCCATCTACGACACCATGGTCCGCCTCTCCCGGGGCTACGGCGCCCTGCTCCACCCCCTGGTGGACTCCAAGGGCAACTTCGGCAAGGTCTACTCCCGTGACATGGCCTGGGCCGCCAGCCGGTACACCGAGGCCCGGCTGGACCCCATCTGCGCCGAGCTCTTCCGGGACATCGACCAGGATGCGGTGGATTTTGTGGACAACTACGACGGCTCCATGAAAGAGCCCGCCCTGCTGCCCACCACCTTCCCCAACATCCTGGTCAGCGCCAACCAGGGCATCGCGGTGGGCATGGCCTCCAACCTGTGCGGCTTCAACCTGGCCGAGGTGTGCGACGCCGCCGTGGCCTACCTGAAAAACCCCGGCGTGGACCTGCTCCCCATTTTGAAGGCCCCCGACTTCCCCACCGGCGGGCAGCTTCTCTACGACGAGACCGCCCTCCGGCAGATCTACTCCACCGGCCGGGGCTCGGTGCAGGTGCGTGCCAAGTGGCGCTACCTCAAGCCGGAAAACCTCATTGAGATCTATGAGATCCCTTATTCCACCACGGTGGAGGCCGTGATGGACAAGGTGGCCGAGCTGGTCAAGGCCGGCAAAGTCAAGGAGATTGCCGACATGCGGGACGAGACCGACCTGAACGGTCTCAAGCTCACCATCGACCTGAAGCGGGGGGCCGATCCGGACAAACTGATGGCCCGTCTCTTCCGCTCCACCCCCCTGCAGGACGCCTATTCCTGCAACTTCAACATCCTGATCGGCGGCATGCCCCGGGTGATGGGGGTGGGCGAGATTCTGGAGGAGTGGACCGCCTGGCGTATGGACGGCGTCCGCCGCCGCACTTATTATGTGATGAAGAAGAAGGAGGAGAAGCTCCATCTCCTCAAGGGCCTGAAAAAGATCCTGCTGGACATCGACCGGGCCATCAAAATCATCCGGGAGACCGAGGAGGACGCCGAGGTCATCCCCAACCTGATGATCGGCTTCGGCATCGACCAGACCCAGGCCGAGTACGTGGCCGACATCAAGCTGCGCAACATCAATAAGGAGTACATCCTCAAGCGGGTGGAGGAGACCGCCTCCCTGGAGGAGGAGATCGCCGACCTGCGGGACCTGGTCTCCAGCCCCGCCCGGATCAAGAAGGTCATCACCGTCGAGCTCCAGGGTGTGAAGAAAAAGTACGCCGTCCCCCGCCGGACCGAGATCGTCTACGAGTTCCAGGCCGCCGCCGCGGCCGATCCGGAGGAGGAGATCCCCGACTATCCGGTGCATGTATTCCTCTCCCGGGAGGGATACTTGAAGAAGATCACCCCCCAGTCCCTGCGCATGAGCGGCGAGCAGAAATATAAGGAAGGGGACGGTCCCTTCCTCCAGTGGGAGGCCTCCAACCGGGACGAGCTGCTGGTCTTTACCGACCGCCAGCAGTGCTACAAGACCCGGCTCAGCGACTTTGGGGACACCAAGGCCAGCGTGCTGGGCGAGTATCTCCCCACCCGCCTGGGCATGGACCCGGGTGAGAACGCCGTGTGGGCCTGCGTCACCAGCGACTACAGCGGCCACCTGCTCTTCTTCTTTGAAAACGGCAAGGCCGCCCGGGTGGAGCTCTCGGCCTACCAGACCCAGACCCGCCGCAAGCGCCTCACCGGCGCCTACAGCGACAAGTCCCCTCTGGCCGCCGCCCTCCACATCCGGGAGGATCTGGAGCTGGCCGCCATCTCCACCGAGGGACGGTGCGTGGTGTTCCATACCGCCGCCCTCTCCCCCAAGACCACCCGCTCCACCCAGGGCGTGGGCGTAATGACGCTCAAGCTCAGGTACCGTCTGGAGAAGGTGCTCCCCCTGTCTGAGACCTCCATTGTCAACGCGGCCCGCTACCGTGCCCGCAGCCTGCCCATCGCCGGCATGCTCCTGAAGGAGGAGGACCGGGGCGAGGAGCAGATGAGCCTGTTGTAAACCAGAGCCCCGGAGCGGCCTGCGGTCCGTTCCGGGGTTTTTCCGCCCCGCCCCACCCGGCCCCCTCGGTTGACACGGAGGCAAGGCGTGGCTTACAATAGAGAAAACGCCTGTACCCCATATGATTTGTGATGTGAGGTTTGTATGAGCCGTCTTTTAAAAGAAAAAGCCCTCCCCTATCTGTGGATCACTCTGGCCTCGGTCATCTATGCCCTGGGCTTCTGCTGGTGCTATGAGCCCAACCAGATCGGCTTTGGCGGTATCACCGGTGTGGGCCAGATCATCAATCATTTTCTCCCCTGGGCCCCCATCGGCGTGGTGGTCATCCTGCTCAATATCCCCCTCTTTCTGCTGGGGTGGAAATTTATCGGCGGCCGCCTGCTGGTGACCTCGCTCTTCGCCATGGCGGTATCCTCCATTTTTATCGACCTGACCTCCGCCCTTTATACGTTCCCGCCCATGGATCCCCTGCTGGCCTGCATCTTCGGCGGCGTGCTCATGGGGGTCTCTCTGGGTATTGTCTTTCTTCAGGGGGCCACCACCGGCGGTACCGACCTGATCGCCCGGCTCCTCAAGCTCAAGCTGGCCTGGCTGCCCATGGGCAAGCTGCTTCTGGTCATTGACCTGGTGGTCATTGTGGCGGTGGCCGCCGCCTTCCACGACCTGTCCAGCGCCCTCTACGGCCTGGTGGCACTGTATATCTCCACCATCGTCATGGACAGCGTGCTCTACGGTCTGGACAACGCCAAAGTGGCCTATATCATCAGCTCCAGGCCGGACGAGATCTCTCATGCCATCTTTCAGGAACTGGACCGGGGCGTCACGGTGCTCCACGGCGAGGGAGCCTGGTCGGGAGAGGCCAAGCGTGTGCTGCTGTGCGCCTTCAAACAGCGGCAGATCGTGCCCCTCAAGCGCATGGTGAAGGAGATCGACCCCGCCGCCTTTCTCATCGTATGCGAGGCCCACGAGGTCCTGGGCGACGGGTTCCGGGAGTATAAGCAAAACGACCTTTAATTAAGGAGGAAGCGCCATGGCAGACATCAACAAGCTGCGCAAAAATCTGGAGAAGAACGGCTTTCATACGGTGTATTTCGACACCGCCCGGGGGGCCGCCGACTACCTGGACGGCAAGCTGGACGGCCGCACCATCGGCATGGGCGGTTCCGTGACCATCCAGGAGCTGGGCCTGATGGAGCGGCTCTCCGGCCATAATACCTTCTATTCCCACTGGAGCGGCAGCACATTGGACCAGGCCGCCGGCGCGGAGGTCTACCTCTGCTCGGTCAACGGCGCGGCCGAGACCGGCGAGCTCATCAACATCGACGGCACCGGCAACCGGGTGGCCGCCACCCTGTATGGCCATAAAGAGCTCTATCTGGTCATCGGCGTCAACAAAATCGCCCCCGATTACGACCAGGCCCTGTGGCGCTCCCGCAACATCGCCGCCCCCAAAAACGCCAAACGGCTCAACCGAAAGACCCCCTGCGCCGTCAACGCTGACCGCTGCTACGACTGCGACAGTCCCGAGCGGATCTGCCGCGGCCTTACCGTGCTGTGGCGCCGTCCCAATGGCATCCCATATGCCGAGGTCGTTATCGTAGGCGAGGATCTGGGCCTGTAGACCCCTGTACACCCCCTTCAGAAAGGAGGGCCGCCCATGCCCGGAAAGGGAAAGCTTACATCTCTGCTGCTGGCGGGCACTGTGCTGCTCAGCGGCTGCTCTTCCATGCTGGAACGCAGCTACATGGTGGTCACCGCCCACCCCGAGCACCCGGCGGCCGCCGACGACTCCAATGTGCTCAAGGCTGAGACCTATCAGGATCTGGTCAACGACGTGCTCTACTTTGTCAATCAGGGGGTGGAGCATGGCGCCATCCGCCTGACCAACTACCCCAGGGACGTGGAGGCAGACCTGAACAGCGCCTGCCTGGAGGTGGCCCGGGACGCCCCCATCGGCGCCTACGCCGTGGATTTCATCGAGCATGACTGCACCCGTGTGGTGCAGTATTACGAGGCCAATATCCATATCACCTACCGCCGCACCCTGGAACAGATCCAGAGCATCAAGACGGTCACCGGCAGCAGCGCCGTCCGCCGGGTCCTGCAGGAAAAGCTGACCCGCTTTGCGCCGGAGGCCGTGCTCCAGGTATCCTATTTTACCGAGGATGAGGACTATATCTCCGCCCTGATCCGACAGGCCTACTATGACACGCCCGCTGCCGCCCTGGGCATGCCGGAGTACACCATCTCCCTCTACCCCGACCAGGGCCGGGAGCGTATCGTGGAGATCCTGCTTACCTACCCTGCCCCGGCGGAGGAGCTGCGCCGTATGAGTCAGCTGCTTCTCCAGCAGGCCGACCAGCTCTCTGCCTCTCTCTTGGGCCAGGCCGGCCCTGAAGCCCTCCAGGAGATCTTTGACCTGCTCCGCCAGCGGGTCAGCCCCGCCCCCGACGGTGAGGGTCCCACTGCCTACGCCGCGCTGCTGGAGAACCGGGCCGACAGCGAGGGCGTGGCCCTGGCCTTCCAGCTGCTCTGTCAGACCGCGGGGCTGGACAGCACGGTGGTCCGGGGATTCCGGGACGGCCGCGCCCATTTCTGGAATGTCTGCGCCCTTCCCTCCGGCCAGCACCGGCACGTGGATGCCTCCGCCGCCGACGGATTTCTTCTGACCGACAGTGACGCCGAGGCCATGGGATATGTCTGGGACCGGGATGAGATCCCCGTCTGTTCGGACAGCGGCAAAGAGGCCGGCTGACCGTACACATCCGGCACAGTACGCGGGGAGGCGCTCCCACGCCTCTCCGCGTTTTTTGCATAATTCGTAAAATCCCTCTTGACATCTCGTCCTTCTGCCGCTATAATATCATTCGTCGCTTGCAGGTGTAGCTCATCTGGTAGAGCGCCACCTTGCCAAGGTGGAGGTAGCGAGTTCGAGCCTCGTCACCTGCTCCAGTTCGGAATAAGCCCTGAGGTAAAAACCTCAGGGCTTTTCCTTTTGCAAACGGGGTTTTATTGCCTCCAAACCGGACACGCTGCGCCGGGCTTCGATCCGGCCCGGGCCCGGACCCGAAAGCGGGTCCAGCAGAGGGACGCAGGTACCATATCGCCGTATTTTCCTCTTGACAAGCGCCCCCCTTTTTCATATAATATCTATGTTGCTTGCAGGTGTAGCTCATCTGGTAGAGCGCCACCTTGCCAAGGTGGAGGTAGCGAGTTCGAGCCTCGTCACCTGCTCCAGCTCGGAATAGGCCCTGAGGTAAAAAGCCTCAGGGCTTTTCCTTTTGCGGACGGGCTTTTTCCCGTTTTCAGACCGGACCCGCCGCTTTGCCGCCCCAGGGGCGGTTTTTTGCTATGCCGGGCCCGGGCCCGCCAAACTTCAAGGAGGTCTTTTCCATGGTAACACTGGCACAGCGCATCGAATCCCTCCGTACCGAGGCCAATCTGAGCCGTCCCGCCCTCTCCCTGGCCCTGGGCTTCCCCAAGGGCGCCATTGAAAAATTTGAGACCGGCCGGGCCACCCCCACTAAGGAACAGCAGGAGAAGATCGCCGCTCACTTCGGCGTCTCCCTCTTCTATCTCCGGGGCGAGAGCAGCGACCGCACCCGCCAGGAGGACTGGATGGACGCCGTACCCGCCGACGACGGCGAGTATGTACCCATCCCCGCGCCCAAGCCCAAGCGCCCCAAGCCCTCCGCCGAGCCTCAGCAGGGGGCCATGCTGGACTCTCTGCTGGCCAGCAAAGCCGTACAGGAGCTGCTGCGCAAAACGGTTCTGGACACCCTTCGCTCCCCCGAGGGCCAGGAACTCATCCGCAAGGCCATGCAGAAAAAGTGATGCGCCGTCAAAAAGGCCCCGCTCGCGTGAGCGGGGCCTTTTCCTGTTTAAAACTTGTTCAGGGGAATGGAGCCGTCGTCCTTTGCCTTTTCGATGGCCCGGATGACCACATCGTAGCCGTAATCCGCATCCACCTGGATGTGGACCCGGTCGCCCACCTTCTTTCCCAGCACCGCCTTCCCCACCGGGGACTCCCGGCTGATGAGCCCGTGAAGGGCGTCCTGCCGCATGGTGGTGACGATCTGATAGGTCTCGGTCTCATCGTCCTCCTCCACATACACGGTGACCCGGTCGTAGAGCCCCACCGCGTCCTCCGCCGCCTGATCCGAGATGACCACCGCCGTGCGGATCATGTTCTCCAGGTAGCGGATGCGGCTCTCGTTCTTGTTTTTCTCCTGCTTGGCCGCCTTGTATTCAAAATTCTCGCTCAGGTCGCCGAAGGCCCGGGCCTCCTTCACTGCCTCCAGCAGTTGGGGGCGCAGCTGGATGCGGCGGTAGTCCAGCTCCTCCCGCATGAGCTGCAGGTCCTTTTGGGTCAGTTCGTTGTGCATGTCGGTATCTCCTTTTCGCCCGGCCGGGCGCTATTCATCGTTCCGGGGCACGGCGCGTATCACGCGCCTTCCAAGAAGCATTTGCTCCTTTTGAACTTCTTTGATTATAGCACGATTGCCCCGCCGGGTCAAAAAGAGGTCCGCTTCCTGTGGGAAGCGGACCTCTTTTCTTATTTCTGTTCCGCTGCCTCTCCCAGCTCCAGTCCGCACACCCGCTCCCGGGTGGGGAGGATGGCGGCGGGGCTCATGGAGAGCTCGTCGATCCCCATCCGGAGGAAGGTCTCGGTCAGGGCCGGGTCGGCGCCCAGCTCTCCGCAGATGCCGATCCAGATGCCCGCCCGGTGTGCATTCTCCGCCGCCATGGCAATGAGCTTGAGCACTGCCTCATGGGCGGGGTCGTCAAACTGCGCCACACTGCTGTTCTGCCGGTCCAGGGCCAGGGTATACTGGGTCAGGTCGTTGGTCCCCACACTGAAGAAGTCCACCTCCCGGGCCAGGTCCCCGCTGAGGAGGGCGGCGGCGGGAGTCTCGATCATGATGCCCAGCTCCACGTTCCCGTCAAAGGGGACGCCTTCTTCCTTCAGTTCCTGCCGGACCTCTTCGGCGATGGTTTTGATCTGCCGCACCTCGGACACATGGGTGATCATGGGGAACATGATGGCCAGCCTGCCGTATGCCGACGCCCGGTATAAAGCCCGCAGCTGGGTGCGGAACACCTCCGGCCGGGTGAGGCAGATACGGATGGCCCGCATACCCATGGCGGGATTCTCCTCCCGGGGGAGCCGGAAGTAGTCCGCCTGTTTGTCTGCGCCGATATCCAGGGTACGGATGACCACCCGTTTCCCCTCCATCCGCTCCAGCACATCCCGGTAGGCCGCAAATTGCGTCTCTTCATCGGGGTAATCCCGGCTCTGGAGATAGAGGAACTCGCTGCGGAAGAGTCCGATGCCCTCGGCGTCTCCCTCCAGGGCAAGGGCCACATCCTGGGGCCCGCCCACGTTGGCGCACAGTTCCACCCGCCGGCCGTCCCGGGTGACGCTGGCCTTGCCCCGGTAGCGCCCGGTCCGCGCCCGGCCGGCATCCTCGTCCGCCTTCAGAGCGGCAAATTCCGTTCGGACGGCCTCGTCCGGGTCCAGCACCACCAGTCCGCGCTCGCCGTCCACCGCCGCCTCACGGCCGTCCAGCTCCGGGCCCAGTGCTTCTCCCAGCCCCACCACCGCCGGTATGCCCATGGTGCGGGCAAAGATGGCAGTGTGGGAGTTGGCCGATCCGCCTGATGTAAGGAAGGCCAGCACCTTGCTCCGGTCCAGCCGCGCCGTCTCACTGGGAGCCAGGTCATCGGCTGCCACCACCACAGGCTCGCTGCCGAAGAGAGCCCCCTCGTCGGTATGGGTCAGGATGCGGACCAGCCGGCGGCCCACGTCCAGTACATCGGCGGAGCGGGCCTGCATGTACTCGTCATCCATGGCGGCAAATGCGGCGGCCGCCTCCTTGGCGGCGGCGTCCACGGCATACTCGGCGCAGAGACATTCTCCCTCGATGCGTGCCCGGACGGCGTCAGTAAAATCCGGATCCTCCAGCATCATCTCATGGATCTGAAAGAGAAGGGCATTCTCCTCCCCCAGGGTGGACAGCGTCTCCGCATAGAGCTGCTCCAGTTCCTCCGCAGCCTGGCCGCAGGCTTTCTCAAACCGCTCCAGCTCCGCCGGAACATCCGAGATGGCGGAGGGCTCGATCTCCTGGCCGGACCGGCGGTAAAAGGCCACTTTTCCCAAAGCAGTGCCCCGGCTCACTCCCTGACCGTTGAGTGTTGTCATACTATCACGCTCCAAATTCGCGGTGGTAATACTCTTCTTTCATAAAACCATTTTTAAATGTTTTTATGACGGTGTCAAGCACCGTGCTGCCAAAGGCGGCACAAAAAAGTATTGACGATGTTTTCATACTGATTTCAAATAAAATGCTTTATTTGAAATCCCGCGCGCTGCGCACGCTGGTGCCGCACATACGTGCGTCACGGCGTCTCATAAAAACCGGACGCGCTTCACGCTGTAAAAAGCTTTTCAAGCTTTTTACAGGTTTTTGTATCAGCGGCTTTGCCGCCGGACCGCATCTTGCGGCCCGATAAAACGGTCCAGCTGTTTTATCGAAAACCAGTATAAAAAGGACCGGGCGGCGCGGAACGCCGCCCGGCACGGATCCGTTCGGGTGCTTAGAAAATACCGATCAGGCCGCCAACAAAGCCGATCACGACAATGCCGAGCATGATCTGCAGCGAGGAGAACTTTTTCTTGCTCAGCAGGGCAAAGACGCCCAGCGTAACCGCCAGGGGCAGCAGATTGGGCATGATCGCGTCAAAGATGGAGGACTGAAGATCAAACGCGGAGTCACCGATGTTAAAGTTGATCTTCAGGCTGAAGGACACGTAGGAGGAGATGAGGCCGCCCATGACAGTGCAGCCCAGGATACCGGCCGCGCTGATCAGGCGCTTCATTTTGCCGCCGGCCAGCACAGCGGTGACCGCATTGCTGCCCAGCTGATAGCCCTTCATCCAGAAATAGCGGGCGATCAGGATCAGGACCAGCGGAAGGCCGAACAGCACGAGCAGGGAGCCGAAGACGTTGCCCGCGGCAGCCAGGCTGATGCCCAAAGCCACGATCAGGGGGATGATCACGCCCTGGTCCAGCGCGTCGCCGATGCCTGCCAGGGGGCCCATCAGGCCGGTCTTGACCGAGTTGATGGCGTCATCGCTGATCTCAGCGCCGTTGGCCTTCTCCTCCTCCATGGCCAGGACCGCGCCATGGATCAAAGTGCCGAAGTTGGGGTTGGTATTGAAGAAGACCAGATGGCGCTGAAGAGCCGCGATCTTGTCTTCCTTCTTGGGATAGAGCTTTGCCAGAGCGGGAGCCATGCAGTGGGCGAAAGCGCCGCCCTGCATACGCTCGTAGTTGTAGTTGGCATGGGAGAAGAACTGCCACAGCCAGTAGGAATGGGAGACGTCCTTCTTGGTGAGCTTGATCTTTTTCTCCGTGTTCACAGTGTTATCCGTCATAGCCGACATCCTCCTCCTTGTTGTTGTAAATGAGGTACACGGCGGCAAAAGCCAGGCCGAACAGGGCCACGCCGATGATGCTCAGGTTGAAATAGGCCACCAGCAGGAAGCCGATCAGCAGGAAGGGCAGCGTGTCCATCTTGAGGATGGCGCGCAGGTTGAGGCCAATGCCCAGGGCGGGCAGCAGACCGCCTACCACAGAGAAGGCGTTGATGACATTCGTGCCCTCAACGGCCGCCAGGAAGGTCTCCATCAGAGGCACGCCGGCCATCAGGATGACCAGAGCCACGATCACTTTGAATACCAGCATCATGACCGCGCTGGGCAGCCAGTTCATGAGCATGACGCCCTTCTCGTCGCCCTTGGCGGCGAAGCTGTCAGCCCAGTGGACAAAGAAGGAGTCGATGGTCATCTTGCCGACCCACCAGATGGTGCCGAACAGGCCCAGAGGCACGGCGATGGCCAGGGCCACCTCGGTGCTCACGTTGGTCGCCAGCGCCAGGGCGGTGCCGATGTAACCGGCGATGGCCATGTCGGAGGGCATGGAGCCGCCCACATTCAGATGGCCCAGGTAGATGAGGTTAATGGTCGCGCCGATGACCGCGCCCTCAACAGGCCGTCCCATGACCAGGCCGGTCAGGAAGCCGGCCACCACGGGACGCTGCAGTACGTAGTAGCCCTCGCCGAAGAACCACGGCGCGTCGGACAGGTAGTACAGGATACCGACGAGTAGTGCTTGGATCCAACTCATAATGATTTACCTCCTCTTATTTGTCTCATCGACCATTGGAATGTATATAAAAGCGTCGGGCGCCTGCCCTTCGCCAGCTCCCGGCGGGAGCGGGGATACATGCCCGGGATGAGGAGTGCGCTCTGCGGCCGGCTCTCTCCTGCCGGCCTTGGGCCGTCTTCTTACAGCTTCACCTTGTCGATCTCGATGCACTTGCCGTCGGGCACGATCTGGCAGAATACCCGGATACCCCTGGCGGCAATGGCCTTGAGCTGTTCCAGCTCCTCCGGGGAGACCTGGATATTGCGCAGGATCATCTTACGGCCGGCCACATAGCCCATGCCGCCCAGGTTCAGCTCCTTCATCTCCACGCCGCTGTTGAGCAGTTTCTCCATGACGTCAGGCGTCTTGGCAAGTACGATGGTACGCATCTCGGGGGGATCATTTTTGATGGCATCCACAGCCTGCTCCACCGTGAGGATGGAGACATCGCAGCCCTTGGGGACCGCCATCTTCATGACCTGGCACATGAAGGCGTCCTTAGCCACCTTATCGTCCACAACGAAGATGCGGTTGGCCTTGTACACCTTGGACCAGCCGGTCATCACCTGGCCGTGGATCAGTCGGTCGTCGATGCGGTAGAATACTACACTCATTCCGATGCGCTCCTTTCTTTGATCACGTCGTCCGCACTGATGAAGCCCTCCCGACCTGCCTCGATCCCCGCGGAGATGAGCTCCTGCACGTTCATCTCCTCCCGGAGGGTAAGGATCTCCAGCAGCGCCGGAAGATTATAACCGGACAGGGCGTGCACGCCCCGCTTCATCACCATCAGCATCGCGGTATTGGAAGGGGTCCCGCTGGACAGGTCGGCCAGGATCAGGGTGTTGTCCGCTTCTCCGAACTCGTCGATGGCCTGCTCCAGCTTTTCGGCGAAGGTATCCACCGTATCGCCGGGGTACAGGCCGAACACGGCCAGCTTTTCCTGGGCGCCCAGGATCATTTCGGCGGCCTCCCGCATACCGGCGGCAAAGGCTCCATGGCTAATCAGAATCAGATTGATCACAGTGTTTCCGTTCCTTTCCTCTGGGCGTTGCCCACGGCGTTCAGTCTCCGCTCAGATCGATGAGCACACGGTAGGTCTCGGGGCTGGCGGCCCGCTCGAAGGCCTTCTGGCACTCGCTCAGGTCATAGCGCTCCGTGATGAAGGGTGCCACCTCGATGAGGTGATAGCCCAGCAGCCGGGAAGCGGTCCAGAAGTTCTTGGCGGTGGGGCTGTAGGAGCCTGTGATGCGCTTCTCGCTGTAGTGGATCTTGTTGGGGTCGATCTGGATGGGTCCGCTGGGATGGAAGGAGCCATAGTAGACCATACGTCCCCGCTTGGCCAGGCACTCCAGATAATCCTGGGCCAGCGAGAGGACATTGACGGTGTAGAAGCACACATGGGCGCCCCGGCCGCCGGTCAGCGATTTGATGGTCTCAATGGGATCGCAGCTCATGGGGTCGATCACCACGTCGGCGCCCATCTCCCTGGCCTTGTTCCGGCGGGCCTCGTCGGGCTCCACCAGGATGGTGCGGGCGCCCCGCTTCTTGCACAGCACATTGTGGAGCTGGCCCATGATGCCGCCGCCCACGATGACCACGTCCTCGCCGAACTCCACCTCGGCCTGGTCCAGACTGCCCAGGCAGCAGGCCAGAGGCTCGGCAAAGGCGGCGGTGGCCAGATCGGCGTTCTCGTCGGGAAGGGCGTATACCCGGTTGGAGGCAATAGCCAGATACTGGGCAAAGCCGCCGGTGCCGGGGATGCCGTCGAAGGTGCGGCCCTTGGACTTGCCGGTACACTCGTTGTCGTGGCCCCGGTAGCACTGCTCGCACTGTCCGCAGCTGTCATATGTCTTGACCACTACCCGCTGACCCACCTTCAGGTCGGTGATGGTATCCGCCCCGATGGCGGCCACGGTGCCCGATACTTCATGGCCGGGGACAAAGGGCAGCGCCACATCTCCGCCGGCAAAGATCCGCTGCTCCCAGGTGCAGATGAGACACTTCTCAATACGCACCAGCACCTCGCCCGCGGCAGGCGTGGGGGTGGTGATCTCCCTCACCTCGGCCTTGCGGGGCTCGGTGATAATGATGGCTTTCATTTTTTCGGGAATCATGTGGAAAACCTCCTCTGAAAACGGTTCCTTACAGGCCCTGGATGTCGGAAGCCTTCTTGCCGTTGTGGACCAAGTCCACCAGGGCGCGGGTCACGGCCTCGGGATCAGGGTGCTTCCAGATATTGCGGCCGATGGCCACGCCGCTGGCCCCCGCGGACATGGCCTGCTCGATGCAGACGAACAGGTCGGAGAGCTGGCTCGTCTTTTCGCCGCCCAGCACCACCACGGGCTGATAAGAGGCGTCGATGACCTGACGGAACTCCTCAGGGGTACCTGCAAAGGTAGTCTTGATGATGCTGGCGCCGTACTCGCAGCCGGTGCGGGCTGCCAGGCGGACGTTCTCCACCGTCTTGGGCACGTCACTGCCAAAGCCGCCGGGCAGCATCTCGGCCATGACGGGCATGCCCCAGGCCCTGCCCTGGGCGGCCAGATCGGCCACGTTCTTCATGCAGTCCTGCTCTGTGGGCGTGCCGGGGAAACCGTTGCAGGCCACCGCGTCGGCGCCTACGCGGAGGGCGTCCTCCACCGAGAAGAGCATCCGGGGATAGCCGTTGGCGCTGCTGGGGATGGCGGAATAGCCGCCGTCGCACCGCAGGATCAGGCCCACATTCTTCAGGATGTCCTGATATTGATTGGCAATACCAAAGGTGGTCAGTACGGCGTCGGCGCCGCCGGCCACGATGGCCTCCAGGATCTCGCCGGTCTTATCCAGGGCAGGATTCACGTTCAGGCCCATGCCGTGATCCATGGCCGCGATCACGGTCTTCCCATCCGCCCGAAAAATACGTCCCAGTCTTCTCATGATTTTTCCTCCTAAAAAACAATATCCGCTTAGAGGGGGGCCTCCAAAATTTCGTTACAGATTTTCCTCGCAGATCTGCCGGATCTGCTGGGAGACCTCCTGCTCATCCTTGCCCTCCGCCGTGATGGTAATGGTGTCTCCTGTTTTGATCCCCATTCCCATAACGGCCAGGATGCGGTTGGCACTGGCCTTTTTCTCTCCCTTTGAAATCTCGATGATGGAGTGACACTGCTTGGTCAGCTTGGCGAACATCCCGGCGGGGCGTGCGTGCATCCCCAGCTCGCTTTTCACCGTATAGGTAATTTCTTTCACATCCATCCTCCTTTTCAATTTGTCCATTTTGTCAGGTTCCTCTTGACTTTACCCATTATAGCTAGTGAAAAATGACATAACAATGTGGTTTCCTACCAATTTTAAACGGCTCATTTTGTGAACTGCTCCCAAAAGGTGCACAAAAACCAAAATTCATTATATTGCTTTTTAGCGAAAATAGACTATAATGTTTTCAGCCTATTTTGACAGGAGGGACAGGAGATATGTCATACTCACCACCGGTCGCCGCCGCGTCCTTTACGCTGAAGGATCTGCTGGGTCTGGGCTCCATGTCGGGTGCCCGCCTTCTCTCCGGCAGCAGGCTTGATGTGCCCATCACCCGGGCCAATGTGGTGGAGATCGCCAATATGGCTGATTGGGCCAAAGCCGGCGAGTGTGTGATCAGCTCGGGCTATCTCTTCCGCGACCGGGAGGAGCTGCTGGAGGAGCAGCTTCCCCAGCTTCAGGCGGCAGGCGCGGCCGTCCTCTGCCTCAAGCCCCTCCGTTTTCGTCAGGGACTGCCCGACCGTTTGGTCCAGCGGGTCGTGGAATTGGACTTCCCGCTGGTAGAGCTGCCCATGACCGCCGTTTTTGCCAGCATCGTCCAGGAGAGCATGGAGGAGATCTTCCGCCGGGAGACCCAATCCTTCCAGCGCATGCAGAACAAAATGGAGCTTCTGCTGGACGCCTTTATGAGGTCCGAGGACCCGGAGACCAGTCTGGCCGCCCTGGAAAAGGCCATCTCCAACCCCGTTCTGGTCTTCGATTCGGAAAACGAGCTGGTTTCCACCCGGCAGAGCCGGGAACTGCTGGGCGGACTGCAGGAGGATGTGATCCGCCAGCTCTACAAGCGGGCCAACCTCCCCACCCTTTCCTTCCTGCGGGAGGGCAAGCCGGTGGAGATCCCCGTCCACTTTTTTGACATCGGCGGCCACAGCGGCATTCGCATCATCATTCCGGAGTATTACACCCCGCTGGACCAGGAAGACCAGCGGGTCATCGGCCGGGTCAGCCACATTCTGGCCGCTGAGATGAAAAATGCCATCGCCGTCAAGAAAGTCCGCCGGAAGTACAAGCGCCAATTTGTGGAAAACTGGCTCTTCGGCCGTCTGGGGGACGCCATCAACATCTGCCTCTCCGCCCAGACCGACGGCTACACCGTCAGCGTGGACCGCCGCTACCGGGCCGCCATCGTCAACCTGAACACCCCCCACAGCTCCGGCGCCTTTGCAGAGGAGGATGTGAGCATCATCCGCCACATCATCCGCAATCTCAACTCCAACATCATGTTCACAGTGCTGGAGGGCAAGCTGATCCTGGTCATTGAGGACGGTCCCACCGGCGATTTTTCCCTGCAGGAGCTCTCTCTCCTCATGGAAAAGCTCAACTACATCATGGACAAGGGCGACATGAGCTTCTGCATCAGCGACTCCTACCCGGTGCAGGACCTTCCCCTGGCCTACCAGCAGGCCAGAAAGATCAGCGCCATCAGCCGGAAATGCGGCATCCGCCGCCAGGCCATTACCTACGAGACCCTGGGGGTCCTCTACCTGCTGGCCCTCCTGCCGGAGGATGACGCCATACAGCAGTACAAGGACCGTTTTCTCCGGCCGCTGAAAGAGTATGACAGCGCCCACCGCACTGCTCTGCTGGACACGCTGCGGATCTATCTGGAGCAGGGCTGCAACACCCAGAAGACCGCCCAGCTTCTCCACAGCCACTATAACACGGTGGTCTACCGCATCGCCCAGATCGAACGGCTGCTGGACCTCTCCATATCCGACGTGGAGACCCAGCTCCAGCTTCGCATTGCCTTCAAGCTGGATCTGATCCGCTGAGGGCATTGTTCCACGTTCCCATATTCCTGCCCGGACGGCCCGTTCGGAGCGGAAAAAAGCCGGGCCGCCCGGGGATCTCCCCAGGCAGCCCGGCAATTTTTTGATCTTGATCCAGGGGGGCGGAATCGTCCCCGGAGCACATGTCCTTAATCGTCCCAGTCCGCGTAATCGTCAAACTCCGAGTGGCAGCAGCAGGCCTTCCCCGCGGACAGCTTCTCCTTGGCGCAGCCAAAGAAGGCCGCGATCTTGTCCCAGTATGCGATGATACAGCAGACCCCGGCGGCAATCGTCAGCGAGAGAGCCACGATCTTCAGCACAAAACGGGCGATTTTCATATCCCGTCGCCTCCTTGTCCAAATGATAGTTTTAGTTTACACGCTTTCCGGCCAAATTACAATGCTTATCTGCCATACCGCAGTAAACTTTTTCCCTTGTAGTTTGCAGGGAAATAGAATATAATAAAGAAACGAATGGAAAGAAATCTGCCGCGTATTTTTGCGCGGGTGCCAATTCTCGGATAGAAAGGAAGGGTCCTTTATGAAGCTGCAGACCGAAAAGGGTGAGATCCGCATCAGCAGCGAGGTGTTTACCAATATCACCGGCGCCGCGGCCACCAATTGCTACGGAGTGAAGGGCATGGCCATCCGCTCCAAGACCGACGGGCTGGTCCACCTGCTCCGTCGGGAGTCCATGTCCAAGGGCGTGAAGGTCACTTATAACGACGATTCCAGCGTCTCCATCGAGCTGCATATTATCGTGGACAACGGCGTCAACCTGATGGCGGTGAGCCGCTCCATCATGAGCGAGGTCCGCTATATCGTCAGCCGCACCACCGGCGTGGAAGTCAAGAACGTGGACGTCTGCATCGACTCCATGGTCATCGGCTGATCACCCCCATCGAAAGGAAGGAACACGGACATGAGAGAAACCATTGACGGGGCGCTGTTTGCACAGATGATCATCCACGCGTCGGCCTCCATCAACAGCCAGAAGCAGCACATCAACGAGCTCAACGTATTCCCGGTGCCCGACGGTGACACCGGCACCAATATGGGACTGACCATCAGTACCGCCGCCGCCGAGCTGCGCAAGAAGAAGTACCCCACTGTGGGCGAGGCCGCCGGCGCCAACGCCAACGCCCTGCTGCGGGGGGCCCGCGGCAATTCCGGCGTCATCCTCTCCCTGCTCTTCCGGGGCTTTGCCAAGGCTGTAAAGGAGAAGGAGACCATCGACGGCCGGGATCTGGCCATCGCGCTGGACTTCGGCGTAGCCGCCGCCTACAAGGCGGTAATGAAGCCCGCCGAGGGCACCATCCTCACCGTTTCCCGCCTGGCTGCCGCCCAGGCCGCCGCCGCCGCCCGGGAGAATCCTGCTCCCGAGGCAGTGCTGGAGGCCGCCATCCGCGAAGGTGAGGTGGCTCTGGCCGACACCGTGAATCAGAACCCGGTCCTGAAGAAGGCCGGCGTGGTGGATGCCGGAGGCAAGGGTTTCCTGGTCATCCTCCAGGGTATGCTGGACGAGCTGCGGGGCGTGGCCATGCCTGAGGAAACCGGTGGGGAGGCCGACGCCCCCAAGGACAAGGCAGACTTCGCCATGATGAGCCAGGAGGAGATCACCTTTGCCTTTGACACGGTGTTCATCGTCCGCAAGGCCAGCGAGGACGTCAATCTGGTGCCCTTCCAGGCCTATCTCAACAGCATCGGCGACAGTCTGGTCATCGGCGAAAGCGACGATTCCTTCAAAGTCCACGTTCACACCAACATCCCCGGCGAGGCTCTGACCGAGGCTCAGAAGTACGGAACCCTGGAGCTGGCCAAGATCGAGAACATGCGCACCCAGGCCGACGATCTGGCCGCCGGCCGGCACGTCCAGAGCACCGACGATCTGGACGCCGTGGAGGCCGAGCTGGAGGGCGGACATGAGGCGGCGCGCAAAGTGGCCGCTCCCGAAAAGAAGTACGGCGTGGTCACGGTCTGCGCCGGCGAGGGGCTTGCCGCTGTGTTCCACGACCTGGGGGTCGACGGGATCATCTCCGGCGGTCAGACCATGAACCCCTCTACCGAGGACATCATGCGTGAGATTGACAAGACCCCCGCCGAGATCGTCTTTGTGCTGCCCAACAACAAGAATATCATCATGGCGGCTGAGCAGTGCGTTCCCCTGGCCGAGGGTAAAAAGGTGGTGGTCCTGCCCAGCAAGACCGTGCCTCAGGGCATCTCCGCCCTGCTGGTGATGGACCCCGAGGCCGGCGAGGAGGAGAACATTGCCGCCATGACCGAAGCTCTGGGCCGGGTATCCACCAGCGAGATCACCTATGCCGCCCGGGATTCGGACTTTGATGGCTTTGCCATCAAGCAGGGCGATTACCTGGCCCTGGTGGAGCACCAGCTCTTCGGCACCGACCAGGATCTGACCGCCCTGCTGGAGCGGCTGGCCCGGTCCGACGCCTCCCAGCAGGCCGAGTTCATCAGCATCTTCTACGGCGTGGATGTGTCGGAGGAGGACGCCCAGAAGGCCCTGGCCCTCTTCCAGGCCGCCTGCCCCAATGCCGAGATCACCCTACTCTCCGGCGGTCAGCCCGTCTATTACTACATGATCTCCGCCGAGTGATCTTTTCTTTAAAAATTCCGTTCCGTGGTCACGGAACGGAATTTTTTTGCATAAAAAAGCCGCCCGGCGTTCCGCCGGGCGGCCAAAACACGATTTGCTTACAGCACCTTGGAGAGGAAATCGATGGTGCGCTGTTCCTTGGGGTTTGCAAAAAAGGCGTGGGGCTCGTTCTGCTCCAGGATGTGGCCGCCGTCCATGAAGAGGACGCGGGTACCCACCTCCCGGGCAAAACCCATCTCGTGGGTAACCACCGCCATGGTCATCCCCTCCTCCGCCAGCTCCTTCATAACCTCCAGCACCTCGCCCACCATCTCGGGGTCCAGGGCGGAGGTAGGCTCGTCGAAGAGCATGACCTTGGGCTTCATGGCCAGGGCGCGGACGATGGCGATGCGCTGCTTCTGGCCGCCGGAGAGCTGCGCGGGATAGGCGTCGGCCTTGTCCAGCAGGTCCACCCGCTTGAGCAGGCGGATGGCCTCCTCGTCGGCCTCGGCCTGTTTCATCAGGCCGGTGCGCACCGGGGCCAGAGTGATGTTCTTCCGAATGGTCATATTGGGGAAAAGGTTGAAGTGCTGGAACACCATGCCCATCTGGCGGCGCACCGCGTCGATGTCCACCTTGGGATCGGTGATCTCGGTACCGTTAAAGGTGATTGTACCGGACGTGGGGGTCTCCAGCAGGTTGAGGCAACGCAGGAAGGTGGACTTGCCGGAGCCGGAAGGCCCGATTATGACCACCTTTTCGCCCGGTGCAATATGCTCCGAAATGTCATCCAGCACCAGATGGTCGCCGAAGGACTTGGAGAGGTGTTTAACGTCGATCACTTTGACGCAGCCTCCTTTCCAGCTTGCCCTGGAGCCAGGTGAGCAGGATCACAAAGACCAGATAGATCACAGCAGCTCCAAGATAGGGGAACATGACCTCATAGGTCTTGGTGCCCACAGCCTGGGCGTAATAGAGCAGCTCCGCCGAGCCGATGGCAGAGACCAGGGAGGTATCCTTGAAGAGGGTGATGAACTCGTTGCCCAGGGCGGGGAGGATGTTCTTGAAGGCCTGGGGAATGATGATAAAGCGCATGGTGTCCAGATAGTTCAGGCCCAGGGAGCGGCCCGCCTCGTTCTGGCCCGCGTCCACGCTCATCAGTCCGCCCCGGACGATCTCCGCCACATAGGCGCCCGAGTTGATGCCCAGGCCGATAACGCCCACCAGGAAGCGGTTTCGGCTGGACTTGAAGATCACGAAGCCCCAGATCAGCAGCTGCACCAGCATGGGGGTGCCCCGGATCACGGTGGTATACACCTGGCACAGGGCGTTCACCAGACCCAGGACCGGGTTGCGTCTGCCTACCCGCTGCTGATCGTGGGAGGTGCGGACCACCGCCACCAGCACACCCAGAATAACGCCGAAGATCAGGGCGATGACCGTCAGTTCCAGAGTGGTCACGACGCCCTGGAGGTAGAGCTTCCAGCGGTCGCCATGGATGAAAGCGGTGTAGAACTTCACGAATGTATTTTCCCAGAAGCTCAGATCGGTGCTGCCCACCAGTTGTTCATAGAGCGCCGCCATATGCTTCCTCCTCTCTTACCGGAAAAAAAGGCGGCCGCTGGGGCCGCCCCTTTTCCTGTTTTTATTATTCGGCGGTAATGTACTTGTCGATGATGGACTGCACCGTACCGTCATCGATGAGGGCCTTCAGCGCGCCGTTGACGGCGTCCAGCAGCTCAGTGTTGCCCTTGGCCAGACCAATGGCATACTCTTCGGTGACATACTCGGTGTCCAGGATGGTCAGGCCGGCGTTGGCCTTCACAAACTCCTGGGCGGGAGCGCTGTCGATGACCACGCAGTCCACCTGGCCGCCCAGCAGGGCCTGCACGGCGGTGGCGCCGTTGTCATAGGCGGTGACATGGTCCTCACCGTAGTCGTCGGAGCAGTAGATGTAGCCGGTGGTGCCCCGCTGGGTGCCGATCATCTTCTCGCCCAGATTGTCCACGGTCACGTCGCTGCCCTCGGGCACAATGATGACCTGAACGGCGGTGGTGTAGGTATCGGAAAACTCCATGACCTGCTTGCGCTCGTCAGTGACGGAAACACCGGCCATGACGATGTCGCTCTGGCCGTTCTGAGCGGCCAGGAGGGCGGCGTCAAAGTCCATGTCATCCACCACCAGCTCCAGGCCCAGCTTCTCGGCGATGGCGCCGGCCACCTCTACGTCGATGCCCTCAAAAGAGCCGTCGTCGGCCACCATCTCATAGGGAGGGAAGGCGGCGTTGGTGGACATATGCAGCTTACCGGCCTCCACCGTGGAAACCGCGGAGCCAGCGGGAGCGCTGGCGGCAGGGGAGCTGGGCTGAGCGGCGGTACCGCCGCCGCAGCCGGCCAGCAGCGTCAGGGACAGGGCAGCGGCCATGCCCAGAGCAAAGATCTTTTTCATATTCATCGTCTCCTAATCGATTCTTCCGCGGGCGGTCTTTCCTGTTCCGCCCGTTGTCTGGCTGAGGTATGGTTTGATTATACACCATATTCATAAAAATGCAAGCCTTTTCTGCATATTTATGAATATGACCAACCCAGAGCAGAAATGGTTCCATGACTTGTGCATCGTGCCAATTTGCACTTTAATGGCGTAAATTGTAAAAAAAAGAGGCAGAGCAAATGCTCTGCCTCTTTTCCCTTATGCAGTGCGTGGCTTAGCCGCGGCTGGTGTACATGAAGAAGTAGAAGCCCAGGGGGGTGTAATAAGCGCCGTTGACCTCGCTGTCCATCATAAACTTCTCGGTATAGAAGTAGATGGGACCCAGGGCCCAGTCCTGACCGATGATGATATCCTCGGCCTCATGCATGGCGGCCATGCGCTCGGCGGGATCGGAGGTGGACATGGCCTTCTTGATGGCGGCATCGTAGTTGGCATTGACATACTGGGCGTCGTTGTTGCCGCCGCCGGTCAGCCACATATCCAGGAAGGACATGGGGTCGTTGTAGTCGGCGATCCAGCCGTTGCGGGCGATCTGGTAGTCGCCGTCCTTACGGGTCTGCAGGAACACGGACCAGTCCTGGTTCTCCAGCTTGACCTCAACGCCCAGGCCGTTCTTCCACTGAGACTGCAGGGCCTCACCCACGGCCTTGTGGTTGTCGGAGGTGTTGTAGAGGTAGGTCACCACGGGGAAGGTGGAGCGGTCCTCATAGCCGGCCTCGTCCAGCAGGCGGTTGGCCTCCTCCAGGTTGGCCTGGTAGGTGGCGTCGTCCACGGGAGCGTTCCAGTAGTCGCCGCCCACGGTACGGAAGTCATCGCCGGTAGCGCCCTCAGCGTCATACACGCCGGCGGGCACAAAGCCGGTGGCGGGGACCTGGCCGGTCTGGGTCACCTTCTCCACGATGTACTTGGAGTCGATGGCCAGGGTGAAGGCCTTGCGGACACGCCAGTCGTCGAAGGGAGCCTTCTGGGTCTGGTAGCAGACATAGTAGGTGCCGATGTAGTCCACGATCTCCATCCTGCCGTCGGCAAGCAAAGTGGGGATCTCGTCCACGGGCATGTCGTTGATGAACTGCAGCTCGCCGGAGTTATAGGCGGCCAGCATGGCGTTCTGGTCGTCCATCAGCTTGAAGGTAATGGTGTCGGGACCCAGCTTGTCATAGTTATAGTACTCGGGGTTCTTCTCCATGACGATCTGGGAGTTGTGCTTCCACTCCACCATCTTGTAGGCGCCGTTGCCGATGTAGGTGGCGGGATCGAAGGTCCACTCGTCGCCGGCGGCAGCAATCATATCCTCACGGATAGGCAGCAGGGCGGGGAAAGCGGTGACCTCCAGGAAATAGGGGCAGTCGTAGGACAGGGTGACCTCCAGGGTCTTGTCGTCCACGGCCTTGACAGCCAGGGTGTCAGCTTCGGCGTTGCCGTCGTGGATATCCTGATAGCCCGCGATCATGCCGGCCATGTTCTCATAGTCAGAGGCGGTCTTGGGGTCAACCAGGCGCTTCCAGGCATACTCAAAGTCGCCGGCGGTGACGTCCTTGCCGTCGGACCACTTGATGTCGCTGCGCAGCTTGAAGGTGTAGGTGACAGTGCCGTCGCCGTTGTCCGTCTTCTCATAGGACTCGGCCTGGCCATTGACCAGCTCGGCGGCGTTGACGTTGCCGGCCACGTTGGTACCGGCGTCGCCCCACTTCATCAGGCCCTCAAACATGTGCTGGACCATGATGGCGCCGTCAACGGAGCTGTTCAGGGTGGGGTCGATGGTCTGAGGCTCGGACGCGATGCACAGGGAGAGGTTGAACCCTTCGCTGGCAGCGGGGGTGCTGGCCTCGGGCGCGCTGCTGCCCTGGGGCGCGGAAGGCTGGGACGCATTGGTGTTGCCGCAGCCGGCGAGCAGGGTCGCCATCATGGCGCCAGCCAGAGCCAGAGCCAGAAGCTTGCTCTTCTTCATTTGCTGTACCTCCAATAAAATTCTTTGTATCTCCACGCTGGTCTCAGCGCGATACACAGGACGCTCAGCTGTCCTGCAGTGCAGGACAGCCAGGAGCCCCATGGGGCTCCTGAAGCTGAAGTATAGTTGATTATATCATGTGACGGCAATACTGTAAAGTAATTGTTTCAAAATTGTTAACTGAAATCAGAGAACAATTTATTGGAAAAACCGGAATATTGCCCGCCTTTTTCTTTCTTTTTTGCACTGCTGTGCTAAATCATCCGAGCTTGTCCACCAGATGGCAGGCCACCCAGTGGCCGGTCTCCACCTCGCGGAACTCGGGTGCGCACCGGCTGCACTGCTCCGTGGCATACGGACAGCGGGTGTGGAACCGGCAGCCGGAGGGCGGATTCATGGGCGAAGGGATATCGCCCTGGAGCACGATGCGCTTCCGGCCGCGGCTGATCTCAGGGTCAGGCACGGGCACGGCGGAGAGCAGGGTCTGGGTGTAGGGGTGGAGGGGGTGACGGTTGAGCTCATAGCTCTCGGCCAGCTCCACCAGGCTGCCCAGATACATGACGCCGATGCGGTTGGAAATGTGGCGCACCACGCTCAGGTCATGGGCGATGAACAGGTACGTCAGGCCCATATCGCTCTGCATGTCCTCCAGCATGTTGACCACCTGGGACTGGATGGACACGTCCAGGGCGGAGATGGGCTCGTCGCACACGATGAACTCGGGCTTGACCGCCAGGGCGCGGGCAATGCCCACGCGCTGCTGCTGGCCGCCGGAGAACTCGTGGGGATAGCGGTTGGCGTGCTCGGTGTTGAGTCCCACCATGCTCAGCAGTTCCTTGATGCGCTCGGTGCGCTCGGCCTTGCTGGAGTAAAGCTTGTGGATGTCCAGCGCCTCGCCGATGATCTCGCCCACCGTCATGCGGGGGTCCAGGCTGGCGGAGGGATCCTGGAAAATGATCTGCATCTTCCGGCGGTAGGGCAGCATGTTCACCGCCTGGGGCTTGGGCACGCTGACATGGACCATCTCCTCCTTCTCCACGGTGGAGCCGTCCTTCTCCTTGACCTCAACGGTCTTGCGCTGCCAGGGGTCCTCCCCCTCGAAGATGGTCTCGCCGCCGTAGATAATCTTACCGGAGGTGGGCTCATGGAGCCGGAGGATGGTGCGGCCCAGAGTGGTCTTGCCGCAGCCGGACTCGCCCACCAGGCCCAGGGTCTCGCCTTTTTCGATATAGAGGGACACGTTCTCCACGGCCTGGACGCCGGGTCCCTTGGTCCCCTTGACGCGGAAGTACTTCTTCAGATTCTGTACTTCCAGCAGGATCTCCTTCTCAGCCATTGTTCGCTCCCTCCTCTCCCTTGTTCTTCAGCTGCTCCTGTACCCGCAGCCAGCAGGCGGAGCGGTGGCCATCGCCCAATTCCACATAGGGCGGCATTTTCTGGAGACAGATCTTCATGCAGTTCTCGCACCGGGGCGCGAAAGGACATCCCTCCGGCGGGTTGAGCATATCCACAGGCGTACCCTCGATGGGGATCAGGCGCTCGTGGCTCTCGGCGTCCACCCGGGGCATGGAGCGCAGCAGGCCCAGGGTATAGGGATGCGCGGGATGGTAGAAGATATCGTCCACCTTGCCCTGCTCCACCATCTTGCCGGCGTACATGACGCTGACCTTGTCGCAGATCTCGGCCACCACGCCCAGGTTGTGGGTAATGAAGATGATGCCCATGTGGGTCTTTTTCTGCAGGTCCTTCATCAGCTCCAGGATCTGGGCCTGGATGGTCACGTCCAGGGCGGTGGTAGGCTCGTCGGCAATGAGCAGCTGGGGATGGCAGATGAGGCCCATGGCGATCATCACGCGCTGGCGCATGCCGCCGGAGAACTCATGGGGATACTGCTTCATCCGCTTCTGCACGTTGTTGATGCCCACCAGCTCCAGCATCTCCATGGCCCGCTTTGCGGCCTGTTCCTTGGTGATCTTCTTGTCGTGGGCCCGCAGGGCCTCGATAAGCTGGTTGCCGATGGTGTAGACCGGGTTGAGGCAGGTCATGGGGTTCTGGAAGATCATGGAGACCTTGTTGCCGCGGAAGGCGGTCATCTCCTCCTTGGAGAAGGCCAGCACATCCTGGCCCTCGAAGGTGATGGAGCCGCCGATGACCTTGCCGGGAGACTGGAGCAGGCCGATGATGGAATATGCCTCCACGCTCTTGCCCGAGCCGGACTCGCCCACGATACCCATGACCTCGCCGTAGTTCAGGTCATAGCTGATGCCGCCCACGGCCTTGACCTCACCGGCGGGGGTGAAGAAGGAGACATGGAGGTCCTTGACTTCCAGGAGCTTGCCGCTCCGCTTCTCCGGCTCATTGTTTACAATGTTCTCATTATTTGCCATGATATTGTCTCCTCCTTTCTTACTTTTTCAGGCGGGGATCCAGCGCGTCGCGCAGGCCGTCGCCAAACAGGTTGAAGGACAAGATCATTACGCTGAGGATGATGGCGGGGAAGAACAGGCGGTACGGATAGGTATACAGGCCGCCCAGCGCGTCGGAGGCCATGGAGCCAAGGCTGGCCAGGGGGGCGGAGACGCCCACGCCCAGGAAGGACAGGAAGGACTCCAGGAAGATGGCCGAGGGGATCTGCAGGCAGGTGGTGACCACGATCTGGCCCATACAGTTGGGCAGCAGGTGGCGCTTGATGATCCGTCCGCCGGAAGCGCCCAGGGCCCGGGCGGCGGTGACATACTCCTGCTCCTTGAGCTGGATGATCTGGCCGCGGATGATGCGGCTCATGGTGACCCAGTACAGAAGGCCGAAGGCGATGAACATGCCGATCAGGTTGGAGCCCAGCAGGTTGACCAGTTCGGCCAGCACATTGCCCCGGTTCTCGTTGACAAAGCCCTTGAGGGTCTCGTTCATGACCATGGAGATGAGCAGGATGACCAGCACCTCGGGGATGGAATAGATGACCTCCACGATACGCTGCATCACCGCGTCCACCTTGCCGCCGCAGTAGCCGGAGATGGAGCCGTACACGGCGCCGATGATGAGCACCAGCAGCGCCGCGAACACGCCCACGATCATGGACACCCGGGTGCCCACCATGGTGCGCACCATCAGGTCACGGCCGTTGCGGTCGGTGCCGAAAAGATGGGGGCAGACCTTCTCGCCGTTGGCCATGCGCTCCAGCTCCTTGTTGGAGTAGCCGCCCAGCTTGGCCTTGATGCCCAGCTTCCTGATCATATAGGCGTTAAGCTCGTCACCGGAGAGGACGTTGCCCTCCTCGTCGGTGATCTGGCCGGAGGCCTTGGCCTTGGCGCGGATCTTGGCCTCTTCAATGGGGGTGAGCTTCTTGCCGGCCTTTTCGGCCTCGGCCCGGGCCTGCTCCACCGCCTCATCCGGATCCAGGGCCTGGGTGGCCTCGGCCAGGCGGGCCTGATCCTCCAGCGAATAGTGCCAGGGATGCAGGTTCTCGGCGCCGGCGTTGAACTCGTCATAGCTGTAGGGCACGATGACGGGACCCACGAAGGCGAACAGGAAAATAAGGATCAGCACCGCGGCGGCCACCATGGCCACCGTGTTTTTGCGCAGGCGGCGCCAGGCGTCGGCCCAGTAGGAGATGCTCTTGCGCTCGGCAATGAAGTTGGCCTTTTCCTCCTTATCGGCGGGGGCAAAGTCAGCGTCGCCCAGTCCCATGATATATTCGTCGTTGATCTGGAGCGAGCCCATATGCTTGTACTTGTCTGCCATGATCCTTACTTGCCTCCCTTCGCCAGGTTGATGCGGGGATCCACCAGCTTATACAGCAGGTCCACCACCAGGTTCATCAGCACGATGAAGGTGGCCAGGAAGATGGTGGTGCCCATGATCACCGGATAGTCCCGGTTGGGGATGGCCTGGACAAAGTAGCGGCCCAGGCCGGGGATGTTGAACACCTTCTCCACCACGAAGCCGCCGGACAGGGTGAAGGCCACCTGGGGGCCCAGATAAGTGATGACCGGGATCAGGGCATTGCGCAGGGCGTGCTTGAAGATGATCTTATTGGTCTTGAGGCCCTTGGCCCGGGCAGTCTTGATGTACTCCTGGTTGATGGCGTCCAGCATGGCCGCCCGGCTCTGCCGGGAGATATAGCACATGGGATAAAAGCCCAGGGAGAAGCAGGGCAGCACATAGCTCTGCCACGACCCGTCGAACATGGTGGGGAACACCTGGGCCAGGCCGCCGCACAGGGTAAAGAGCAGCAGCGTCGCCGTCACGAAGGAGGGCATGGAGATGCCCACCGTGCAGACGATGCGCAGGACGCTGTCCACCGGCTTGCCCCGGTTATAGGCCGCAATACACCCCAATGGGACGCCCACGGCCACCGCCCAGAGCAGGGCAATGATACCGATCTTGGCCGAGACCGGGAACATCTCCTTGATGATATTGATGACGGGATAGTTCTTCTGCATCTTGATGGAGGTGCCCATATCCAGATGCAGAAGGTTCTTCAGGTATATGCCCAGCTGGATATGGAGGGGCTTGTCCAGTCCATGCTTGGCGTTGAGGGCCGCGATGACCTCCGGAGAGGGAGACTTGTCGCTGAGCCAGGGGTTGCCGGGGATCGCATGCATCAGGAAAAAGGTGATGCACGCCACCAGAAGGATGGTCAGCAGCGCCATCAGGACGCGCTTTACCACATATTTCGCCATGATCTCACTTCCTATGACTTTCTTTTTGGGCCATTCACATACTTACCCCCGGCAAATAAGGGACGACGCACCGCCCGGCGGCCGCGCCGGCGGCCTTTCGGACACCATAAAGCCGTATCGACCCCTGTCTACCGAGGGTATATTAATGGTTTGTATATTTTACCGTAAATAATGTCCGCAGTCAAGAGACATTTTGTGGATTATTCGTTCTTTTTCGCGCTACTGTTTTATTACATTAGCTCGCTAATATATTGCAATTCAGGTCCATTTTGAAGAATTGCGCTGTGTTTTTCAACCATTTCATCGGGATAATAGGACTCTTTTGCCTTCCGCAGGCCGGGGACACCCATATCGTCTTCCCGATTCAGACAGCAAATTTCAGGGTACTTCTCCCGGACCCGCCGGGCAAACTCCCGGTTGATGAGGGGATAGGCCCCCCGCAGCTCATTGTAGGCTTTCTCAAAATGCACATCGTAAATCCTGGAATTCAGCCGGTCGCCCATGGTGAAGGCCACTACCTCGCCGTGGATGCGGACCAGTCCGCCCTCCAGTCCCAGCGCCTCAAAGTGCTCCATCGCCTCCCGCAGGGCTATGCCCTCATTGCCCAGGTCCGCTTCCTCCTGCCTGCCCTCCCGCTCCCGGCTGCGGCGGTACCACTCCCGGTCCATCTCCAGGCACTCGGGCAGCAGCGCGGGGGTCAGCTCCTCATAGCGCCAGTCCGGGAATTCCCGTTCCAGAGCGCTGATATGGTTTCGCTTATTGTGCATCTTCTTGCCCGGCAGGTCGGCCAGCCGGTGGATGTCGTAGAGATAATCGTACCCGTCCCGGTCAGGCTGAAAGGCGAAGCGGCCCGGAAAGAGCCCCTCCAGCTCATCCATCTGCCGGGGCGTCAGGCACACCAGGCGCAATGTCTCCCCCCGTGCCCCGGCGTCCCGGGCCAGTTCCCGGATCACCGGCCGCACATCCCCGGCTCCGGCGGGATAGAGGCAGCTGCACCCCAGGGCGCCGCACAGATGGACCGCCAGGAAGCCCTCCACCCGGGCGATCCGGTAATGGAAGGCCTTCCGCCAGGTATACAGATTGGTGAAATTATATTCACATCCCTTATAATCCGCCTGTGCCAGCAGCTCGTCCACCCATGGCTTGTCCGCCAGCGTCGGTTCACGAAAATCGATCATCGGTCCATCGTTCTCCTTTGGGTCGCACTCTTTTCGCGATTTTCCCGGTGATATCCTACCACGCCCGTCTGAAAATAGCAAGTGGAAGGAGTCCCCACACTCACGGCGCGGGGACTCCTCTCCCTGTCAGCTCCCCAGCAGCACCGGCTGGAGCTGTTCCCCCCGGCGGGCCGCCTCGATGGCCGCCGGCACCCGGCTGAAATCGGCCATCAGCGAAGTAGGTTTGCGTTCCGGATCGTCCTGCCGGAAGGGCACGAAGTAGACGTTTTTCTTTTCCAGCAGCGTCCCGATGTGCCTGGCGGAGGCCGCCAGACCGTCGTTGGTGGACAGCGCCACCACCACCGGCCGCCCGTTGCGCAGATGGGCCTTAGCCGCCATGGTCACTGAGGAGTCGGTGATGCCCGAGGCCAGCTTGGCCAGTGTATTTCCGGTGCAGGGGCAGATCACCAGCACATCCAGCAGTTTCTGGGGGCCGATGGGCTCAGCCTTGACAATGGAATCGATGACCCTGCGGTCGCAGATGCGCTCCATCTCCCGCATAAAGTCATGGGCGTTGCCAAAGCGGGTATCGGTGGCGGCGCTCCGCTCCGAGACGATGGGGATCACGTGCTCATATCTTCGTGCCACCTCTTCCAGGGCCTCCATGGCCCGGCTGTAAGTACAAAAAGAGCCGCAGAAGGCAAAGCCGATATTACATGCTTCCATACTCACACTCCCAATTCATTGAGGATATTATAGATGGCGGTGCGGATGGCACGGCCTGCGGTCACCGGCGCGGTCTTTCCCGGCAGGGAGAGGGCCCAGATGGCACGCACCCCCAGGCGGCGCGCCGCCTCAAAGTCCACCCCGGCGGATGTGGGGATCGGATACGGAGATCCTCTTTCCCTTTTCTTCGGGACCCCCCGCCGTTCAGCGTCCGGCTGAGCCCATGCTGCCCGCGGGACCGGGGGCGGCGCACAAAAAGCAGGCCGTCAGACAGTTTCCTGTCCGTCCGGCCTGCGAAAGCGGAACTCCAATTCGACGGTCTGATCGGCGTGGATGAGGACACGGGCCAGCAGGGAGGTTACAGCCGCCCGGTCCAGGGTGTCAAAGGTCAGGAACTGATGGATCTGCTCTGCAAAGTCCCTGTGTGTACTCTCCTGCTCCATGTGCTGCCGTGCCTCTTCCAATACCCCCTCCCATCCGGCACGCTCCTCCCGGTTCCGTGCCAGCAGTGTCCGGAACTCCCCCTCCAGCAGTACCCCGGCTTCCCTGTCCTGATAGAGCTGCTCCAGGACTGCGTTCAGCCGTTCCAGCTTCTGCCGGGCAGCCCGCTGCCGCCGCTGCGCACCATCCGCGGCATCCTCATTTTGGAGCGCCTTTTGGATCTCCCTTTCATCCAACTGCCCGGCCAACGCCCTGAGTTCCCTTTGGATCGCTCCGATCACGGCATCCTCCCGGATGCGGTGGGCGGTACACAGGTGGAGCCGGCCTCCCTTCCGGTAGCCCTGGCAAACCATGCAGGTCCTCTTTTCGCTCTCCCTGACGTAGGTCATCGGAGCGCCGCAGTCGGCGCAGAAGGCCAGCCCGGTCAGCAGGTGACCGCCCCGGCCGCTGTGCGTATAGCTCCGTACGGCCAGCATCTCCCGGACCCGGTCAAAGGTATCCTGGGAGACCAGCGGCTCGTGGGTATTGGGGATGATGATCCATGCTTCCTCGGGGAGCGTGATCCGCCGCGAGAGCTTGTAGTTGACCTTTTCCCGCCGGTTCTGGGTCAGGTGTCCCGCGTATGTGGGGTTGGTCAGGATGCGCCGCACCATGGTATCGCTCCATACGCCGGGAAAGCGGCTGCCTGTGATACCGCCGCCCTTACGCTGGGAAGGCGTGGGTACGCCCTGCTCGGTCAGCGCCTTTGCCACCCCCACGACGGAGCCGCCGGCCAGATACATCCGAAAGATCCGGCGGACCACCTCAGCCCCCTCCGGCTCCACAATCAGGTGCCCTTTCTCCTCCGGGTCCTTCCGGTAGCCCAGGGGCGGCGAGGCGCCGATGAATTTCCCCTCCCGCTTCCGTGTCGTCAGGGCGGCGCGGACCTTTCTGGAGATATCCGCCGTGTAGAAATCATTGGCCGCCGTGAGAAAGGGGAAGAGAGCCCCGGCCGCGCCCGGTTCCGCGGTGTCAAACCCTTCAGCCACAGAGATATAGCGCACCTGGTGCTGCGGAAAATAGATCTGGTAATAATAGGCTGTCCCGATCTGGTCACGGCCCAGCCGGGACAGGTCCTTGGTAATGACGGTATCGATCTTTCCTGCGGCAATGTCATCCAGCAGCCTGCGGAAGCCCGGGCGGTCGAAATTGGTCCCGGAGTAGCCGTCGTCCGAATAGATCTCAGCTGCCTGCCAGCCGCGTCTGTGTACGTATTGCATCAGGCCGCTTCGTTGGTTTTCGATGCTCATGGACTCACCTGCCCGCTCGTCATCCCTTGACAGGCGGAGGTAGAGGCCTATTTTCTGCCCGTCCATTCTTTTTCGTCCTCTCTCTTCCGCCCGCGCAGCAGACGGATCAGCTGCTCCTGCAGCGTGGGCCCCTGGGCAGGGAAACCACAAATGACCTTCATAAAACAGAAACCTCCTTCACTGCCGCCTTGGCGTGCTTTTCAGGGTTATCATATGCGGCAGCACAAGGAGACCATTCCGCTTGTGTGCTGCGCTTAGGCGCACTGCTGTTTTCATGGATCTCCCAAATTGTCCGGCCGTTCGGTCAGGGGACGGGAAGGATGGCCGCCGTGATATGGTCAAAATGAAGGCCGCTTCCTTCTTTGATTCTTGTTTGAAATAAATTGCGCATGGTGTTATGGTATGATATAATTGTATTATAAATTAAAATTTTGTAACCTCTTGTCCGGTCATTTTTGAGAAAGAAGGGATTTTCCCATGATTCGGTGGTCTCTCACGGCGGAATTCCTCTCTTTTATCACCATTGTGATCCTCTTTCTCTACTATAATGAGCGCGGTCGCTTTCCCACGCACCGCCGCAGCCTTTATCTTCTCTGTCTCTGCGCCTCCGGCGGCTCCATCCTGCTCAACGCCCTGTGCGTCTATGCCATCGCAGTCCCGGACCTGCTCCCGCTGTGGCTGAACTGGCTCCTCAACAGCCTGTATTTTCTGCTGTGCGTCTCCGTATGCTCCCTGATCGCCGGCTTTCTCTTTGCATTGCTGCTGGAGCATGTATATGACAAACGCTGCCTGCACCGGGCGCTGGCTGTCATCATCGCCCTCACCGCCGGGTTTGCCCTGCTCACTCTCTGGAACCTGCGCAGCGGCGTTCTCTTTTTCTTTGACGAGGCCGGCGGCTACCACCGGGGGCCCCTCAACGCCATGGGCTACTGCATTCTGGGCGTGGAGCTGGTCATGCTGGTGCTCTGCTATCTGCGCAACCGGTCCAGCGTCTCCCGCCCCATGGTCCGCGTGATGCACGTACTGCCCCCTCTTTTGGTGCTTATGACCGTGTTCCAGCGGCTCTATCCCGGACTGCTGCTCAACGGCACTCTGCTGGCCCAGGCCAATCTCATCGTGTTCATCAGTTTCCACACCCGCAGCGTAGAGCTGGACAGTTTGACCGGCATCCGGAACCGGGCGTCTTTTTTTCGGGAGCTCACACTGCGTTCCGGCGGCCGCCAGCCCCTCCAGCTCATTCTGATCTCGCTGGCCCAGTTTGCCCAGGTCAACCAGAAATACGGCTATCCTGCCGGAGACGCGCTGCTCTATGAGACGGCCCGGTATCTGGATGGCGTCTTTTCTTCCTTTACCGCCTTCCGGTTCAACAATGTGGAGTTCGTCCTGCTCGGCCCCGCTCAGGATGAACGTGAGGCCTGCCGGCGGCTGGATATCCTGGAGCGGCGGTTCCGGGAGCCCTGGCAGCTGGGCGGACTGTCCCTTACCCTTTCCGTGAATCTGGCCGACGTCGTATACACCGGCGGCAGCCGGCAGACCCCCGCCCAGCTCATCGACTTTCTGGAATACGCCGCCCGCCTGGCCCGGCAGGAAAACCGTCCTCTCGTCCGTTTTGACCCCGATGTGGAAGCCCGGTTCCGGCGGCGGCAGCACCTGGTGGAACTGATGCGGAGCTCCATCCGGCAGCACCGGTTCCAGATCTGGTATCAGCCGGTCTATTGCCTCCACGGCCGTCACTTCTGCTCGGCCGAAGCCCTTCTTCGCCTGACCGACTATGACGGCGCCCCCATCTCCCCCGGCGAGTTCATTCCCCTGGCGGAGGAGACCGGCCTGATCGACGAGCTGAGCTGGATCGTTCTGGAGGAGGTCTGCCGCTTCCTGGGTGCCGGGCGGGCAGGTCCCCTTCAGTACGTTTCCATCAATCTCTCCCCCCGCCAGTTCCGGGATCCCGGCCTGATTCACCGGGTCCGCGCCGCGCTGGACCGTTTTCAGGTCCCGCCCGGCCGGCTGAAGATCGAGATCACGGAGCAGGTGTTTCTGGAGGATACCAAACGGGCGGAGGCCATCGTCTCCTCCCTGACCGATTACGGCGTCCGGTTCTTTATGGATGATTTCGGCACCGGGTACTCCAACCTCTCCTGTGTGCTGGGTCTCCCCTTTGAGTACATCAAGCTGGACCGCAGCCTGATCGCGCCCCTGCCAGACGATCCCCAGGCCGGCCTTATGGTACGCACCCTTATCCAGCTCTTTCACGGTCTGGGGAAACGGCTCATCGCCGAGGGCGTGGAGACCGCCTCTCAGGCCGAGCTGCTCTGCCGCTGCGGTGCTGACAGCATTCAGGGTTTTTACTACGCCCGTCCCATGCCGGAAGGCGATTTTATCCGTTTCCTCTCGACCGCTCCTCCGGCCTCCGCGGAACCTTCCTGAAAAAAGCGCCCCCGGTCCGAACGGACCGGGGGCGCGCTGCGCGCTTGTACCTATTTGCCCAGATAGGCTTTTTTGACCGCCTCGTTGGCCATCAGCTCACGGCCGGGGCCGGACAGGGTGATCCGGCCCGTCTCCATCACATAGCCCAGGTCGGCGGTGTGGAGGGCCATGTTGGCGTTCTGCTCGATGAGCAGGATGGTCACGCCCTGTTTGTTGATCTCCCGGATGATCTCAAAGATCCCCTTGACCACCAGCGGCGCTAGGCCCAGGGACGGCTCATCCATCATCATGATCTTGGGCCGGGACATGAGGGCGCGGCCCACGGCCAGCATCTGCTGCTCGCCGCCGGACAGGGTGCCCGCCGCCTGCCAGGAGCGCTCCTTCAGCCGGGGGAAGAGGTCATAAACCCACCGCAGGTCCTCGTCCAGGCTGTCCTTGCGGAGATAGGCCCCGATCTTCAGGTTCTCCAGCACTGTCAGGTCGGGGAAGACCCGCCGTCCCTCGGGCACCAGGGTGATGCCCTTGGACACGATGCGGTCGGGCGAGAGGCCGGTGATGTCCTCCGCCTGGAGGTGGATCCGGCCGCTGGCCGGCTTCACCAGTCCGGCGATGGTGCGCAGCGTGGTGGACTTTCCGGCGCCATTGGCGCCGATGAGCGTCACGATCTGGCGCTCCGGGACCTCAAAGGTGATCCCCTTGACGGCCTCGATGCCGCCGTATCTCACTTTCAGGTCGTCAATTTTCAGCATCGTCTGCCACCCCCAGGTATGCCTCGATGACGCGGGGATCATTCTGGACCTCCGCGGGCGTGCCCTGGGCAATGAGACGGCCAAAGTCCAGGACATAGATACGGTCGGAGATCTGCATGACCAGGTCCATATGGTGCTCGATCATAAAGACGGACAGGTCGTACTCGCTCCGGATCTGCTTGATGAAATCGGTGAGCTCCTGGGTCTCCTGAGGATTCATGCCGGCGGCCGGCTCGTCCAGCAGCAGGAGCTTGGGCTCGGTGGCAAGGGCACGGGCGATCTCCAGCCGGCGCTGCAGGCCGTAGGGCAGGCTGCCCGCCACCTCGTCCTTCAGGTGGGCCAGACCCTGCTCCTCCAGCAGGGCCATGGCCTCCTCCCGCATGCGCCGCTCCTCCGCCCGGTTCAGGCGGAAGGTGGCCGACAGGAAATTCTGTTTGGCCCGCATGTGCTTGGCGATGAGCACGTTCTCAAAGACGGTCAGGGCCGAGAAGAGCCGGATGTTCTGGAAGGTACGGGCGATGCCCCGGTGGGTGATCCGGTCGGGCGTGGGGCTGAGCTTGTGGGTATAGCGCCCCTTGTTCTCACCGGCGTAGAGCTTTTCCATCTTGCCCTGGGGGTAGTTCTCCACCATGGGCTCCCCCAGGAAGGACACCCGCCCGTTGGTGGGCTCATAGACTCCGGTGATGCAGTTAAAGGCAGTGGTCTTGCCGGCGCCGTTTGGGCCGATGAGGGCCACGATCTCCCCCTGGTTTACCTCCAGGGACAGGTTGTTCACCGCTACCACGCCGCCAAACTGCATGGTGATATCCTCAACTCGAAGGACGTTCTGGCTCATCTGGCTGCCTCCTTCCTGTTTTTGCGCTGCCGGAAGAGGTCGGGCAGCTCCTTGTCGCCCATGATGCCCCGGCGGAAGAAGAGCA
>JALEZN010000023.1 GCA_022772585.1 Clostridiales bacterium
GATTCTGGGGAAAAATGGTCTGGAGAAGGTGCTGGAGATCCCCCTGGACCGCCGGGAGACCGACGCTCTTACCGGCTCCGCCGCGCAGCTCCGGCAGGTCATCCGCCAGCTCTCACTTTGAGATACCGCCGCGTCCCGCCCGCCAAGGAGGAGGGCGGGACGCTTTTTCCCTTTCGGAAAAACAGTCAAACCGATTGACGGATTCCAAAAAATATGCTATATTATTTTTCTGTTGAGACCCCTTCAGCCACATATGCTGGTGTAGCTCAGTTGGCAGAGCAATTGATTCGTAATCAATAGGTCGCCGGTTCAAGTCCGGCCTCCAGCTCCAGGCCCCCGCCTTTTGGCGGGGGCCTTTTCTTTTTCAGGAGACGTCATCCCTCATTCATGCAGCGGTCCTGCGGCGCCCTGTTCTCCCCGCAGGCGTTCCCGCACCTCACGGAACCGCCGGGGCAGTTCCTCCGGCGGCATGTTTCTCGGCACCTCGGTGGTGCCGGCTTTTTGAGCGGTCTCGTAGTACCACCGCTTGAAATCCAGGGTATCCAGGGTCTGCTGCAATTCCGCCATCTGCCGGCGGACTGCCTCCTGCTGCCGGATGATGAGGGCCAGGCGTTCGTCGATGGTGGCATCGCCCTGCATGGCCATATGGATGAACTCCCGGATATCCTTCAGCGGCATCCCGGTCTTTTTCAGGCATTCAATGACCTGCAGCCATTCGTAATCCGAGTCCTGGAACATCCGCCTCCCGCCGCTGGAACGGGCTACGAAGGGCAGCAGGCCCTCCTGATCATAATAGCGCAGCGCCGACGCGGAGATCCCGATACGCTTTGCCATTTCACCGACTGTATATAGCATATACTTTCCCTTCGTTTCAAAAAAACTTGACTTCAAGTTGACTTGAACTTGTAACATACACTTGAGCAAAAACAGTGTACCGGAAAACAAAACGAAAATCAATGAGGTGTATGTATGGAATATATTACGTTAAACAACGGCGTTAAGATGCCCCAACTGGGCTACGGCGTTTACCAGGTGACCCGGGAGGAATGTGAGCGCTGTGTGACCGACGCGCTGCAGGTAGGGTATCGCCTGATCGACACGGCACAGTCCTATTTCAACGAGGAAGAAGTAGGCAGGGCTATCGCCAAAAGCGGCATCCCCCGGGAGGAGATCTTCCTGACCACCAAGGTCTGGATCGAGCACTACGGCTATGAGGCATGCCGTGCCTCCGTGCTGAGATCCATGGAGAAGCTGCAGGTGGATCATCTGGATCTCTGCCTGCTCCACCAGCCCTTCAGCGATGTGTACGGCGCTTACCGGGCCCTGGAGGACCTCTACAGCGAGGGCAGGATCCGCGCCATCGGCATTTCCAACTTCTATGCCGACCGTATGGTGGACCTGGCCTCCTTTGCCCGCGTCAGGCCCGCGGTCAACCAGGTGGAGATCCACCCCCACAACCAGCAGATCGAGAGCAAGGTGTGGCACGACAAGTACGGTGTTCAGATGGAGGCCTGGGCGCCCTTCGGCGAGGGCCGGGGCGATATGTTCCGCCTGCCGGAGCTGAGGGCCATCGGTGAAACATACGGCAAGACGGCAGCTCAGGTCATCCTGCGCTGGCATTTGCAGCGGGGCGTCGTGGTCATCCCCAAATCCACTCACATCGAGCGCATGGAGGAGAACTTCCGGGTCTTTGATTTCAAGCTCAGCAGCGAAGACATGGCCGCCATTTCCGCTCTGGACAAAAAACAGAGTTCTTTCTTCTCCCATACCGACCCCAATATGGTAGAATGGTTCGTGAAAATGGTGGAGGAGCGTAAAAAAACAGACTGACCGCACAAGAGAAACTAAACATAAATAAAGGAGTGCAGATCATGAGCAAAAATGTTTTGATCCTGTCCGGAAGCCCCCGAAAGGGTGGCAATTCCGACCTTCTCTGCGACGAATTCATGAAAGGCGCGCTGGAGGCCGGGCATCAGGTGGAGAAGATCCGCGTCGCGGAGAAACAGATCGGCTTCTGCCGGGGCTGCTACGCCTGCAAAAGCGGTCCCTGCGCCATCCGGGACGACATGGCGGAAGTCCTGCAAAAGATGATCGACGCCGATGTGATCGTACTGGCAAGTCCCGTGTACTTTTACTCCATCGACGCCCAGCTCAAGGCGCTGATCGACCGCACCGTCGCCCGCTGGCTGGAAGTGAAGGATAAGGAGTTTTATTACATCATGACCGCCGCCGACGGCGAAAGAGCTTCCATGGAGACCACCCTGGCCTGTTTCCGCGGCTACGCCGACTGCGTGGAGGGTGCCAAGGAAATGGGCGTCATTTACGGCACCGGTGTATACGAAAAGGGCGCAGTCAGGGATACCAGAGCCATGGCGGAAGCCTATGAAATGGGAAAAGCCATATAATACGCCGCGCTGACGGCTTTGACTAAAACAAACAGGAGCCCGGGACCTCACGGTCCCGGGCTCCTTAGAGGGATCGTCCAAGCATTGCCTGATCCGGGCCAGCGCTACCCCCAGAGCCCGGTAAAACAGGATGTCCTGCAGACGGTCCACCTCCGCCGCACCGTAATAGCGGTAGCCGCTCTCCGCCACCCGGCAGGGCTTGAGCAGACCGATCTTGTCGTACCAGCGCAGGGTGCGGGTAGTCACCCCGGACAGGCGGGACAGCTCCTGGATCGAATACTCCATATGCTTCCCTCCTTTGTCCGCTGAGGGTATGATATCAGTTTACGTTACGTCGGAGTCAAGACTTTTTTTGCCGCCGCCATTGCAAAGCGGTCAAAATCTGGTACTATATCGTTATTCGGCCCAGAGGGGTGAAAGAGCCGCCCCGGCCATTCTGGAGGGATCTGCTATGAAGCTCGTTGTCCTGGACGGACACACGCTCAACCCCGGCGACCTGGACTGGTCGCCTCTGGAGGCTTACGGAGACCTGACGGTCTACGACCGCACCGGCCCGGAGGAGACGGCCCCACGCATCGGCGGCGCCGGGATCGTTTTTACCAACAAGGTCCTGCTGGACCGCGCTGTTTTTGAGGCCTGCCCTAATCTGCGCTATGTGGGCGTCACCGCCACCGGCTACAATGTGGTGGATCTGGCCGCCGCCCGGGAGCACGGCGTGGTGGTCACCAACGTCCCCGCCTACAGCACCGACGCCGTGGCCCAGCACACCTTCGCCCTGCTGCTGGAGTTGACCAACCATGTGGGGCTCCACAGCGAGAGCGTGAAGGCCGGCGCCTGGCAGGCGTGCGCCGACTTCTGCTACTGGCAGCGCCCCCTCTCCGAGCTTGCCGGCAAGACCATGGGCATCATCGGCTTCGGCTCCATCGGGCGGGCTGTCGCCAGGATCGCCGCCGCCTTCGGCATGGAGGTGGTCACCACCTCCGCCCATGTACTTCCCGCCGACGGGGTACGGGCCGTGACCGTGGAGGAGCTGTTCTCCCGATCCGACGTTATCTCCCTCCACTGTCCCCTGACTGCGGAGAACCGGGGCTTCATTGACCGGGACGCCATCGCCCGGATGAAGGACGGCGTCCTGCTCATCAACACCGCCCGGGGACCTCTGATCAACGGCGCCGACCTGCGGGATGCCCTGTGCTCCGGCAAGGTGGGCGGTGCCGCCATGGATGTGCTGGAACAGGAGCCGCCCCGCTCCGGCGATCCCCTCATCGGCGCGCCCAACTGTATCGTCACGCCCCACCTGGCCTGGGCCTCCCGGGAGGCCCGGACGCGGCTCCTGCGGCAGACGGCAGAAAACCTGGACGCCTTTCTCCGGGGCAGCCCCATCCATGTGGTCAACCCCTGATACTGATTTCAAATAAAATGCTTTATTTGAAATCCCCCGTACTGCGCACGCTGGCGCGGCACATGCGTGCGTCACGGCGTCTCATAAAAACCTGACGTGCTTCGCGCTATAAAAGCTTTTTAACAGGTTTTAGTATGAATCCCGTCCAAAACAGCAGCAGGCTCCCGGAGCGCCATATGCTCCGGGAGCCTGTTTGTGTTCTATATGGCGGGAGGGGCCACCTCGCCGCTTGGCTCAGGATCAGACGGTGTGGGGGTGGGCTGGACGGTACCTGGGTTCTCCGGTCCCTCCGGCTCGGGTGTGGGCTGCACCGGCGGGATGGGCCAGGTCTGGGGGTCCAGCGGATCAAAATTCTCATACCCCTCCTGGCCCTCAGGCGGATAAGTGCTGGGGTCATCGGGATCGAAGATAGAGGGATCATACTCCGCCGGGGGCTTGAGCTCCTCGGTGTGCACCGTGCAGGGACCGGCGGCCTCCACATTCTCCCACAGGTAGTTCTCGTCCCGGGCCACCCGGGCGCCGTTGACCCGCTCCCGCTGGAGGTTGAGCAGGGCGATCTCTTTCACCGTAGGCTCCACACCGGCCGCATTCCCTTCCCGGGGGCAGAACTCGGTGGCCAGATAGTAGGTGCTGCCGCTCTGGGCCGATCCCCCATCCTCCGTGCCGCCGGCGGCTGCCGCCGCAGTACAGACCTCCCGGGTCTCATGCAGGTCACAGAAGTCGGCAGGGGCATCTCCCTTGAAGAAGTACACCGACTGGACCCGGTTCCCTCTGGGGTCCAGCATGCAGTCCGGGCTGGCCCGCTTGCCGCTGTCCAGACAGATCTGAACGGTGAGCAGTTCCTCCGGCTGATCAAAGTCCTTCTTTTCCAGCCCCTGGTGGATGGGCTCCATGACCTTCTTCCACATCTGGGCCGCCGGGTTCTTGGAGCCTGGACCCACCCGCTCGGGATGGTCGGCATAGCCGGTCCACACAGCGGCGGTGTAGTACTGGGAATAGCCCACGAACCAGCGGTCTTTATAATCGTTGGTGGAACCGGTCTTGCCGGCGATCACCGCGCCGTCAAAATAGGCCTCGTGGCCGGTGCCCACGCCGTTGGGGCTGTTGATGACATCCTTGAGCATATCGTTGATATACCAGGCAGTGGTGGCCTTGACGGCGGAGCGGGGCTCGCCCTGGGTGTTGTCCAGGATCACGATCTCCTCGCCGTCCTCCTCCCGGGTAACCTTGGTATAGGTCCGGGGCTCCACATACACGCCGTTGCGGGGGAAGACCGAGTAGGCCGCTGCCATATCAATGACACGGACGCCCTTGTGCAGGCCGCCCAGCGCCAGCTGGGACAGACCCTTGTCATCCCCGCCGGCCAGGGTGCTGATGCCGAAATTCTCCTCCAGAAATTCATAGGATTTCTCCACACCCAGCAGCTGTACCACCCGGGCGGCCACCGTGTTGGACGACTGCTCCACCGCCTTGGACACAGTCTCCCGTCCCCAGTAGTAGGCATAGGAATTGGAGGGCCAGGCGCTGCCGTTGAGGGCCATCACCGGCGTGTCGTCAAAGACCGAATTGGGGGTGATGAGCCCCATGTCGATGGCCGGGGCATAGGCGGCCAGGGGCTTGATGGAGGAACCGGGCTGCCGGGTGGTCATGGTAGCCATATTCAGCACCTTGTTGGCTGTCTTTTCTCCCATGGCACCCGCCATAGCCACCACATTGCCGTCGTGATCCAGCACCACAATGGCCGACTGCAGCTGTTCGCCGGTGGAGGAGGTCTGGGGCAGGTTGTCCCGGTTGAGATAGACCTCATCCACCACCGCCTGCACGTCGGGATCCACGCAGGCGTAGATCTTCAGACCACCGCTGTACACCATGTTGCTGGCCACCTCATTGGAGTAGCCCTTTTCCTCCACCAGGTCGCTGATGACGTCCCGCACCACCTGCTCGGAGTACCAGCTCAGGATATTGGTATCTCCGGTGCCAGACTGATCCTCGCCCTTGGTGAAGTTCAGTCCCGCTTTGATCTGGCTGCAGGCCTCGTCATACTCGCCCTGGGTGATCTTTCCCTGGTCTTTCATGGCATAGAGCACGTTCAGCGCCCGCTTGGCGTTGTTGTCCCGGCCCCAGTTTGGGTTTTCCGCCTTGGCAATGTAGGGATTGTAAATAGATGGATTGTTGGTGATGCTGATCAGGCTGGCGCATTCGGCCAGGGTCAGGTCACGCACGTCCTTGCCGAAGTAATTCTCCGCTGCGGTGGACACGCCGTAGCATTTCTGACCCAGGTAGATATAGTTGAGATAGAGCTCCAGGATCTCTTCCTTGGTGTGGTTCTTCTCAAAATCCAGTGCCCGGAAGATCTCCACGATCTTCCGCTTCACCGTCACGTCCTTGTACTGGGTCATGTTCTTCAAAAGCTGCTGGGTCAGGGTGGAGCCGCCCTGGATATCGTCGCCGGTCATCATGCTCAGAACAGCTTTGCCGGTACGGATCCAGTCCACGCCCTGGTGGTCCCAGAAACGCTTGTCCTCGATGGCTACCGTGGCGTTAATCAGGTTTTTGGGGATCTCACTGTAGGGGATCCACACCCGGTTCTCAGCGCCGTAAAGAGACTGGAGCTCCACCGCCTCGCCGGTGGTCCTGTCCGTGTAATAGATCGTGCTGGCCAGCGCGGTGGAATAGGCCTGCGCCTCCACATGGGCGTCAGGCAGGATCACTTCCTTGATGTAGACCGCCCCGAAGCAGGCCAGGAAAGCCGCGGTCACCACACCGATGAGCAGCACAGTCCCCAGGACTTTGAAGAACCCGGCGGCTGCACGTCCCGCGCCTCCGCCGCGCGCTCCGTTTTTATTTGTTATTGCCAAAATGACACCTCCGTATAGGCGGGAGGCCGGTCTGCAAACCATAGCCTCCCCTGAGCGGGCAGATCGCCGTGTCCATGACCGGACCGGGACCTCCACGATCTGTTTCGATGGTTTGTATGGTATTTTTATATTATACCATAGCCCGTCAACTTGTCCACCCTATATTACCCCTTTATTCCCTTTTTTTGGCTCTTCCAAAAATTTGGCACTTCCCCGTATTGCTTTTTTCTGCCCGACGGGTTACAATAGGTACAGCATCAGACCGCCCCCGGCGGTCCTGTCCGGTCTCCCTGCCGGAGATCGCAGTACAGCGGAAAGCGGTGAAATTATGAGTGAAGAATTTGGCGGCGAATTCATCTCCCTGACTGACGAGGAGGGCAACGAATTCGAGCTGGAGTACTGCACCACCGTGGAATACGATGGATCAGTCTACATGGCTTTCCTGACCGTGACCGAGGCAGACGAGGACACGGAGGAGCCCGAGGAATCGGAGGACGACGGTCTGGTCATCCTGAAGGTAATTCAGGTAGACGGCGAGGATCAGCTCGCTACCCTGGATAATGAAGAGGAGCTCAACGCCGTCTATGAACTGGTCATGGAGGACCTGTTCAGCGAGGACGAGGAGTGATTTTCTCCATTACAACATAAACGAGCGATTTTTCCTGCTCGGTGCGTGACGGGCCTTGTTTAAACCCACATCTCTTAAACGGGATGTCGCCCTCATGCCGCGGATTGCAGGCCTCCCGGCCTCCCTTTTGAGGCCGGAAGTTGGAAGCAAGGAAACGGCATGGAGACAACCCACCTGCCTTTTTGTGCAGGTTTTAAATGGGTCCGCACGGCCAGAGCGGGGCCCCCACGGATCTCGGTTCGTGGGGTTTTTATTT
>JALEZN010000062.1 GCA_022772585.1 Clostridiales bacterium
AGACGCGGTATCGAGGCCTGCGAAAACAGACCGCAAAATTGAATATGTTATTTGCACTGGCAAATCTGATTCTGGCTGACAGGCGTTGCTTGCCGGCTTGATTCAGTTTGCCCATGCAACGAAAATATGCTGATTCTCCGCTGCAGTTTGCCTATATTGGCAGATGGTGCGGTTTTTTCATGTCATTGCGCGGTGTTGCCCTAAGAAAATTGTGCGAATACAAAGGGGTAGAAATTATCGAAGCAGAGGCGTGCAAAGATCATATACACATGCTTGTGAGTATCCCGCCGAAGTATAGTGTGTCGCAGATTATGGGGTACTTAAAAGGGAAGAGTAGCCTAATGATCTATGAAAAATATGCGAACATGCAATATAAATATGGGAACCGCCATTTCTGGTGCAGAGGGTATTATGTGAGCACGGTAGGACGAAATCGGCGAGCAATAGAGCAATATATCAGGAATCAGCTGCAGGAGGACTATACAGATGACCAAATGAGTATCAAAGAGTACATTGACCCGTTTACGGGTCAGCCAGTAAAAGAAGGCAAGTAAAATAGCCCCTTTAGGGGCATGCCCGGGAAATCTGCGCGATTGGCAGACTGTTCGATGAGCCCTATAGGCTCTGCCCGGGACATGCCCCAAGGGGGCCTGTGCAAACCACCGGCACGGCCGGTGGTTATGATTATGCCGCTTCCCGACAAGCCGGAATCTGCAGGGAGGTGGTTTTGGAGCTTTTATTATTCTAAGGCATTACCGCATGATTCAACGCGTGCGAATTGGCCGCCAAGACGCGCGTGGGGAATTGTGCAGTGATGCCCTAAGGATGATTCCGTCCGTCGAACTCCCTGGGGCTCACATACCTATGCGGACTAGTGGCGTAGCCGCCTTCGTATTTGACCGTCATATACAGTTCTTCCTCATCGTCTACACTTTCGAGCTTTACATAGCAGACGTCGTTTTCAAACTTATCCGTGATGTCAAGCTTCTGGCCACCCCAGTACACCCAAACGGTCCCATTCTCCGCGTATTCCACATTGGGCGCCGTAATCTGCGCCATAAGGTCTTCTTCTGTCAAAGGGATTTCGGTCCCGTCGGGTGCGAAGGCAACTCCTCCGCCGCCCTGATACTGCACATCACCCTCGCCGCCGGTATGCTCCATGACGTAGTTTCCGTTTCCGTCAAACTCGACCGTTGCCATCGTCTGGTCTCCGTTGAACCAGATCTGCACGGTGCGCTGAATCCCGCCCACATCTGCAGCATATGCGGCCGTGGCGCTTCCTACCAGCATTACGCAGGCAGCAGCAACTGCAGCTATCATTTTGAATTTATGATGTTTCGCTGTTCGTTCCATGATTTCAACCTCCAAAGAAAAACCATCAGAGGTATGAATTGCAGAAAATGCTTGCTTGTATTTTTCCTTATTCGTCATCTTCCCATACCTCCTTTAATGTGCTGCGAAGGGACATTCTTCCGCGTGACAACCTGACCTTCACATTGCCCGGCGTAATTTTCAAAATGTCTGCGATTTCATTTACAGAATAATCTTCGTAGTAAAACAGGTGAACCACAATACGATACTTTTCCGGAAGCCTCATCACCGCCTCAAACAATTCAGACGACTCCTCCGACTCGAAGGGCAAGGTCTCCATGTAGTCCTCCAGCGGGAGAGCGTTTCGCCTGAAACAGGTATGGTTTTTATTCTTCGCCTTGTTGATTGCCACTCTGATCAGCCACGCGCGTATATGCTGCTCTGTTTCAAACTCTTTTTTCTGCGACCAGTACTGAACGAAGGTGTCCTGAACAACATCTTCGGCATCCTGCGCATTTTTACATACGTTAAATGCCGCTGCATAGAGACTGTTCCGATATTCTTCGATCAGCATCTCGACGGGTGGTTTCATAAGCACGTTCCTTAGTCCTTTTGAAAAGCTTTTCACCAATAATACAAATGAGGCCGATAAAAGGTTACAAAGCATCGCTGAAATTTTTCGAATTTCCGGGACGGCCAAAGGTCGCGGCTTCTCAACGTAAGGGCGCGCCAGCACACCGCCGCGCAGCGCAGAGCAAAAAATCAGGGGCAGTCCCAACGACTACCCCTGAAACTGTTTTACGAACACTCAGCGAAATGGATGCGCGCCCCGCTGCGGCTGAACAAGCGGCAAGGCCGCATTCGGGAAGGCTGCGGACGCGAACGGCGCAAGTCTGTTTCAGCGGCAGGGCCTAATCCCGAACCCGGAGACCGTCGATAAACACCGCGCGGATCTGGCTGCGCCAATCAAAGGGATGGGCGTTGGTAACGACGATATCCGCATCCTTGCCCGGGCTGAGGGTGCCCACGCGCCGGCCGACCCCCGCGATCTCAGCGGCGTTGCGGGTAATGGCGGCCAGGGCCTCCTCCTCGTCCATGCCATAGCGCACCGCCATGGCAGCGCACAGGGGCAGGTGCTGGATGGGCGTCTCCGGATGGTCGGTGCAGATGGCCACCTTGACACCAGCCCGGCTCAGGCGGGCGGGATTCTCCAGCGTCTGACCCGCCAGCTCCGGCTTGCTGCGGTCGGTCAGGCAGGGGCCGGTGATGACCGGAACGCCTTCCCGGGCCAACAGATCGGCCACCAGATGGCCCTCGGTCCCGTGGACGATAACATAGCTCAGCCCAAATTCCCGGCTCAGCCGTACCGCCGTGGCGATATCGTCGGCCCGGTGCGCGTGGAAGTGGGCGGGCAGGTCCCCGCTCGCCACGGCGGACAGCGCCTCCAGCTTGGCGTCAAAGTCGGGCATGTCCTCACCCTGATCTTCCTGGGCCTTATCCTGCTTATCCCGGTATTCCAGCGCCCTGGAGAGCTGTTCCCGGATCAGGGCGGCGGTGGCCATGCGGGTGATGGGCGTCTCCTTGCGTTCGTTATAAACGGCCTTCGGATTTTCCCCCAGGGCAAATTTCATGCACGCCGGCGCCTTGAGTACCATCTCATCCACCCAGCGGCCGGTGGTCTTGAGGACGGCGGACTGCCCGGCAATGGGGTTTGCGCTGCCGGGACCGGTAAGCACGCAGGTGACGCCGCCCAGCCGCGCCTCCTGAAAGCAGCGGTCCTGCGGGTTGATGGCATCCAGGGCACGCAGCTGAGGCGTACAGGGGTCGGTGGCCTCATTTCCGTCGTCGGCCTCGAAGCCCAGGGCGTTTCCAAACAGTCCCAGGTGACAGTGGGCATCCACAAAGCCGGGAAGGATGTGTCCGCCCTGTGCGTCCAGCACCTCGCCGAAGGCCCCGGCGGGCAGGGCTTCCATGGATCCCACCGCCGTGATCTTTCCCTCCTCAAACGCGACAAATCCGCAGGGGATTACCGGGCCATCCATCGGATGGACCACCCCGTTCTGAATCAGCATCAGGCATCCGCGTCCTTTCGACAAAAGTTCTCATTGACAGAATTGGTAAAATAAGGTATTCTATGCTTGCAGCTCAGCCAATATGCAGGTTCCATTTTTTCGCGTTCATTCCATTCTCCCGCGCATGATCTGATTTGGGCGTCCCCGTTCGGGGGCGCTCTTTTTTTCGTCAGTCCTCCAGGGTGTACTGGTCCACCAGCGTCACGTCGGCGGTATGCCAGCCGTTTTCCCGGCAGTAGCGCAGCGAGAGCACTTCTCCTACCTGCATCCCGTTTTTCAGGGCCTGCAATTCGTCCATCGTCCGAATGGAGACGCCGTTGGCCTCCACGATCACGTCCCCGGCGCGCAGTCCCTGCCGCCAGGCGTCGGAACCCGCCTGAACGCTTTTGATGCATACGCCCTGCGGCAGGCCCTCGGCCTCGGCCATGGCCTGCGTAAGGGTGTACGCGGTGATGCCGATGGTGGGCCGCCCGGTCACCACGCCTGTTTCGATCAGAGTATCCACCACCGCTTTGACGGTGGCCGTAGGGATGGCGAAGCCCAATCCCTCCACCGTATCATAGTAGGACTGCATTTTCAGATTGGTGATGCCGATCACCTGGCCGTATTCATTGATGAGGGCGCCTCCGGAGTTGCCTGAGTTCAAGGCGGCGGTGGTCTGGATCAGCGACATGGTCCGCCCGTCCACATTCACGTCCCGATTGAGCGCGGAGATGATGCCGTCCGTCATGGTGCCCCGCAGGTCCTCGCCCAGCGGATTGCCGATGGCCAGCGCCACATCCCCCACCCGGAGCAGGCCGGAATCTCCAAAGTCGGCGGGGGAGAGCCCCGTGCATTCGACCTTCAGCACGGCCAGATCGGTCTGCTCATCCCGGCCGACCAGCAGCGCCGGATAAACGCGCTCGTCCCAAAGAACCACATCCACCGCGCTGCATCCCTCGATGACGTGGGAATTGGTGATGATGTATCCGTTCTCCGACATGATCACGCCGGTGCCCAGGCTCATGCTGCTCCCCTTGGTCCCCCGCACGCTGACGATGCAGGAGAGGTTGGCCTGATAGATCTCCTGAAAGCGCAAAGGTTCCCCCTCCGGCAGTGGGAACAGCTCCAGCGTGGTCCCGTCGCCCAAAGGGGCCCGCTCCACGGTGGTGGGCTGCTCCGAGGCAGCGGGAGCAAAGGGCTGCCGTATATCCCCATCCTGCCCGGCGGGCAGCTCCAGCTCCGCCGCCGGCAGCAGGCGGAGCAGCACGGCCACGCCCACCAGCAGGGCAATGGCAATCAGAAAGCACACCACAGCCGTTCGGCCGCCCCGCCGGCGGGGCGGCCACGCCGCAGTCTGATCGTAATAATTGCGCATAAAGCCTCCTCAGGCCAGCGTCAGCGTAAAGACAAACTCGGTCACACCATTTTCACTGCTCACCGTAATGTTTTCTTTGTGGCTGTTCAGGATGGTCTTGACGATATACAACCCCAGGCCCACGCCCTCCCGGTCCACGCTGCGGGATTTGTCGCTTTTGTGGAAGCGGTCGAAGATGAGCGGCAGCTCCTCCGGCGGGATGGTCTGACCGGTATTTCGTACCGATACATAGGCCTTTCCGCCCTTGGTCGTGATGCTCAGGCCCAGGGTGGAGCCCTCGGCGGAAAATTTGATGGCGTTGTCCAGCAGATTATAACACACCTGGGTGATGGAATCCGGGTCGCCCCAGACCAGAACGGCCCCCTCGGGGATCTGGGTATCCACATCCAGATGGCGGGCGTTGATCTTGGTCTCCAGGCTCACCAGCACCCGCAGCAGCACCTCGGACACATCGAACTGTTCCTGGGCGGTGATGTTCTCCGCCGACTGCAGCCGCGACAGGTCCAGCATCCGCCGCACCAGGCGGGAGAGCCGCCGCGTCTCGGAGGAAATGGTCTGCAGGGCCGCCTTTTCATGGTCGGGCGTGATGGTGCCGTCCAGAATGCCGTCGGAGAATCCGGCGATGGTGGTCATGGGCGTCTTGAGCTCGTGGGAGATATTGGCCACGAATTCGCTGCGCCGGGCCTCGCTCTTGGCGATGGAGTCGGCCATGGCGTTGAAGGCCTCGGCCAGCTCGCCCACCTCGTCCCGCCGGTTTTCATAGCCGTTCACCCGGGCGCCGAATTCCCCATGCCCGAATTTCCGCGCCATATCAGCGATCTCCTTCAGCGGCTTGGTCTGCCGCAGGGAGGTCACCGAGCTGGTGATGAAGGCGATGCACAGCACCACCACGGCGGTAAAAAAGAAGATGGAGGCGAACGCCCGCCACATCTCCGTAATGCTGGAGGTATCCGCGGCCATGTAGACCACGGCGATGGTCTTCAGCCCGGTCTGACCGGTGGTCAGATCCAGAGCGTTGACCTGTACGGGAGTCCCCGCCACATAGCGCTTTTCCGGGAACAGTCCGCCCAGGGTGGTGATTCCGGTGAAGCGCCCGTCCTTTTGTACCTGCGCCACCACGCTTTGGGGCAGGGTATAGCCGGTAGAGCCGGTCTGAAGGGTATTCCCGTCGGCGGAGAGGATCACCTGTCCGTCTGCGGCGGTCACCAGGACATAGGCGTCTGAGATGCGGGCGATGGAGGAGACGTAGACCTGATAGCCGTCGTCCCGCACATTAAAGCCGCTGGAGTACATGGCGGAGGTAAACGCCGCGATATAGTCGGCGTTGCGCTCCATGGAATCCCGCTTTTCCTGGACGGTATAGCGGTAGGACAGGGTGATGAAGGCGGCCCCCAGCAGGGCGAAGGAGACCAGGATCATCCCCGCCATCATCACGAACTGCCGCTTGTACAGGCTTTTCATCCAGCCCCGACCTCGAACTTATAGCCCACGCCCCACACGGTCTTCAGGCACCATTGCTCCGAGACGCCCTCCAGCTTCTCCCGCAGGCGCTTGATGTGCACGTCGACCGTGCGGGAATCCCCGAAGTAATCGAAGCCCCATACCTCGTCCAGCAGCTGGTTGCGGGTAAACACCCGGTTGGGCGAGGCGGCCAGGTGGTACAGAAGCTCCAGCTCCTTGGGGGGCGTGTCCACCCGCTTGCCGTCCACCAGCAGCTCGTAAGAATCCAGGTTGATGACCAGCTTGTCGAAGGTAAGCTTCTTCTCCCCGCTGTCCTCCTCGCCGCCGAAGCGGCGGAGCACCGCATGGATCCGGGCCAGGACCTCCTTCATCTCAAAGGGCTTGACGATATAATCGTCGGCGCCCCCCTCCAGGCCGGCCACCTTGTCCTGGGTCTCTCCCTTGGCCGTGAGCATGATGACGGGGGTCTTATCGCTCTCGCGGATCTTTTTCAGCACGGACCAGCCGTCCATGATCGGCAGCATGATGTCCAGCAGCACCAGGTCCGGATGGAAGGAGCGGAACAGCTCCACGCCCTTCCCGCCGTCGCCGGCCACAGCGGTCTCAAAGCCCTCCTTCTCCAGATAGAGATGAAGGAGCTCCGCGATATTCTTCTCATCCTCTACGATCAGAACCTTGGTCGCCATAGGATACCCTTCCTTTCTTGGTGGTAAAGCGCGGCGTCGGCCGCGGGAATAAACAGCAATGCGGTTTATTTAGTATCAATAGATATTATTTTACCTCCCGCGCTCCGGGGAGTGGGTGAATAATCTGTAAAAAGTCACTCCACATAGGAGTGGTCCACCTGGATCACCGCGCAGTACCGCTCATCCTCCGCCCGGAGCCGCCGGGCAATGGCGGTCTTCAGCGCCTCGTCATCCAGGGCGCAGCTGCGGGGAGCCACCACGTCGAAGATCAGGTTGATGTACTGGGGGCCGTCGGTCATGCGGAAATCGTGGATGGTAAGGGCGGGGTCGATCTCCCGCACCAGTTCGGCCACCCGGGCCCGGGTGGCGTTGACCCGCTCGTCATTGGTGGCGATGGGGTCCATATGGACGGAGGTCTGAATGCCGAATTTTCGCATCAGCTCCCGCTCGATGTGGTCGATCGCGTCGTGGGCTTCCATAATATCGACGTTCATGGGCACCTCCGCGTGAAAGGACATCATGGACCGGCCGGGACCGTAGTCGTGGATCACCAGGTCGTGGATACCCACCACCGCCTTGTGGGCCAGCACCGTCCGCTCGATCTCCTTCACCAGCTCGGGGTCCGGGGTCTGGCCCAGCAGAGGATCGATGGTGTCCTTGGCGGCGCCCCAGCCCGCCCGCAGGATGAACAGCGCCACCAGCACGCCCACCCATCCGTCGATGGACACACCGGACGCCCGGCTCACCACCGCGCCCAGCAGCACCGCCGAGGTGGCCACCACGTCGGAGAGGGAGTCGGCCGCCGTGGCCGCCATAGCAGCCGAATGGATCTTTTGGGAGAGCCTGCGGTTGAAGAAGCTCATCCACAGCTTGACCGCGATGGACACACCCAGGATCACCAGAGAGACTGCCGAGAAGGCCACCTTCTCCGGGTGGATGATCTTTTCCAGCGACGACCGGCCCAGTTCAAAGCCCACCAGCAGGATAATGAGGGACACCAGCAGGCCGGCCAGATATTCGATGCGCCCGTGGCCAAAGGGATGATCATCGTCCGCCTTCTGTCCCGCCAGTCGGAACCCCACCAGCGTCACCACCGAGGAGCCGGCGTCCGACAGGTTGTTGAAGGCGTCCGCCGTAATGGAGATGGAGCCGGTCACCAGCCCGGCGAAAAACTTGCCCACCGAGAGCAGCAGGTTGAGCAGGATGCCCACGATGCCCGAGAGCAGACCGTACCGCTCCCGCACCTCCGGGTCCTGCACCTGATCGTAATCCCGCACAAAGCGCTTTACCAAATAATCCGTCATGGTCTTACACTCCAAAAATTTCTAATCTGAATCATATGATTATAGCACAGGATACGCGCCCGCGTCCATCGCCATTCCCGCAAAAAATGAAAAAGGCGGGACCCGGCGCCTTTGCGCCGCGGTCCCGCCTTTCCATTGTCCGGGCGGGGGCTCAGCTCTCTCCCTGCTTCAGGGTGAAAAAGTCCGCCGGCCGCCGGCTCTTGTCAAAGATATTGTTGTACTCCATGATCTTGTACCGTTTCAGCGCCTGCTGGCCCGACTGGGACAGGGCCTGGGGCTGCTCCTCCGCCGTCCAGTTCCCATCCTTGTCCAGATAGCCCACGGTGTTGATGACGGGCAGCTCCTGATAGATCTCGCTCAGGAATTTCTGGTAACCGGTCTGGGGCAGGCCCGCGATATCGGTCAGCAGGGTGGACAGGTAGTTCAGGGAGAGCACCGCGTCCTCCTGCTCCTGAATATCGTAGTTGGCCCAGATGAGGAAGGGGACGGCCTGCTTCTTCTCCGCCGTCTCCACCGGCAGCTCTCCCACCTCGCCGCCCAGGGCCTCGGTGTAGAAATTGGTGGCAACCTGGGGCTGATGGTCTCCGAACATGCAGATGATGGTGGGCTCCTCCACCTTGGAGAAATAGTCGATGAGATACTCAAAGGCCCGGTCGCTCTGGTACACCAGGTTCAGGTACTGGTCCACGGTGTTGAAACGGTCCTCATACTTGCCGGTGAGCCACACCTCCCGGGGGAGATTGATCCACTCGCCGTTGTAGGCGCTGTGGTTCTGCATGGTCACATTGAAGAGAAAGAGGGGCTCGCCCTTCTCCTTGGCCTCATACCGGGCGATCAGATTCTCGTAATTTTTCTGGTCGGAGAGGAACTCCCGGATGATATCAGCGCTCCCCTCGCTGTCATCGTAGTCAAAGTCGTCCAGGAAGTACTGCTCGTCAAAGCCCAGGTCGTTGTAGACCGACACCCGGTTCCAGCCGGAGGCGTAGTAGGGGTGCATGGCCACCGTCCGGTAGCCCAGCGCCCCCATCTGCCAGGCCAGGGAGGGATCGTCGGCGCTGACGTACATGTGGTACGGCACGGTGCCGGCGGGCAGGAAGGTGGTGGTGTTCCCGGTGAGGAACTCATACTCGGAGTTGGCGGTGGTCCCGCCAAACACCGAGGAGTAGGCCGTGCCCTTGATGGTGTTCTCGGTGAGGGAGTGGATGAAGGGCATGGCGTCCCGGTTGGTCTCCACCCCGGGGATGACCTCCAGGTCGGAGAAGGACTCGTTCATCACCACGATCACGTTGACCGGGCGGACGGTCCCGTCCGCCCCGGACGATACCGCGGTATCGTCCGACGGCAGCTCTGCGGTCTCGCTCTTCAGGGCCGCCTGGGAATAGCCCGCGGGCTGACTCACCCGGCTGTAGCGCACGCACAGGGAGAAATTCAGCGCCAGGCCGTTGCCCCGGGTGGTCCACATGGAGGGTGATATCCCCGCGTCGGACACCGCGTTGGTGCAGAAGAATATGTACAGAAAAGCCGCCGAGCCCGCCAGCGTGGGCAGAAACAGTTTCCAGGAAAACTTCCGGCGGCCCCGGTCGGTGGGCAGCAGAGAGAGCAGGGCGATAAAGACCGCCACCACCAGCCCCGTGAGCACCATGACGGCGTCGGGGGTGTAGTTGTAATTACCCGCCACATTGAGGGCGGTGCGGATGGTGACGATGTCACCGGGGAACAGCGTCCTGCCCCGGAAGGCAATAGCATAGCGGTTGACGACGCCGATAAACCAAGCGATGACCATGGCCACTTTCGTCGCCCTGTCCCGCCGGCCCAGGACAAAATAGAAAAACAGCGCCCCAAAATAATACCACACCAGGTTCAGTGCCATCTGAAGGGGGGTGAAGCTGGTCCACGGCTCGTTGTAGTTCAGGATCTCCACCAGATTGTAGGACACAAGGGGTCCTGCAACAAAGAACAGCCGGGACAGCCATTCCGCCGTCCCCGCTCCCATGGGCAGCCTGGGCCAGCGCGGCCGCGCCCGCCTATGCTCCGGTTTTGATTTGCTCAGCAGTTTCATGTTTTCTCCTACTTGCCCTCCGCCGGCCATCGACAAGATCCCATGGCCTTTTGAGGGCATGCTCGCTTGGCTTTCAGATTCCGTTTCAGTATCATACCACAAAGGCCCGAAAACGCAAGGCGTTTTCGGGCCCTCTAAGACTTCTTTAATAGAATCTTCACAATTCAGGAAATTCCATCCGCTCTTCACTGGCAATGACATGCAGCGGAGGGCCTTCCAACCGGATGACCCGGTCGGCCAGGGCCACCACGCCGCTCTCATGGCTGGACAGGATCACCGGTACGCCCAGCTTCCGCACCCGTCCCAGGATGCGCTCCGCCCGCCCGGCATCCACGCCGGTGAAGGGCTCGTCCAGCAAATAGACCGCTCCGCCGCAGGCCAGGGCCCGGGCCAGGGCCAGCCGCCGCCGCATACCGCCGGAGAGAGCGGCGGGATAGGCGTCCCTCTCCTCCTCCAGCTCGGCCAGGGCCAGCCAGTCCACGGCCTCCCCCCGCCGCTCCCGGGGGAGGACATCGGCAATGTGCTGCTCCGCTGTGCGCCAGGGCAGCAGCCGGTCCTCCTGAAAGAGCAGCGTGGCCCGGCCGGGCAGGACCGCCTCTCCCCGCTCTGGCCGCTGCAGCCCGGCCAGCAGACGCAGCAGGGTGGTCTTTCCGCAGCCGGAGGGACCGGACAGGGCGGTGATCCCCTCCTCCGGCCAGGCGAAGGAGAAACCGTCCAGCACCTTCTTTTCCCCATAGCACACCGTCAGATCTTTCCCCTTGATCACGTCCGTACCCCTCCTTCCAACCGCCGGAGCAGTCCGCCTATCACCCGCTCCAGCAGGAAGCTCAGCGCCACCACCACGATGGTCCAGGCAAAGAGGGACGGCGTCTCCAGATAGATCTTGGAAAAATAGACCTGGGTGCCGATGGCCAGTTTGGGCACACAGAGCACCTCTGCGGCCACCCCCGCCTTCCAGGCCAGGCCCATGGCCGTGTGGCAGCCGCTGGCGAAGTAGGGCAGCACCGAGGGCGCGTAGATAAGACGCACGGTCTTCCACCGCCCGAAGCGGTAGGCCCGTCCCATCTCCAGCAGAAGGGGATCGGTCTGTGCAATGCCCCGGCTCACGCTGCCCCACACCACCGGCAGCACCATCAGGGCCGCCACGATGGCGGGTACCCGCCCGGTGGGGGCCCACAGGATGATGAGCAGGATGAAGGATGCCACCGGCGTGGCCCGGATGACCCGCACCGCCGGGGACAGGAGCCGGTCGGCCACAGAAGATGCGCTGGTGCACACCGCGATGGCCGTCCCCAGGAGCACGCCGGAGAGCAGTCCGCCAAAAATCCGCGCCAGAGTGGCCGCAGCGGTCTGCCAGAAAGTCTGCGTCCCCATCAGCTCCAGCAGGGTCCTGCCCACCAGCAGCGGCGCGGGAAGGATCAGATCGGTGCCCATGCCCTTCACCCGCTCCAGATACCACACAGCCCCCTGCCACACCAGCAGCCAGAAAACCAGAGGCAGCAGGATGCCCGCCGGACTGCGCCGTTTCCCTTTCACGCCGTTCTCCTCCTCCCGGTCAGAGATCTGCCGTCATACAGCGGGAGCCGGGCGTCCGGCCCGGCTCTCCAGCCTGTCAAAATCATGTTTGCCCGGAACGGGACGCTGTTTTGCCGTCTCCGCTCCCATACCGTCCTCAGGGCAGGTAATAGAAGCCGTCGTCGGGGATCCCGCCGCCGATGGAGGAGGGATCGGCCTCAAAGAGGACCTCATAGTACTGCTGGATCCCGGTCATATCCTCCCCGGTGACACACACCAGATTGGCCTGGGGGATGGCAGCCTTTGCAATGGGCTCCTTGGGTACGATGCCCGCATCCACCACCAGCTTGGCCGCGTCCTCAGCCCCGCCGGTGATATAGGCAATGGAATCGGCGTACTCCTTCAGGAAGTTCTCCGCCGCCTGGGGCTTCTCCTCCAGGAAGGCGGTGCGGGCCACGATGCAGCCCATGGTGAGGGTCCCCTCAGCGCCCGCGTCCTCCCAGGCCTGGTTGAAGTCCACCGCCAGGCGCACGTCCTTGTTCTGCATCACCACGCCGGTGGCGGCGGGCACGGGCAGCATGGCCAATTTGGCCTCGCCGGAGACCATGAGGGCCTGGACCTCCTCGGCGGTCTTCCATTCAATGGTCACGTCCCGGGCCGGGTCCAGCCCGTTCTCCCGCAGCAGATAGTTGAGCACATACTCAGGGTTGGCGCCCTGGCCGGTGGCATAGACGGTCTGACCCTTCAGGTCGGCCATGGAGTGGACGGTGTCCCCGTTCTCCAGAATATAGAGCACGCCCAGGGTGTTCAGGGCCATCAGCTTGACGCCGCCGTTGGTCTTATGGTACAGGGCGGCGGCCACGTTGGTGGGGAGGGCGGCGATATCCACCTCTCCGCTGGTCAGCTTGCCCACCAGGTCGGTGGGCTGGGCTGCCACCTGGACGTTGTAGGCGTTCAGGCTGGTCCCGGCGGCATTGTCCGCGATGAGCTTGGCCGCGCCCATGCCGGTGGGGCCGTTGAGCACAGCCAGGTTGACCTCAGGCCGCTCCGCCGCGGGGGTGGGCTCGACCGTGGGAGCCGCTGTGGACTCGGCCGTAGGAGCCGGGGAGGGGCTGGCGGTGGGCTGGGCGGGCTTGGAGCCGCAGCCCGCAAGCAGCCCAAGGGTAAGCGCCAGGCTCAGTGCCAGCGCAAGAGCATTCTTTCGTTTCATTGCAGTCACTTTCCTTTCTGTTTTGCCGGAGAGCCGGTCGGGGCAGGAACAGCGCCCGGTCCGCCGCGCTCTGCCGGCGCAGCTCCGTGCATCCGTCCTTTCCTCCCGCCGGAAGCAGATTCAATTTACACCAATCAGTTTACCCTGTCAACTCCCTTTTCACCCCTGCACCGCCGCCCCTTGGGGCGCATAACATATAGCATCCCGCAGATCCATATCTTAAGGAGGTCCGTGCCATGACCCATTCTCCCTCTCCCGTTCCGCCCCGGGAAAACGGTGAGCCCATGAACCGCTACACCCGTCCCATGGTCCCGCCTCCCTGTCCGGCCTGCCGCGCATCCGGGCCTGATCCGGTGCAGACCCGGATGCTGGAGGCGCTTCTGGAGCAGAACCAGCTCCTCTCCGACCTGACCGGCGCGGTCCAGTTCCTTACCGCGGCCGTGCTCAGCGGCCGGTGCGGGGAGTAGGCCGCTCCTTCTCCCACCGTTTCTTGTATTTTCTTACATTTGCATAAATTTTTCAACTTTCCCTTGCCGAACAGCGTCTGATTCGGTATACTAGCAATTGGTCATTTGTTGACATAACTATTACAAGAGAAAGGAGCGTTCCGCTCCATGGGAAAGCGCGTTCAAAAAAGCCAGCACTCTCCTCTCTATTATTTCGGGCGTACCCTTTACCGCATGCTGGTCGTACTCTCCGCCGTTGTCGTCGTGCTCTACTGCGCGTTCCATTTTGCAAAAAAGAAGCCCTCCTTCGCCCCGCCGGAGCCCGCCTCGTCCGCCGTTCAGCCCAGCCCCGCTCCCCTTCCCGGCGGAAACAGCGGTCAGGCGGATGACCCGGATGACACGCCGGCCCCTTCCCTCGTCCGCAAGGACTCCACCTGGACCTTCCTGCTGGCAGCCAGCGACGCCACCAGCGGCAATGCCGACACCATTATGGTGGGCATGTATGACACGATCAACCAGAAGGTGGGTCTCATCTCCATTCCCCGGGACACCATCTATGACGGTACCGCCCCGGACGGCTCCCACTTCCGCAAGATCAACTCGGCCTATGCCTATTACGGCGCCGACGGGCTGAAGGACGCGGTCTCTCAAATGCTGGGCATCCCCATCGACCACTATGTGACCGTGGGCGTCCGGGGCTTCCAGTCCCTGGTCAACGCGGTGGACGGCATCGACTTCAATATCCCCGTCTACATGGACTATGACGATCCCACCCAGGACCTGCACATCCACTATTCCCCCGGCATGCGCCACCTGAACGGGCAGCAGGCCATGGAGGTGGCCCGGTTCCGCCACAACAACACCGGCAAGACCCAGGTGGCCTATTCCGACATCCAGCGTACCCAGACCCAGCAGGAAATGCTCAAGCTCATCGCCAAAAAAGTCCTTTCCAATCCCCAGAAGATCGGCCAGTATATCGAGATCTTCTCCCAGTATGTCAAGACCGACCTGGAGCTGAGCGAGATGCTCTGGTTCGTGGAGCCCGCCATGGGCTTTGATCTGGACAATATCTCCAACGCCACTCTCCCCGGCGACAGCACCGTGACCTACAAGGGCTGGACCTACTGCCACCAGCTGGACCGGGAAAAGACCCTGGAGATCATCAACGAGATGGTCAACCCCTATACCACCCCCGTGACACTGGAAATGACCAATATGCCCCAGAAATGACCGAAGACGGCCGGGATCGTCCATAGGACGGTCCCGGCCGTTTGTACGCGCCAGATCCCTTTTCACTTAACGTGCGGTCTGTTTCTGCCATATTACACGATTTCCCGTCCCGTTCTGATGAAATATCCCTCCTGAATGGCCGCAAACGTCGCTATGAAGCAGATTATAATGGCGCTGTATTTAAGATCTACAAAAGACAATGTCAGAGGCAGCAGAAACAGCAATAATCCCGCGAGCTTATTTGCTATGGTATGTTCCACTATAAATCGTTTCTTGGAAACGAATCCTGATATGAGATTGATCATTTTAATAACAGCAATCAGCGATATCCATATCCACAGCCAACCCGGCATATGTACCACCGGAAGCAGTTTAACCAAACATACTCCCACAAACAGAAAGTCTGCAGCAGTATCCAGTCTTGCCCCAAACTCGCTGGCGGTGTTTGTTTTCCTGGCGATCGTTCCATCAATCATATCGGTAAACCCGCAGACCAGATAGAGAATATAAAACCACGATGAAAAAGCGGGAAAGAACAGCAGCAATATGCTGCCGGAGATGCGACAACCCGTAACTGTATTTGCCATTATCCGATCCTTTCCAAATGGTTTTTTGACAAATTCCAATTTGCCTGTTTTTATAACACTACCATATCTCACCGGTCATTTCAATGATTCGCCAGAACACCGGAATGAAAGTCACCAACATTTCAGGCCAAAAGGGGCCGCACCGATCACGCCTTGACATACCAGAGCTTCTGTCATACAATATCTTCTGTATCAATTTCATCAAAAAGCCTCAAAAAACGGGGATTTTATCCAAATACAAAGGAGAAAGGCAACATGATCGAATTAAAAGATCTGTGCAAGACCTTCCCGTCGGAGGATGGGCTGTTCACGGCGCTGGACCATGTGGACATCACCATCAACGACGGGGACATTTACGGCATTATCGGCATGAGCGGCGCCGGAAAATCCACTCTGGTGCGGTGCATCAACCTGCTGGAGCGGCCCAGCCAGGGACAGGTCCTCATCGACGGGGACGACATGACCGCCCTGCCCCCCAAAGCCCTGCGGGAGAAGCGCCGCTCCATCAGCATGATCTTTCAGCAGTTCAACCTGCTCATGCAGCGCACCTGCCTGAAGAACATCTGTTTCCCCATGGAGATCGCGGGAGTCCCGGCAGCCCAGGCCAAAAAGCGGGCCCTGGAGCTGCTGGACATCGTGGGCCTGCCCGACAAGGCCGACGCCTACCCCGCCCAGCTCTCCGGCGGGCAGAAGCAACGCATCGCCATCGCCCGGGCCCTGGCCTCCGACCCCAAGGTGCTGCTGTGCGACGAGGCCACCTCCGCCCTGGACCCCACCACCACCCGGAGCATCCTGCGGCTCATTCAGGACATCAACAAGCGCCTGGGCATCACCGTGGTCATCATCACCCACGAGATGGCGGTGGTGGAGGAGATCTGCTCCCACGTGGCCATTCTGGACCACGGCCGTGTGATGGAGACCGGCTCGGTGGAAGAGGTCTTCTCCAACCCCAAGACTGAGGCCGGACGCAAGCTGGTCTACCCCGACGGCATCATCCTGGACCCGGTGAAGACCAGCCGGGTGGTGCGCATCGCCTTCAACGGCGGCTCCTCCTACGAGCCCCTCATCGCCAGCCTGGCCATCGACTGCGGCGTGAAGGTGAACATCCTGGGGGCCGACACCAAGAACATCAAGGGACAGGCCTTCGGCACCATGCTCATCGGCCTGCCGGAGAACGATGCCGAGGCCGCCAAGGCCATCACCTACATCAAGAGCCAACCCAATGTGACCATGGAGGAGGTGCCCAATTACCATGGCTGATCTGCTGAACAACGCTGAGGTGCTGCGCCTGCTGGAACTGAGCAAAAACGGCCTCCTCTTTGCCATCTGGGAGACCCTGTATGTAACGGTGATCTCCACCTTTTTCGCCTACGTCATCGGCCTGCCCCTGGGTGTGATCACCGTAGTAGGCGAGCAGGGCGGCGTGCTCCCCCTGCCCAAGCCGGTGATGACAGTGCTGAACTTTGTCATCAATATCCTGCGCTCGGTGCCCTTCCTCATCCTGATGGTGGTGGTCATCCCCCTGTCCCGTCTCATCGTGGGCACCTCCATCGGCACTGTGGCCACCATCGTTCCCCTGATCGTGGCGGCCTTTCCCTTTGTGGCCCGTCTGGTGGAGTCCTCCCTGCGGGAAGTGGACCGGGGCGTCATTGAGGCGGCCGAATCCATGGGCTGCTCCCCCTTCCAGATCATTGCCAGGGTCATCCTGCCCGAGAGCCGGCCCTCCCTCATCTCCGGCTTTACCACCGCTTTCATCACCATCCTGAGCTACGGCGCCATGGCGGGCGCCATCGGCGGCGGCGGCCTGGGCTCCATGTCCCTCAACCTGGGCTATCAGCGGCGGATGAAGATCATCCTCTGGGTGTCCGTGGTGGTGCTGGTGGTACTGGTGCAGATCTTCCAGTCCGTGGGCACCCGCGTCGCCGTGCGGTCCGACCACCGCATCAACCGCAGCGGAAAGCGGAAGAAAAAGCAGTAAGATTCAGCAGGGGCGACAAAGAAGCTTCTTTGCCGCCCCTGTTCTTTTGGAATAATCGCAAGTTGACAGGACATTTGGTTTGCGGTACACTAGTTGCAATCCAGGCGGAATTGAATATTGCCCCCCAAACGCGAAGAAGAGAAGAGTAACCGGAAAGATACGGCACAGAGAGCCCGGCATGGTGGAAACGGGTACGGAAGGTTCCGGCGAAGATGGTCTCGGAGCGGCGCAGCCGACTGTCTTTCCCGGCACAGGCTGCGACGGGCGCGCCCGTCACTGCGCAGGAGTATGTTCGTACTCCGTAAGGCCTTTCCCGTGAGGGATTGGTGAAGCAAGGTGGTACCACGAAGCGGAAAGCTCTCGTCCTTGAAGTTTTTCAAGGGCGTTTTTTTGTACCGTCTGGTCCGGTGGATCCCGCTGAGAACGGTTCACATAGATCCAAATTTTAGAAAAGGAGAATGCATCATGAAGAAATTTGTCTCTCTGCTCCTGTCCGGCGTGCTGGCCTTCGGCCTGCTCTCCGGCTGCTCCGGCACTTCCGGAAACGCTTCCACTCCCGCGCCCGCGGCTTCCTCCCCTGCCGCCTCCGCCCCCGCCGAGACCAACGCCCTGGAGGGCACTATCCTCAAGGTGGGCGCCACTCCCGCCCCCCACGCCGAGATTCTGGAAGTGGTGAAGGGCATCCTGGCCGAGCAGGGCATCACCCTGGAGATCGTGGAGTTCAACGACTACATCCAGCCCAACCTGGCCGTGGAGAACGGCGAGCTGGACGCCAACTACTTCCAGCATATCACCTACATGAATGAGTTCAACGTCAGCGACGGTACTCACCTGGTCAGCGCCGCCGGGGTTCACTATGAGCCCTTCGGCCTGTACGCCGGCAAGACCGCCAGCCTGGATGCTCTGGCCGACGGCGCCCAGATCGCCGTGCCCAACGACACCACCAACGAGGCCCGTGCCCTGCTGCTGCTGGAGCAGGAGGGGCTCATCAAGCTGAAGGACGGCGCCGGCATCACCGCTACCAAGGCCGACATCGCCGAGAATCCCAAGAACCTGGATATCGTGGAGCTTGAGGCCAGCCAACTGCCCGTCCGTCTGGCCGATGTGGACATGGCCGTCATCAACGGCAACTATGCCATTGACGCCGGCCTGAAGGTGGCCGACGCCCTGGCCGTTGAGGCCGCCGACGGCGAGGCTGCCACCGCCTATGTGAACGTGCTCTCCGTCAAGGAAGGCAACGAGAATTCTCCCGCCATCCAGGCCCTGGCCCAGGCTCTGTGCAGCGATGAGGTCAAGACCTTCATGGAGGAGACCTACGGCGGCGCCGTGGTCCCCGTGTTCTAAGCATTTCCCCTGTGCCGCGCAGCGGCCCGGCTCTTCCTTCGTGAGGGCGCCGGGCCGCTTTTTCTTTCCGCAAGTGAAAATCAGGGGTTGACTTTAGCTCCTAAAAGTGTTAAAGTTCCAGTATACTGAAACAGGAGGTCCCGGCCATGCTGCACCGCTTCGGTTATGGATACGGCTATTACCGCTACTATTTCTTTAGCAGCGGAACTTTTGCCTGCCCATAACCGGCCTGTCAGGATGGCGGTCCCCTCCCCGCAGCGCGGGGAAACACGGAACGACCAAAACCGCGGCAGCCCAGATGGGCGGCCGCGGTTTTTCTCTGCGGACATTGAGAAAGGAAGGAACCTGCTATGGTAGTCATCATGAAACAGGGGTTCACCCCCGAACAGCTGCAGGAGGCCATTCTGGCCATGAAGGCCGGCGGCGTGAAGGTCAATATCTCCAAGGGCAGTGAGACCACGGTGCTGGGCGCCGAAGGCAACGCCGCCAAGGTGGATCTGGAGATGCTGGAGCAGCTCCCCGGCGTGGAGCGGGTCATGCGGGTCAGCGAGCCCTACAAAAAGGCCAACCGCAAATACCACCCCGACGACACCGTCATCGACCTGGGCGGCGGCGCCCTGGTGGGCGGTAAGAAGCTGGCCGTCATCGCCGGTCCCTGCTCGGTGGAAAGCGAGGAGCAGATCGTGGGGGTGGCCTGGTCGGTGAAGGACAGCGGCGCCTGCGCCCTGCGGGGCGGTGCCTTCAAGCCCCGCACCTCCCCCTACTCCTTCCAGGGCCTGGAGTGCGAGGGCCTCAAGCTGCTGCAGGAGGCCAAGGCGGCCACCGGACTGCCCATCGTCACCGAGATCATGGGCACCGAGTACATCGAGCTCTTTGAGGAGTGCGTGGACGTGATCCAGGTGGGGGCCCGGAACATGCAGAACTTCGACCTGCTCAAAAAGCTGGGCCGGAATACCACCAAGCCCATCCTCCTCAAGCGGGGGCTCTCCGCCACCATCGAGGAGTGGCTCATGTCCGCCGAGTACATCATGGCCGGGGGCAACCAGCGGGTCATCCTCTGCGAGCGGGGCATCCGCACCTTCGAGACCTTTACCCGCAACACCCTGGACCTGTCTGCCGTACTGGCGGTAAAGCAGCTCTCCCACCTGCCGGTGGTGGTGGACCCCTCCCACGCCTGCGGCAAGGCCTGGATGGTAGAGCGCATGGCCATGGCCGCCGTGGCCGCCGGCGCCGATGGCCTCATCATTGAGGTCCATAATGACCCCAAGAACGCCCTGTGCGACGGCGCCCAGTCCATCACCCCTGCCGCCTTCCGGGACCTGATGGGCAAGCTGTCCCCCATCGCGGCGTGCATGGGCCGGGAGGTGTGAGCCATGAGCACGCAGACCGTCTCCCCCGCCACCCCGGCCGGGACGCGCAAACGCCTGGTGGTGGTGGGCCTGGGCCTCATCGGCGGCTCCATGGCCCTGGCCCTCAGGGACTTTGAGGACTACGAGATCGTGGGCGTGGACGTGTCACAGCCCACCCTCCGCTTTGCCGCCGAGCACGGCGTGGCCAACTTTGTCACCGGCGAGGCCGGTGAGGTCATCCCCGGCGCCGACGTAGTGGTGCTGGCCCTCCATCCCCGGGGCATTGTCCGTTTTCTGGAAGAGTACAGGGAACAATTCAAACCCGGTTCCCTGGTGGCCGATGTGTGCGGCGTCAAGACCTCTATCCTGGAAGGGGCGCAGGTGCTGCCGCCCCAGGTGGATTTCATCGGCTGCCACCCCATGGCGGGCACCGAGTTCTCCGGCATCGAGCACGCCTTTGCCGAGATGTTCCGGGACAGCCACTTTATCCTCACCCCCCGGGAGAACAGCACGCCGGAGCATGTCGCCCTTCTGGAGCGCATGGCGGCCCACATGGGCTGCCGGGATGTGTTCAAGACCACCCCCGAGGCCCATGACGCCATGATCGCCTACACCAGCCAGATGATGCACATCATCGCCGTCAGCGTGTGCGACGACCCCATGCTCTTCCAGTGCAAGGGCTTTGAGGGTTCCTCTTTCCGGGGCTGCACCCGGGTGGCCGCCCTGGACGTGGGGCTGTGGACTGAATTGTTCTCCATGAACCGCCCCGCTCTGGTGGCAGCGCTGGACCGGCTGCTGGACAACCTGAAGGACTACCGTGATGTGCTTTCCTCGGGAGATACCCGGCGTCTGGCCGAAAAACTCGCATACTCCGCCGCCCGCAAGCGGGAGATGGACCTCCCCGGCCCCGACCTGCTGGGCTGACCGGCTGTAAAAAACCGCCCGTCTCATGACGGGTGGCTTTTTACGTGTTATGATCCAAAACATACCCGCACCGCCCAGGCCGCGGCAGTAAAACCCGCCAGATCGGCGCACAGGGCGGCGGGGACGGCGTGGCGGGTCCTGGTGATGCCCGCCGCTCCAAAATAGACGGCAATGGTGTAAAAGGTGGTCTCGGTGGAGCCAAGCATCACCGCGGCGGTGCGTCCGATGGTGGAATCCGGCCCGTAGGTGGAGATGAGCTCGGCCCCCACGCCCAGGGCGGCGCTGCCGCTCACCGGCCGGACCAGAAGCAGGCCCACCGTCTCCGGCGGAATGCCCAAAACCCGGAGGAGAGGGGCCAGGGCCGCAGCCGCCAGCTCCAGGGCGCCGGAGGCACGCAGCATATACACTGCCGTCAGCAGACCCACCAGAGGCGGCACGATCTTGATGAGCACCCCCAGTCCTTCCCCGGCTCCGGTCACCAGCGCGTCGTACACGTCCACCCGCCGCACCGCGCCCCACAGGGCCACCGCCATGATGAGAAGGGGGACCAGCATGGTCAGGAGCAGATCGGTCATGTACGCCCTCCTTCCGCCGCCAGCCGCCGCCCTGCCGGAGCGGGGAGGGGACGCAGCCTGGCAAAGAGCCGGGCCGCCAGGATCCCCACCGTCACCGAGATGGCCGAGGCCAGCCACACCGCCGGCAGGATATCAAACGGAGCGGCGCATCCCGCCGCCGCACGAACACTGGCCACCGTGGTGGGGATGAGCTGGATGGAGGCGGTGTTGCACACCACCAGCATGCACAGCGCGTCTGAGGCCACACCCGGCGTCTTCCGGCTCATGAGCCGGGCGGCCTGGATCCCCAGCGGCGTGGCCGCATTGCCCAGCCCCAGCAGATTGGCCGATACATTGGCCGAGATACTGTCCATCACGGCGGCGTCCCGGGCAAATTCGGGGTAGAGCCGCTTGAGCACCGGCCGCAGGAGACGGGACAGCCCCTCCGACAGACCCGAGCGCTTCATGATCTCCATGACCCCCATCCACAGGCACAGCAGCCCCGCCATGGACAGGCATAACTCCACTGCCGCGGCCGCTCCCTCCATGGCGGCGGCTGCCACCGCCGGCCCCCGTCCGGTCAGCAGACCGCACACCACCGCCGCCGTCACCATGGCTGTCCATATAACCGACATTCCCATAATATCCTCTTCTTTCCACCTTCTTTAATTAGTTCTATTTTACGCTTTTGCACCACGCTTACATGCTCTTTTTTGCCGACTAAAGAGTTTATTTCCCATCCATTTTCTTTCTTTAGCACCGTAAAATACAATTTATTCCATTTTTGCGACAAAGGTCGAAAATATACGATAAAAATTTCCAAATATCAATTGACAATCAAATACCATATGTTATAATAATGTCAGTTTCTAGTGAAACATAGAAAAACATGGTAGCCTCAAGAAAGGACGTATCGCTATGAAATCTACCGGCATTGTCAGAAAGGTCGATGAACTCGGCCGGATCGTTCTCCCCATCGAGCTCCGGCGCACACTGGACATCGCGGAAAAGGACTCTTTGGAAATCTATGTAGATGGAGCCTCCATCGTCCTGAAGAAGTATCAGCCCGCCTGCATTTTCTGCGACGATGCCAAGGACGTGATCAATTTCCGCGGCAAAAATATCTGCCCCAACTGTCTCAAGGAGCTGCAGGGCAAATAACATTCCCATCTATATCAAGATCCCCCGGCGGTACGCAGACTGCCGGGGGATCTTTTCATATATGCATGAGATAATATTGAGAAAGATTCAATACATATAGTAATTGGTTTTCCATTTTTCTGTGGGAATAAAATGTTATTTCTTGCTATAAAAAACCTTTTTTCTTTCCGGTTGGTCCCGCGCTATTTTCCAGTTTTCCCAACGGCCAGATCGTAGAGCTCGTTCCGGGAGAGACTGTACTCCCTGGCGGTCTGACGCACCGCATCCCTCAGGGAGGCGCCCCCCTCCCGCAGCTCGGCTATCCGGGCCAGACCGTCATCCAGCGTGTAGGCTTTCTCCTCCTGTCCGGCATCCCCCTCCAGGACAAGGACAAATTCCCCCCTGGGCGGGTTGGCGGCGTACCACTCGGCCGCCTCCCCTACGGTAGTCCGCCTCACCTCCTCGTGGAGCTTGGTCAGCTCCCGGCAGAGGGTGAGCCGGCGCTCCCCGCCAAAGTATTCCTTCAGGTCTTCCAGCGTGGCGGTGAGCTTGTGGGGGGCCTCGTAGAAGATCATGGTCCGCTTCTCCCGCCGCAGGGAATCCAGGTGGGCCCTGCGGTTCTTTTTGTTCATGGGGAGGAAGCCCTCAAAGGTGAACCGTCCCGTGGGCAGTCCGGATACAGACAGCGCCGTGATCAGGGCGCAGGGGCCGGGGATGGCCACCACGTCCACCCCTGCGCCGGCGCAGAGGGCCACCAGCTCCTCACCGGGGTCGCTGACCGCGGGGGTCCCCGCATCGGTGACCAGGGCACAGCTCTCCCCTGCCAGCAGGCGGGCCAGAACGGCCTGTCCCCCCGCCTCGGTGTTGTGGCGGTAATAGCTCACCATGGGCTTTTTCAGCTCCAGATGGTTGAGCAGCTTGATGGTCACGCGGGTGTCCTCAGCGGCAATGAAATCCACCTCCGCCAGAGTATCTGCCATACGCTGAGAGATATCCCCCAGATTCCCGATGGGAGTGGGGACAAGATAGAGGGTTCCGGCCATAAGGCGCCTCCCTTTTTTGTATTTTTCTCTTGTTATATTACAAATCATTATTGACAAAGGCCGCCGGGAACAGCTCCAGCCCCGGCCTTCCGCCTTTGACCGCCTCCAGCAGCACCGCTGAGGGGGCGTGGACCCGGTCGTGCTGGAGCAGCTGCATCCGCTTGGGTTCCAACCGGTGGGACCGGAGCGTGACCATCAGGTCGGCCAGCCGCTCAGGCCGGTGGACCAGCGCCAGCCGCCCGCCGTTGTTCAGCAGCCGGGCTGCCGCGGCGCACAGTTCCTCCAGCGTGCAGTGCTCCTCCATCCGGGCTCCGCCTCCGGAGCGGCCCGCCCCCACCGGGAAATAGGGCGGGTTGGAGATCACCAGGTCCCATTGCCCCGGCGGGAGCGGACAGTCCCGCAGATCCCCGGTGACGATGGTCCCCGCCAGACCGTTGCGCGCCAGGTTGGCCCGGGCCGCCTCCGCCGCCTGAGGGCAGATCTCCACCCCGGCCAGGGTCAGGCCAACCGCCCGGCCCGCCAGCAGCAGGAGCAGCACGCCGCCGCCGCACCCCAGGTCGCACACCCGCCACCGGGGACGCACCGTGGCAAACTTCCCCAGCTCCAGGCTGTCCCGGCCCAGCGGAAAGCAGACCGGGTCCCGGTGGTACATATAAGGCCCCAATCGCTCATCCATCCCGCCTCAACTCCTCTGTCAGATGACAGGCAGCGCGCCCGGCGCCCGCCAGATGCAGATGGGCGTCTCCATCAGGGACGCCGGTACGGCGTATCCCGGACACATGTCCTGCACGCCGGGGGCACGGCCGCCCAACTGCCGGGTCCGCCTGCATCACAGCGTCTCCCTTGTCCCGGCCTCTTCTTCCCGCCATTCCTGCAGGGAGAGCCATCCGCCGTTCAGCGTCAGCCGCGGACAACCGTTTTCTGTGCGGAGCACGCCGGGCCGCCCGGTATGCCGCCCGAACTCCACCGAGCCCCGCACCACGGTGATGCTCCGCTCCCCCAGCCGCAGCACGCTGCCGTACCCGGCAAAGGCCCGGACGATCCGGTCCACCCGTTCCGCCCGGTCCCAGGGCGTGAAGGTCCGCTCCTCCTCCGCCGGCTCCGGCCAGTACTCCCCCGCCCCCTGGGGGACAGCCTTCTCCCACAGGCGGTCAAAGTCCTCCACTGTCCGCCGCAGCAGCCGGGGGGCCAGGGTGCGGATGGTCTCCGTCATGGTCTCAAGCGTATCCTCCGCCGCCACCGGAAAGGGCTCCTGCAGCAAAATATCTCCGGTATCAAAGCCGGCGGCCACCTTGTGGATGGTGATGCCGCTCTTCTTCAGGCCCTTCAGGATGGTGCACGGCATGGGCCATGGCCCCCGGCCCACCGGCAGCAGGGCGGGGTGGACGTTGGCGCAGCGCATGGGAGTGCTGGTGGGAATGCGGTAGATATAGCCAGCGGAGATCAGGGCCTGGCAGCCCTGGTCCAGCAGGGCGTACAGGTCTTCCGCCGTAATAGGCCGGTCCGTCCACGGGATATCCCGCTGCCGGGCGAAGGATACCACGTCCCGGTTGAACTCATACACCTGGTCGGTGGGATAAGTGAAGATCTGCGCCACCTGGCACCCGGTCTGCTCCAGCTCCTCCAGACAGGGGTAGAGCAGGTCAAAACCGGCATAAGCTACTTTCATGTTCTTCCTCCTGTCAGAAGCCCGCTCACAGGCACAGCCAGCCTTTCAGCTCCATCAGGTCGGCAGCCACATGCTCCTTTGGATACTCCTCAAAGGCTTCGGCGGGAGTGGTCCCGTTGAGGATGGCCGCAAAATGGGCTCCGGCCCGCTGGGCGGTCTCGGCGTCGATGACCGTGTCCCCGCAGTAAAGCACCTGGTCCGGCGTGAGCCCCAGGTCCGCAATGGCGGTCAACAGTCCTTCCGGGTCTGGTTTGGGGCGGGTGACCATCTCGCCGCCGGTAACAGAGGCCAGCAGGTCCAGAAGCCCCCTGGCCTCCAGTACCCGCCTCAGTGTGGACGCCCGCTTGGTACTGACGATGGCGGCAGGCACTCCTGCAGCCTTCAGCGCCTTCAGCAGCTCCACCGCACCGGGAAAAAACTCGGTGGCTTCCACCTGCATGGGCACGGCCACCTGGGAAAAATACTCCCGGAACTCCTGCCGGCGGGCGGGGCTCTTCTCCCCGGAGAGCAGGGTATAGGCGTCCTCCAACGTCATGCCGATGGTGTGCCGCACTGCGTCCGGGTCGGGCTGCGGGTGGCCCATCTTCTGAAAGCCATGGCGAAACCCGGCCACGATGGCCTTTGAGGCGTCGGCCAGCGTAAAATCAAAGTCAAATATGACCGCTCTGTAATCCATGGAACGTCCTCCTCCTGTAATTGTTTTATTGTATCACAGATCGGCGGCGCGGGCAATCAGCCTTCCCCGTCCAGCAGGGCAGCTGCTCCATAGCGGAGACAGCGTTTGAGCCGCCCCTCCCCGCGCTGGATGGTGCGGGAGACGGTGGACCTGTCCACCCCCAGCCGCTCAGCGATCTCACGCATGTTCAGCTCCGCGCCATAATAGAGGATCAATACCTCCCGTTGGCGTGGAGTCAGCTCTTCCTGCATGGCCCGGATCAGCCTGCGCCGCAGCTGCTGATGCCGGCTATCCTCCTTTGGATCCTCCCTTCCCGCACAGTCGGCCATGCGCGCGGCAAAGGCTTTGCCCCTGCGGTATCGGATCTCTCCCATTGTATTTCCCCCTTCATCCTGTTCCCTGCGGCAGAGAGGGCACAGCTCCCTCTCCTCTCCATACAGTTCGTTTCCGCACCGGCGGCACCAGCCGTCGGGAGGTCTTTGCTGCAGGTCCCGCAGCGGGTCCCATTGATTGTAGCTCCGCGTCCGCTCTCTCTCCCTTCCTCTCCTTGAAAAAAGCAGATAAAATCGAAAATAGGTGTTGACAAAATTCTTTTTAGATGATAAACTAATCAGCGTTGTGGACGAGCTGGTTTGCTGGTGTAGCTCAGTTGGTAGAGCAGTTGATTTGTAATCAACCGGTCGGGGGTTCGAGTCCGTCCACCAGCTCCATTTTCCCCATTCGGAGCAGACAAGTTTATATGGAGGAGTTCCCGAGTGGCCAAAGGGGGCAGACTGTAAATCTGTTGCGTTAGCTTCGGTGGTTCGAATCCACCCTCCTCCACCAAAAGCGTCCTGCCAATCGGCGGGGCGTTTTTTTGTCTGTCAAATCCCCTGCATCCCAACGGATGCAGGGGATTTTTCCATGCGCCCGGCCCGCAGACGGACCGGGCGGCCCCTTCTATCAATTCACGTCCGTCACAGCTGAAATTCCACCTTGACCACCTTGCCGAGAACTTTGACACTGGTCCTGTTCAGGTCATAGATCTGGGGCTGGTGGACAGGATTGGTGGATTGCGGCATGAGGGTGACGATACTGTTCGTGGCATAGAACCTTTTGACGGTGGCATCGTTATCACCCACCAGGACCACGGCCACTTCGCCGTTCTCCACCTCATCCTGCCGGCGGACCACGATGAGATATCCGTCGTTGATGCCAATGGCGTTCATACTGTCTCCCGTAACCCGGAGCGCAAAATACTCCGCACCACCGTTCAGGTCTGTAAGGGTATACCCCTCAATATTCTCTTCCGCGTAAATGGGCAGCCCCGCCGAGATACGTCCCAGAATGGGGATTGTGTGGTATTTCGAAAAATCAATGTGCTCCGCGCCAATCGACGAGAGCTGAAATTTTCTTTGCCCTTCTTCCAGGCCATCAGGATGGCGGTCTGTGATCCCCATCAGCTGCGCTTGCGTAACGTGCAGGGCCTTTGCAAACGCAGCGATCTTCGATTCGGACAGATTAACCCGTCCGGATTCGATCTTTGCAATGGAAGAACGGTCTTTATAGCCCACCATCTCAGCGAGCGCTTCCTGGGACAGGCCCAATTTTTCGCGCAGGATCCTGATATTTTCGTAAGTTTCCACTGCATCCGCCTCCTTTTAATTAAGACAATACCACATGTGTGAATATATGTCAACACAATTTTAAATTTCGAAAATATGTTGACATATATTCACATCAGTGTTATGATTAAGATGTGAACACAATTCACGTTTTAGTTGAAGCATAAACTATGCCGAATGGAGGTCCAAAGCGGCACTGTTTAAAGCACACGTTTTTGAACCTTGTATACGCCTATCGGCAGGTTTTGCCCGGATAAGTCCAAGTTTAAAGATAGCGGCTTGCGCTTTATTTTTTTAATTGTATAGTGAATTAAATTCATCATTCTGCTAAAGTATGATTCCGCCCGGGATCGGGATCATACGAAGCCACGAAGGTGTTGAATGCGTCCACAGCTGTCTTTGCCAAAGAACCACGGGCTGCCGATAAGCCTGCCACGGAGGAGGAGGTGAACGGAATAAGAAAAGTCGGGATTATGATTCCGGAACTGATACAGTCCCGGGGCCGCCCGGCGGAGCTGCCGGGGACATGGAAGTGCCGCGTTGTGGGACGCAGAGAAAAGGAGGCAATAAATGCAGTTTAATGTTTCGGACAATTCCATCGAGACGGTATCCACGGAGCGGCTGGTGGCCGGTTCCGTCCGTATCTTTACGGCGGAGTTTCGCTTTGACGAGAGCTGGGACGGCTATACCAAAACGGCGGTGTTCCGGGCGGTGGAGCGCGGCGGCCAAGAGGTGCGCCGGGAGATGGTCATCTCGGACGGCCGGTGTCAGGTACCCCATGAGTGCCTGATCGAAAACGCCTACCTTTGCGTGGGTGTCTACGGCATCGACGGGGACAGGGTGCGGCCCACGGTGTGGACCCATGACTTCGGTCTCTTCGTCCACCCCGGCGCGGAGCCGGCTCAGCCAAGAGAGGAGCCCACGCCGGATCTCTGGCAGCAGTTCGTCAACACGGTCAGGGAGGACGCCGCCGCGGCCAAGGATGCGGCAAAAGCGGCGGAGGAAGTGGCGGAGTATGTCACCGGCAAGGAAGCCTGGGTGTACATGGAGGTGGGCGGGGACGGCTGTCTCTATGCCGTCTCCGGCGACGCGCTGACCACCGGATTTGAGATCACAGAAAACGGAGAGCTGGAGGTGCTGTATGTCTAAGAGAACCAATCTGGGCCCGGTGACGGCCTACGCCATTGCGGTGAAAAACGGCTTTGAGGGCACAGAGAACCAGTGGCTGGAGAGCTTGAGGGGGCCCAAGGGAGAACAGGGCGTCCAGGGCATCCGGGGCGAACAGGGAGAACAGGGGCCTGCCGGGCCCCAGGGGCAGACCGGGCCCCAGGGCGAGACGGGACCTCAGGGCCCCAGGGGAGAACAGGGCCCCGCCGGAGCGGCCGGCCCCAAGGGAGATGCCGGACTGGGCGTACCGGAGGTGACCGCCGCCGACAACGGCAAATTTGCCCGGGTGGTAGGCGGGACATGGGCTGCCGTGGCCCTTACCAACGCTGAGGAGGTGAGCTTCTGATGGCGGACTATCTCATCCAGGACACAACGCTGACCGGCATCGCGGACGCCATCCGCGGCAAGACCGGAGGAACGGGTCCTATTCCGGTATCGGGCATGGCCGGGGCTATCAGCGGCATCCAGACGGGCGGCGGCAGCGGCTCTGTCTCCCAAAAGGAGGTCAATTTCTACGACTACGACGGTACGCTGGTGGCCGCCTATACCGTAGCCGAAGCTCAGGCGCTCACCGCCCTGCCGGACGGGCCTGTCCATGAGGGACTGGTGTTCCAGGGCTGGAACTGGACGCTGGACAAGGTGAAAGCTCTGACCATGCCCATGAACGTGGGCGCCATGTACATCACCGATGACGGAAAGACCCGGCTATACATCCGCATCGCCGCCGAGGGGCGTATGAATGTGCCGCTGTACTTCTCCCAGACCGTGGCTGGAGGCGTGACCATCGACTGGGGCGACGGCAGCGGGACGGAGACCCTGTCGGGAACCGGCAAGGTGAACACTACCCACACCTACCAAGGCGTAGGCGATTATGTCATCACCCTGGACCCGGCGGATGGTTGTACGCTTGGGCTGGGGTCAGGTTCTTCGAGCTACTGCGTGATGGGGAGTGCCGGCGATAACGGGAGAGTATACTGCAATATGCTCCAGAAAGTCGAACTCGGACGCGGCGTGACGAGCATCGGGAGCTATGCGTTCCAGTACTGCTACTCTCTGGCCTCTGTCAACATCCCGGATAGCGTGACGAGTATCGAGGCCTTTACGTTCTATTACTGCTACTCTCTGGCCTCCATCACCATCCCGGATGGCGTGACGAGCATCAGTGAAGGCGCGATCGCGGGCTGCTACTCTCTGACCTCTGTCACCATCCCGGATGGCGTGACGAGCATCGGGAAAAGTGCGTTCCAGTACTGCTACACTCTGCCCTCTGTCACCATCCCGGATGGCGTGACGAGCATCGGGGAAAGTGCGTTCCAGTACTGCTACTCTCTGGCCTCTGTCACCATCCCGGATGGCGTGACGAGTATCGAGGCCTTTACGTTCTATTACTGCTACTCTCTGGCCTCCATCACCATCCCGGATGGCATGACGAGTATCGGGGGGCTCTATGCGTTCTTTTACTGCTACTCTCTGGCCTCTGTCACCATCCCGGATAGCGTGACGAGCATCGGGGACGGCGCGTTCTATCGCTGCTATGGCATGGCGGAATACCACCTTAAACCGACCACGCCGCCCACGCTTTTGAGCAAAACCGTATTCGAAAATATCCCGTCCGACTGCGTAATCTATGTCCCGGCCGGATGCCTGGAGGCCTACCAGACCGCCACAAACTGGGCCACGCATGCCGACAAAATGCGGGAGGAACCGGTATAATGGGGGAAATATGGTATGGCTGAGCGCAAAATCGTCTGCCTGGACCCGGGGCACGGGCCGGGCTGCGTCAACGGCTCCCCGGACGGGAGCTACCGGGAGTATGAATTTGCCTGGGACATGGGGCAGCGGGTACGCCGCCTGCTGGAACAGCGCGGCGTGAAGGTGGTCATGACAAAGACCGAGAGCGAATATCCCAGTCTCACCACACGGGCCAACGTGTCCAACCGGGCGGGGGCGGATCTCTTTTTATCGCTGCACTCCAATGCCACCGGGGCCAAGGGGTGGAGCGTGACCCGGGGGCTCATCGTGTACACATCCATGGCGGGAGCTTCCGCCGGGCGGAACATCGCCGCAAACTGCGTCATCAAGCGGATGCGGGAGGCGGGGGTGGTGGTCCAGGGCAGCGGACTCCAGCACAACAAGAGCTATACCGTGCTGGCTAAGACCAATGCCCCGGCCATGATCGTGGAGTACGGCTTCCACACCAACGCCGAGGACGTGCGCCTCCTCAAGAGCGATGCCCACCGGGACAAGCTGGCCACGGCCACCGCAAAGGGCGTGTGCGATTACCTGGGTGTGGAGTGGGAGACGGGCAGCGGGCTGGACGCCGATGTGGATGCCCTGGCCTCCGCCGGGATCATCACCAGCCCGGACTACTGGAAGGCGGGCAATTACTCCGCCGCCAACGTGCAGGCACTCATCCGGGCTATGGCAAATTACATCAGAAAGGATAATGCCCTATGATCAACTGGAGCGTGCGCTTCCGCAACAAAAATTTCTGGCTGTCCTTCGTCCCGGCAGCGCTGCTGCTGGTACAGGTGTGCGCCGGGCTCTTCGGCTATACACTGGATCTGGGGGAGCTGGGCAACCGCCTGATCGCAGTGGTCAACGCCCTCTTCGCCGTGCTGGCCCTGCTGGGCGTGGTCAACGACCCCACCACCAAGGGCATTGGTGACAGTGCGCAGGCTCTTACTTACGACAGACCGAAGGAGTGACGCCCATGGAGTGGACCGTCGTCACCGTGCTGGTGGCCCTGGTGGGGCTGGGCGCAGCTA
>JALEZN010000063.1 GCA_022772585.1 Clostridiales bacterium
GCCTGCACGTTTGCGGCGGAGTAATTGCCTGCCTTCCAGTAATCCGGGCTGGTGATGATCCCGGCGGCGGTAAGCGTGTCCACGTCGGCGTTCAGCCCGCTGCCCGTCTCCCACTTGACGCCCAGGTAATCGCACACGCCCTTTGCGGTGGCAGTGGCCAGCTTGTCCCGGTGTGCGTCATCCTTCAGAAGCCGCACGTCCTCGACGTTGGTGTGGAAGCCGTACTCCACGATCATGGCCGGGGCATTGGTCTTAGCCAGCACGGTATAGCTCTTGTTGTGCTGGAGCCCGCTGCCCTGGACCACCACCCCCGCCTCCCGCATCCGCTTGATGACGCAGTTTGCGGCGATGTTCCGCCCGGCGGAAGCTCCCGCCATGGATGTGTACACGATGAGTCCACGGGTCACGCTCCACCCCTTGGCCCCGGTGGCGTTGGAGTGGAGGGACACAAACAGGTCCGCACCTGCCCGGTTGGACACGTTGGCCCTGTCCGTCAGCGTGGGATACTCGCTCTCGGTCTTTGTCATGACCACTTTAACGCCACTGGCCTCCAGCAGGCGGCGTACCCGCTGCCCCATGTCCCAGGCAAACTCATATTCCTTATAGCTCCCGTCCGGGGAGCCGTTGACGCAGCCCGGCCCGTGTCCCGGGTCCAGGCAGACGGTCTTGGTCTTATCGGGCATCTTCCCGCCCTCCTTTTTGGTGTAAACGATAATGTAGTTGTGGCACTTGCGGCTCGCCTTGATGGTCTGCCCGTCAAAGTCGCACTGGCTGGAGCCGCCGGAGTCCAGCATAACGGCGCTCCGGCACCCCATGGACCACAGCTCGTCCCGCAGCTCCTCGGGCGTCCTGGCGGCGCTGGAGCCGTCCTGCGTGCAGTACAGCACCAGCTTGTCCCCCGCCATGCCAATGGCCGTCCTGCCCCGCCTGCCGCCCTGTGCGGGGGCGTAGGAGGGCTTGTCCACCGGCCCGCCGGGCCCGATGAGGCAGGTGGTGGCCACAAAATTGCGCACAGCGCCGTGGTCCGCGGTAAGGCGGATGTCAGGGCCGGAGTCCCAGCCGTAGCCGTATGCGCTCCACGGTGCTTTGGACAGCATCGCCCCGTCCGCCTTGAGCAGCGGGCAGGGGGAGCCGTCCGGGTTCCACATGCCGCCGTTGATGGCATAGACCTGACAGTCCGGCCGCTTTTTCCGGGCAGATTCCACTACCTGGGCAAGTGTCTCCCGGCAGTGCGAGACGTGCAGATCCATGGCGGATATGGAGCCAATGGGGATGGATACGATCATGATGTTACCTCCGTGGCGGAGATGGTGCCGCTGTCGTCCACGGTAATCTCGAATGCCTTAGTGGAACCAGACGTTGAACTAGATAAGATAAGTCCTCTCGCATTTCCAGGTACATCTGTTGACGACGTTAGATAAACTTTATTTGCGTTAGCCCAGTAGAATTGTTCTGAAGAACTATTTAGATCCACATAATACATATATTTGTTATGTGCATCTAAATAGCTAAAACTAAGATAATCCTCACCATTTTTGTAACTGCACCAAAAAAGGTATCTGTTACTATCACCATCATACCTTTTCGCTAAGATTGCCACAGCCCTTCCAGAGTTTAAAGCATCCGACATTTCAGAAAATGTTGCGTCTAGTTGGCTTCCGGTACAATTTACAATCATGACACTTTCCGTCTGTAATCCACCAGCCTGTTCTACAGCTTCCCATCCAGTCGGAACCCCATTCTCATCAACACTTGACACTCTGATTGTCTGCCCAACGGTAGCGGATTTTATGACTGGAACAAACGAATGAAGATACTTCTCGTCGATTTTATGGACGGATTCTTTTACACCGTAAATTCCGACAGTATGGCTTGTATTTGAATCATAGCTTGCAATCATATTCCCTTCTGTAGGAAAATACATGAATGGTTCGCCTGTATCTGCCGCCCCAAAAACAGCAGGATTCCCGATAAATGGATACGAGCCGAAGATCAAAGCGCATACGCACTCATATGACACTCCATCAAAAACGACCGTATACAAATTCCCTTCGATGAGGTCTAAGGTTACAGGCAACGTAGATGAATACACATCACCAGTAGAAGAGAACGCAAGCTCCTGTTCTTCCAGTAGAGTACCTACTTCTGTCGTAATGTAATGCGTTCTGTCTTCCCATTTGGCGTTTCCATCTCCGTCTGTAACAAGCTGCTGATACGGAGTCCCACCTTCTGGGAGACCGCCGCCTCCATGTCCTAACTCATACCCGGAGCCGTCCTGTTTGACCGTTGGCACCTTGCCTGCGTCATCTGCCGTGGGAACGGGTACGCCCAGTCCGGTGTCTCCCTTTGGGCCCTGCTCGCCCCGGGGGCCAATAGGTCCCTGGACGCCCTGTTCTCCCCTGGGCCCCCTCAAGCTCTCCAGCCACTGGTTCTCTGTGCCCTCAAAGCCGTTTTTCACCGCGATGGCGTAGGCCGTCACCGGGCCCAGATTGGTTCTCTTAGACATACAGCACCTCCAGCTCTCCGTTCTCCGTGATCTCAAATCCGGTGGTCAGCGCGTCACCGGAGACGGCGTAAAGGCAGCCGTCCCCGCCCACCTCCATGTACACCCAGGCTTCCTTTCCAGTGACATACTCCGCCACTTCCTCCGCCGCTTTTGCCGCATCCTTGGCCGCGGCGGCGTCCTCCCTGACCGTGTTGACGAACTGCTGCCAGAGATCCGGCGTGGGCTCCTCTCCGGGCTGAGCCGGCTCCGCGCCGGGGTGGACGAAGAGACCGAAGTCATGGGTCCACACCGTGGGCCGCACCCTGTCCCCGTCGATGCCGTAGACGCCCACGCAAAGGTAGGCGTTTTCGATCAGGCACTCATGGGGCACCTGACACCGGCCGTCCGAGATGACCATCTCCCGGCGCACCTCTTGGCCGCCGCGCTCCACCGCCCGGAACACCGCCGTCTTGGCATAGCCGTCCCAGCTCCCGTCAAAGCGGAACTCCGCCGTGAAGATACGGACGGAACCGGCCACCAGCCGCTCCGCGGATACCGTCTCGATGGAATTGTCCGAAACATTAAACTGCATCCGTTACCTCCTCGCTTCTATTCGCGCGATTTAAATCGCTCTCCAATATTGGAGGCACACCGCAGATAGTTGTACGAGATCATACACCTGCCGCTCAAATGTCACGCAAATGTAATATTACTGCGGTGCACCGCTCTGCGCCGGTACCCAGGCAGAAGGCAGCTCCGCGGGGGAATAGGCCGTGTTGTCCGTCATGCACCGAAAGACGGCCCCGCCATCGGTGCAGCACTCCCCTGCCATGTAGAGCCCGGAGGTCCCCAGCGGGGCCACAAAGGGCTTTGCCATGGCCGGGTCCTTTGTATGGGCCAGACCCCACAGGGCCCGCAGCGACGCGGGACGGCCCGCATAGTGTGCGGCGTTGTGAGGCTGGAGCAGCACCCACACCTGGCCATCATCGGTCACCGGGGCACCGGCGGGCCACCGGGAATAGTCCCTTCCGCCGTCCCACGCAGGGATCTTCTCCTCCTCCGCGATGAGGGCGGTTCCGTCCAGCTCCCCAGCCCGGGCGCGCAGGTCAAGCGCGTCAGCGCGGCCCATGGAGCGCATCAGGCCAAGGATCATATCCTGACTGTTCATGCCTCGTCCACCCCTTCCGCATATGCCGACGCCATGGCGTCCCATACGGACTGCACATCTGCTTTTGTGGCAGCTTCCTCCGCTGGCTCCGGATCAGGCTCCTCCTCCGGAAGGGCTGCCTTCCATGCCTCCCACGCCTCGGTATTAGGCGTCACGCCTGTTTCCGTCAGCGTAATAAAGCCGTTATACCGGAAAAACACTGCGGCCTCTTCGCCGTTCAGGGGGATCGCGCCCTCGAAGGGCTGCCCCTTGGGGTTAGGGTACGCCCCGGACGGATTTGGGACCGGGTCAATATAGATCATTCCTGCGCCTCCTTATCCTATCGCTGTGTAATAATACGTTTTTCCATCGTCGTTAAACTGTCGCATCGTCTTTGTCCCGTCCTTGTTGCCGTTGTACCAAGAAAGCCCGGCATCACTCCAGGTCACGGTGCACTTACCGTTGGTGGAGGAATAATCGGGACAGAGTGCAAGCGTATGGGGCCGAACAAACACCATATTATTCGCCCATTCGCTGTCCTGAACGATGACCAGCTTTGGCGCGAAGGGCGTCGTTATCGTACATGGGTTGTCCTCACCGTATGTCCCGGTCCCTACATAGCTCCCATTGATCATCTGCGCCGCCCCGATGTCAGAGGGACTCGGCTTATTGTGGGTACCGTAGAGATAATGGGTCGTGTTTGCTCCGTCCTTCCGGAGGATAAGCATCAGCGCGGCTTTTTCATCGGACAATACGGAGGATCGGAAAAGGATGGAATTATCCTCGTCTGCGGAGACCTTTGCCAGCGTAGCCACCGGCCCGTTAAACATCAGAGCCGGATTTGCACCAGCAGGGAAGGTAACAGCGCCCGTCATAGTACCGCCGCCCCTGTCCAGCTTGCCGTTCCACGCCGCGCGCTCATCATCCTTAACCCGGGCTGCGCCAATGCTGGCGCGGTAGATCTCCATCAGGCTGGGGTTGCCCTCCACCATGGTCCGCTGCTCGTCCGTCATCGGGTATCCAAGAGTATACAGCCACAGCACGTAGGGGAGATCGTCCGAGGTTGGGGGGTAATAGGCAGGCTGCCCCATGTAGGACAGAAATGTCCGTGTGTCGGTCACCGTGGCCGCGCCGCCGGAAACCGACACAGAGGCCAGCTCCAGATCATACACGTCCTCGGTCCTGGTCAGCTCATCCACGGCCAGCAGCTGGAAGTCCCGCACCGCCAGGGACTTGTCCATCCGGGCCACGATCCTGCAGCTCTTGGATGCGGTAATGGTCTCCGAGCCGTCAAAAACCGCCATGCGGCCCCGGATAAAAACCGCTCCGGCGGCCACTGCCAGGGTCAATCCGCTCTGCACCTGTACTTTGCATGCGTTGGCATTGGTCCCTGCGAACACTCCCGCCTCGTTGAAAAAGGGGGCGAAAAACGCAGCCTGGTCGTCCGCGTCATATTCCCGGTCGTAGCCGCTGGGGTAAGTATCCAAATCTGCCGTTTTGACAGCATTGAAGAAATAGCTTTTCACGCTTTAGCCTCCTTTGGCGATCTGCCGTTTCAGCCGACCCATGATGTTAAGCGGAGCTGTGCCGAAGGTAGCGGTATGGGTGACGCCGCCGCTGCCGTATTCTGTCTGCATCTCGGTCAGCCGGGCGTGCATTGTCACGCCCCAGTCATTGTTGCGCACCGTCACCAGGTCCCCCACCCGGTAGTCCTCCCGATAGATATAGGGCCCATCCGCGATCTCGCAGGTGAAGCTCTCGGCGTATCGGAAGCTCTCAGCCTCGATCATGGCCAGCCGCCTGAGCTCGTTGTACTCCTCTCCGGCCACCGGGGTGTCGGCAGAGATATCCAGATGCTTCTCCCGACGAAAAATACCAACCGGCTCATCCTCGCCGTCCCGGGTGTAGGTCACAGTCAAGGTTTCGTCGGCAAATTCCGATCCAGCCATGGTGGCGTAAAATAGATTGCGGCTGTCCGATGTACTGCGCCGGTACCGCTGGGAGAGCGACGTCCGCCTTGGGATCTCAAAGATCACCCGCTTCCGGTCGCTCTGCAGGGCGGTGTGGTCCAGCCCATCCACCACGTCGAAGATAAATTTGTGTCGCTCCAGGTCCGGCTCGATGTCATACCCCAGGCCGGATGCTTCGCCCAGGGCGGCCAGCACATCAGAGAGCACCTCATGCCGGCTCATATACCGGTCCTCCACCGTCCCACGGCCGCGGTCTGCGGTGATCTCCAGTCCGTACAGCACCCGGCCGGGCTGGGCGGAATTGAGCATATTGGTGGATACGTAGTGCTTCATAAGGGTCTCGGTGGTCCCGGTCTGAGCATCGTAGCCCTGAACACCGGAGACGTCGGTAAAATCCGGGGGGATGGTGATGCGGTCCGTGGTCAGTCCCTTGAGTTGCCGTCCGGAGACCGTCAGCATGTGCCCGGATATCTCGGTGGACAGCTCCAGATCATCGATGATCCCCCAGAATGCACCGTCGATCAGCACCAACAGCCCGATCCGCAGCTGTTCCGCGTGCCGTGCCTCCCATGGGATCTCCGCCGAGAAATGCCCCGGCGTATACAGCCGCTCTACTAGCGTTACCTCCGTGGCCGCCGTAGCCCGGCCAACCGTCCGGAAGGTTGGGCTCCCTGCCACCGGCGGGTCAAAAATACGAATTTCCACTGGCAAAATTCTTCACACCTTTTTCAAAACGCTCTTGACAAATGCGCATTTAATGCGTATAATATACTTGCAAGGAGGGGAAGCTATGAAGCGCCGGGACCTGATAAAGCTGATGGAATCCAACGGATGGCAGTTGTACCGCAACGGCGGAAACCACGACGTATATATCAAGAATGGAAAGATTGAAATCATCCCCCGCCACAGTGAGATCAAAGAGAACCTCGCAAAATCTATCATCCGCAGGCACGGGCTGAAATAAGCCCGTGCCTGCAGGAAGGAGTGCAGATATGAAAGACACGTATCCCATCCTGATCGTCCCCGCCTCTGAAGGGGGCTATATCGTCCGCGTCCCCGCTCTGGACATCGAGACACAGGGCGAAACGGTCACCGAGTGTATGGAGATGGCCAGGGACGCCATCGGCCTGTGGGGCATCACCCAGGAGGACCTGGGCAATCCAATCCCGAAGGGCTCCTCCAAACCCGCGAAGCACGCGCTGGATGAAATCGCCACGCTGGTGGACGTGGATTTCTCCGCCTACCGCCGCGCACACGACATGCGGACCATCCGCAAAAATGTCACCATTCCCAGTTATCTCAACGATCTTGCCGAACAGGCCGGAGTGAATTTCTCACAGATCCTCCAGGAAGGCCTGAAGCGGCGTCTTGGCATATAGCGGCTTCCCGCCGCCCCGGTAATCCCGGGGCGGCTTTTTATACCCCCAGACAGGGCTCCCGGTACCGGATGTAGGCCACAGGCGTCTCCTCCGGCGCCTCGTTGCTGATGGTGATGCGGCTCTCGCCCGGCCGCAGGCACCAGGGAGTACTGTCAAGGCTCATCCAGTGGCTCACGTCATCCTTTCGGCTCCAGAGGCCGGTCTCATCCTTTTCCCACAGGATAGCGGTCACATCCCGCATGTCGATGACCAGCTTCTGTCCCTCCTCGATGGAGTGCTCAATGGTCACCGACTCTCCGGTGCCCAAATTGGACACCGTGACGCGCCGGCCGGTGGAGAGTACCTCGATGGTCGGGTAGATGTCCACGGCGGTTTGGTTTTGGAGCACAGCAATCGGACTGAAGGACCCCATGGGTGCCCTAACAGGAGACAACGGGAAGCGCCGCAGCTTTCGGATCACGCCAAGCTCTTCCACCGTTTCCTCGGCGCTCTCCCAATAGGGGGAGTCGGCAGCAAAGCTGACGTCGATCTCAGAGTATGTCCCCACCGGCGCGGAGATGGTAGGAGTGGACAGGCTCCGGCAGCGAACCTGTACCGCGCTGCAGGCCCGGTAGTAGGTAAGGGTCCCCCATCGATTTGGGGCAAACAGCTCGCACAGACGGCTCCTGGCCCGGTCATATTCCCCGTCCGCAGGGTGGAGCCGGTCACCGTACACCAGCATGGACCCCTCAAGATTGATGGTCCTGCTGTCCAGGGCTACATGGTAGGTGGTCACGCCGTCCTGACGGGGCGCCCTGGAGCTTTCCGCCGTGGCTCCAAGATCACTGGTCAGCCGGCGGAAAAAATAAGGGCCGCCGCCCTCCCATGGGCCGGATCCGTGCAGCGTCACCGGCTGTCCGCCCTCCGGCTCCCAAGTCACATACCGCAAATTCTCACCCCTTTACTTATCCATGGCGTCCAGCACCTTCTGGACGGCACGCTTGATCTGGCCTTCCGTCATGCTGCCGCCCTGATTCACTGTGACAGATGCGCTCTTGTTGGTGGTAGAAATAACCTGTGTCTGCCGCTGGATCACCCCAGCCGCTGCCTGCACCGCCGCCGTCACACCGGAGAGCAGATTACCCAGGGCAGCTCCCTGAGCCGTGGTGGTACCCCCATGCTCCTGCCGGTCCAGATCCTCCTGGTATTGGCGTTCCAGGAAGTCCACTCTGGCATCATAGGAATCCTTTTCCGCCTCGACCCTGCGATTATATTCAGCCTGGGCATCTGCCAGGCCGGCCTGATACACAGCCTCCAACTCCTTCAGCTTGGCTTCATAGTCCGCCTGGGCCTGGTCCTGCGCTAGCTGCGCAGCATCGCTGGCCTGCTCTTTCTGGTCACGCACAGCCTCCTTCTCGGCTTCCTTCTCCCGGTAAAAGGCCGTGTCCTCCTTGTCCTGGATGGCCTTGGCTAGTGCCTCCTCCAGCCGGACGATCTCCTTGTCCCATTCCGCCCGGTCCTCGTCGGTACGGGCATAGGCGCGCTGGGCCTTGGCGGCTTCCAGGCGTTTCCGGGCTCTGGCAATGGCGTCGTCCTGACTCTCGTCCTCCCGCAGTGCCTTCCTGGCGGCGATCTCGGCGTCGATGCCCTCCAGCACCTGATCCAGCCGGTCTCGCTCAGCCTCCAGCTCCTTTCGGATGATCTCCTTCCGGTCGTTCAGCGCATTTTTGGCCGCCGTTTTCTCTTCCTCGTAGCGCTCTTTCAGGGCGTCCTGCTCCTGTTTCAGCCACTCCTCCAGCCGGTCCAAGCTCTCTTCATATCCGCGTTCCGCCGCGTCCATGGCGGACTGGTGGGCCTCCTGCAGGCTATCCAGCGCAGCCTTACGCTGCTCCTCACGGTACTGGTACAGCTCCACCGTCGCCCGTCGCCAGGCGTCGGAGTCACGCTCCAAGTAAGTATCACGCAGAATCTCAAGACGGCGGTAATATTCGCTCTCGCTCACGATATCCAGGTCCCGGAAATACTCCAAGTCGGCCAACTCTTCCTGGTAAGCATCATCCTTGGCCCGCCGCTCTGCCGCGGCATAGCTGCGTTCCGCCTCAATGCGCTCCCGACTGCCCTCTTTCAGGTGGGTGTTGATTGCCTGCCGCATTCCGGCGAGATACTCCTCCCGGGTGATCTGCTCGGCCGCCAGCGCTTCCTCCAGGGCCTCCAGCTCCCGGTCGTAGGAGCCCTTCTGCCACTGGTAGAGCTCCTCATCAAGCTTTCGTCTCTCCTCAAGGTTTCCCGTCAGATACCGGCCGCCAAGTGCCGCCTTGCGCTGGTAGTACTCCTCCTCGCTCAGTAGGTCCATAGCCCTAAGATGGTCCAGCTCCTTCACAGCGGTCTGGTATGCCTCCAGATCCTGCTCTGCCTGAGTCTTTTCCTTCCCAGAGGAAGAAGATCCGGAGGAGCCGCGTTTGCCTCCTCCGCCATCTCGCCGGAGGGAGGCCGCCACCCGGTCATAAGTGTCGCGATCCGCCATGGCCTGGTCCAGATCCAATAACGCCTTTTGGGCCGCCAACAGGTTGTTGGTGGCCGCCTTTACGTCCTGGTCCGCCCCAGCCATGGCACGTCCGATGGCATCGTTGCCATACTTGTTCTGGGCTGCATTCCGAGCTTCTGTTGCTTGAAGCGAATACATCGCCATCATAGCCTCCAGCTTCCTGCGGATTGACATGGTAGTGGCGTCGTACCCAGCTGCCTCCAAGGCTTCGTTGTCTATAATTTTCGCGGCTGCCTCCTCTGCCTCGTTGAGTGCCAGATCATACTCTCTGCGCTGGGCCGCCAAATAGTCCTCCAGCGCTCCCTGCGCCAGTTGGTATCCGTCCTTTGCCTCCACCAGATAGCCCGAGAGCTCCGGATACTTCTCCAGCAGGCTTGACACCGTGTCCAGCGATAGATATCCGCTCTCGTTCATCTCGTTCTGTGCCTTGGTCAGCAAATTGTAGCTTCCTGCGGTCTGCTCTAACACCGTGGAGAGGACCGTCGTCTTTTCGGACGCCTCCTCGGCGGCTGCGCCGGTCTCATCCAGCGCCGCGGCCGCATCCTCTGCCGTTCCAGCAAAGGCGCCGTACTGTTCCTCCAGACCGGAGATCTCGGCGTTATTCTTGGCCTGGGCATCCGTTGCCGCCTTTACGGCCTTTTCCGCATCCTTGACAGCACCGGTGACCTGCTGTGACTTTTCCTCCCATCCGGCGGCCCACCATGTGCCTTCTTCCATCATCTGATTCTGTCTGGCCTGGGCCGCCGCCAGCTCGGCCTCTGCTTCGGCCAACGCCTCATTGATGGAGATTTGCTCGGTGTAGGCCTCCTTGAGGCGATCCGCTGCCTGGGCCTGTTCCTGCCGTTGGTACTCTGCTTCGGCCACCGCCCGCAGCTGCTCCGCCGTCAGATTAAGGGCGTCTGCCTGCTCGTTATAGGCCAATGTCAGGCCTGGAACAGCCTGATTGAGATCCTCTACCAGGCCCCGGATGGCCGCCTTCTGGGCCGCCGTTTTTTCCTCAGTCTGGATCAGGTATTCCAGCGCCCCGATCATGGAGCCGGTGCCCCGCTCCTGGCTCTTCAGCTCCTCTGCCTGCTCGGCGTAGGCTTTGCGGGCCCGTTCCGCTGCCTCCGCAACTCTGTTGGTTTTGTCGGTCAGCTCGTTGGTCTTTTCCGCCGTCAGACTGGCAGATAAGGTCCATGCCCCCAGGACCGCCACCAGTGCCGCTACCGCCGTGGCCACCGCACCGATTGGGTTGGCCGCCATAGCCGCGTTGAGCCCGGTCTGGGCCGCAGTAGAGGCGGTCTGGGCTGCAGTCAGGGCCTGGTATGCGGCTACTCCGGCCTTAACTGACGTGGCCACTCCGCCCGCCAGTTTCATAGCTGGGCCGAGAGCAGCCAGGAAGAGTCCGGTCTGCACCACTGCTTTTCGTTGGCTCTCGTCCAGATCAGAGAATCCCTGAACCAGTTCCGCCAGCTTGGAGATGATGGGGGTTACTACCGGCAGCAGATCGCCGCCCATGGTTGCCGCCGCCTCCTTCAGGCTCTCCTGCAGCAGACGGGTCTGGTTGGCCGCGCCGTCCGACGTCCGTGCAAAATCCCCCTGGGCGTTCCGGGTGGCGTCCAGCACGTACTGGTACCGCAGCGTCACCTGCTCGGCGATGCTCATGTCCTTGTAGGCCGTCTGGATGCCCTGGGCCATGGCATAGGCGGCCAACTGGTCCTGGGTCATGACCACACCCAGTTCCTTCAGGCTCTCGCTCTCGCCGGTGAAGATGCCTTTCAGGGCGGTCTGCACCTGGTCGATTCCCTTGTTCTTGAAGCTGGCCAGATCGCCCGCCAGCTCCACCAGCGCCATGCTCATCCCCGCCGCCGCTTCCTGGCCCAGGCCGAGGGAAGTTGCCATGTCGCCGAAATTGGCCGCCATGTCCAGCGCCGAGCCCTTGGCCAGGCCAACGGATCGCAGCGTGGTATCGCTCCACGCCGTCACGCGCTCAGCGGACCGGCCAAAGGCCACGTCCGCCTTGTTCAGACTCTCATCCAGGTCGGAGGCAAAGTTGAAAGCCGCTGTTCCAGCGGCGGTCAGAGGGGCCGTAACGCCGACAGTGAGTATGTTCCCGATTTTGTCCAAATGATCCGCGGCCACCGCCGCGCTTTTTTTTATGCGGTCGAGCTTAAGATCATTGATACTCTTCAGCTCTTTTTGGGCTTCTATCGCAGCCTTTTCCACTCTGGCCAGCGCCGCTTCCAGTTCCAGATATTCGGAGCTCGCCTTGTCAGTTCCGGCATCCTCCAGACTCTTGAGCTTTTTCCGAAGCGCCTCCGCTTTTTCCTCGGTCTTTTCGATGGCCTCCCGCGCAAGTGCCTGTGCGTTCTGAAATTCTCCCGCATCCCACCGTTGCTCCAGCTTGGTGCGTACGGTATCCAGCTTGGCAACCGTGGCATCCACAGAGGCCCCCGCTGTCTCGATAGCCTCATCCAGTTTTTTAGCCGCCTCCGTGAACTCCAGCTGGTTGATCTCTTCCAGCTCCCGGCGGGCCTTCTGCGCGGCCACCTCTACATAGCTCAGTTCCCGGCGGATGGCTTCATACTGTTCAGTGTTCTTAGCATCGCCCAGCTTATCCAGCTCCGCCAAGCCTTTTCGCAGGATTTCAGCCTTTTCCTCCGTCTGCTGCATGGCCCTCTGTGCCAGTTCCTGGGCCCGTTTAAACTGGCCGGGATCCCACTCCAGCTTCAAGCTGTTTTTCAGCGTTGCTAGCTCGGTCTTCGTTGTGCGGATGGAGCGATTGGCCTCATCCAGTGCAGCTTTGAGCTTCGTGGTATTTCCTCCAAGCTCAATCTCTATACCCCTCGCGCTTTTGGAACTTAATGCCACCGGTCCATCACAGCCTTTCTTTTATCTCCCGGACAATCTCCTCGACCGCCTCCGCCAAGGTCGGATTGATATGCGGTTTGGCCACCATATCAATCGTCCCATACTCAAGGATGTAGGTAAGCCATGGCTTTTTCGCGTTATAAATGACCCATACCTTTTCGTGGTTGCGCTCTTCCGTTCGGATTTTCCATCCCGCTGCATAATCTCCAGTATCGCGGGGGCTTTTGGAGCTCACAGCGCCCCTGGTTTGAGTTGCGGCAGAGCGCAGTATTTCAAAAAAAGATTCCTCTTTTTCTTGTGCAGCCTGTTCCAGCAGGGCAGTCATTTCAGATTCAAAGTCATCCATTCCAATTTTTTTAGCCATGACCCTGTGCCTTCCCTCTCCGTTTAGCGCCAGGATAGAGGCAGCGCATCTCCTCTCGGGACAGCTTGCGGTATGTCTTGCTGTCCGGATCCCGCAGGGCGATATACCGCCCGGCCAGGCCGGCCAGGTGGAGCAGGGGCAGCTCCCACAGCAGCCTCAGATCTACTCCTGCCGCCATCAGGGCGCATACGATCTCATACTCGTCGAAGTCTCCGCCGCCATCCGATGCGGTCAGCCACTTCTCCATGGACTCGTCTCCGGCCAGTAGGGCATCCCTGGCCCGCAGGCCCTTCCGGACGAAATCCCCGTCCCGGCGTGCCAGCCGGGCCAGTTCTTCCAGCTCCGGCCGCTCCGGGGCGGGGATCATCATGCGGCACATGCGCAGCAGCCGGCCCTCCAGCGCCCGCAGGCCGCCTGGCCTGGCCATGGCCACCACCACGCTCTCACCATACTCCGCCCGGTACCGCAGGGCGGAGACGGCGGCAGTCTCCAGCCGGAACGCACTGCCGCCGATCTCCATGCGCATCATCAGGTGGCGGCTGCCACCTTGGGCGTGGGCACCGTCTTGCCGAAGTCTGCATACCCCTCGTCCTCGGGCCGGGCGCAGACCATATACGCCGTGCGGGGGAGGCCGCGGTCATCCCGGTACTCGGCAGACCCGGTGGAGTCCATCAGAGGATCGCCGTAGACGTGGATGGGGTAGGTGTAACTGCCGAATTCCAGGCTGCTCTTGTCGGTGGTGTGGGTGGCCGCGCCCTTGCCGATCTCAGTATTGAGCATCCACACTTTGACCATGGAGTCCACGCCGTCCTCATCGGTCTCCCGGTACTCATAGTAGAGAGCGCCCCGCAGATACCGGACGGCGTTGGTGGTGATGAGGCCGCCCTCGCCCTCAAAGGCGAAGCCGGCGGCCTTGTCCAGCTCCGGATCCTGGGCGGTAGTGCCGATCTCCCCATCGTATCCCTTGTCGTTAGGAAGGCGGATCACCAGCCGGTCATCGGCGTACTGCTCGGCGCTGTCAAGCAGGGCCGAAGGGTTGATGCTCTGGGCGTACTTGAGCTTCATCAGCGTGGTGTCGTAGGCGCCGTCTTTCTTGGGCGCGAACGCCATGTTTTCCACGCCGTGATAGCCGGCAGCCTTTTTTCTAGTGGGTGTCGCCATAGATATCATCCTTTCTTCTCGCGGTCTCAAATTCATACACATAGTGCTGCTGCCGGCCGTCGCCTGCGTCGGTCTCCTCCGCGTCTTTCCATCCGGCGTCATTCAGGGCGGCGAGGATCTCTCCCCGCAGGGCAAGGCCGTTTTCTCCCTCCGGCAGGAACAGGTGGACCTGCACCAAGCACATCATCAGCAGCGGCCGGTTGTCCGCCCACTGGATGGGTACGGAAGTGAAGGAAAACACCAGGCACCGGTTCCTGGCCCTGGCATCCGCGTGTGGCACCACCGGGAGTCCGGTGCACACCAAGGCACGCCGCAGCTCCGCGTTCAGGCTCACCGGGCCCCCTCCCTTCGTCCCACCTTGACCTCCAGCCAGGCGTGCCGGTCGTCCACATCACACACCGACAGCACCTCCCAGGGCGCTCTGTCCCGCTCCCGGTAGATGATGCAGGTGGTGGTGATCTTAGGACTGTAGCGCATGGTCAGCGTGGCCGAGGCAGACACTCCGGCCTGGGCGGCGGCGTAGATCTCATTGCCCCATGCCGGCACCCATTTGCAGTGCCGTACCGCGCCCGGTCCAAACACGTTCACAGCCTCCGCCGGATAGCCGTCGGCGTCCAGTTCCGGCGTGTCATCCGCCCCGATCGGCCGCTCCATGACCCGTATCCTGGTGCGCAGTTCTCCGGCCCCTGCTCGTTTCGCCACGGTCTACTCCTCCTTCGATGTGCCCGATTCGGACACATCCTCTGTCAGCTTCAGCTGGTTGATCAGGCGGCGAAATACCGGGTTTTCCGCCACAGTGGTCCCAGTGATGGTCATATCACGGCGGTCGTAGCCGTCCAGCACCAGGTAATTGACACACTGGTCGTACTGGGCTCGCCGGGTGGTGCCGGCCTCCGGCTCAGCCACTCCGGCGTTTTCCATATATCCAACGGCGCTCAAATATAGCCCCTCAACCGTCACCAGATCCTCCGCCGAAGGATCCTCGATCTGGCAGTAGGACAGCAGGCGTGCTCTGCGTTCTTCGCACAGCCTCACGGCTTACACCACCAGAGTGGTAGCCCCGGCGTCCTCCGGCCAGTGCATACTGTCGCACATCAGCACCGCCCCCAGTACCACGGCAGCGGATCCGTTGTTGGTCACCTTTACCGCCAGATACCGTCCCCGGTCGGGAGCTACACGTCCGCAAACCAGCACCAGATGTTTGGCCGCTCCGCCGGTGGGGGCGGCATAGGTGATATCACCCTCCGTCCTGGCCCCGGCGCCAGAGCTGTCATCGGCAGAGAGCAGCTCCACCTTCACACTCTTGTCGGCCGCCACCGTGCCAAGCTCCACGGCGAAGGTGAAGCGGTCCCGGAGCTGCATATCCGCGTACTCACTGGTGGCGCTCTCGGCCGCATTCACGCTCTGCGGCGCCAGAACGGGGTACATGGCGTACTTCTCACACAGATGATTCATGTCTTGTTCCTCCTTAGGTCCGGGCAGCCAGGGTGACGAAGGGGCTGCGGGTCTGGCTGCTGTGGCGGATCTTCACGGGAGCGGAGCGCTTGGGGGCGCCGTTGCAGCGCAGGACGATGCGGAAGCACATCTGGTCAGTGAGGAACTCCACGTGCATGGACCAGTCCTGCTTGGCCGTTCCCTTGCGCAGCAGCATGTACTCCTTCAGGTTGACCAGAGCCACGTCGCCCTCAGAGCCCTGTGCCATCATGGAGTCGGTGAAGATCACCGGGCGGCCCAGAATGGTCTGGTACATGCCGCCGGAGAGCCCGCCCTCCGGCATCCAGATCAGGTCATCGCAAAGCTTCAGCTTGGGGAGCTGGCTCTCCAGGTCGGGGTGGATCAGCCACACCGAATCGCTGCGGCCCTTCACCAGCGCCCGCTGCCACATGTTGAGGATGTTCTCTGCCGTCAGAGTGCCGGCAGCCTGCCCCGTCTCCTTACCCACTGTGATGAGGGACTTGCTCTTCAGGAAGCCCAGCATCTTGCCGTTTCCATCACCAGCCACCACTCCGTCCTCCAGCAGCAGATCGGTAGCCACCGCGAAGGCCCTGCCAAAGAAGCCGGTCATAAAGGGGGCGTCCTGGAGAAGCTCATCGGTGGCGTAGGCGAAACCCATCATCTTCTCCAGATCCAGCTTCATCTCCTTGAACTTGGGGCGGCTGGCCAGCACCGTTGCTCCCTCGCTGGCCCAGTACATCTGCACGCCGCCGAACACAGAAGCCGACACGTCGGTCTCATCCACCATCAGCCACTTGGCCGCGTTGGAGTTGGCTCCAACCGTGTAGGAATCCACCCGGGAGAGGATCTGGCCGGTCTGCACGGCGGTCTCCAGGATCATGCCGGCGAAGTCCTCCTGAACGGCGAACCCACCGTCTGCGCCGGTGGTCTCATTGGCGCCCTGGATAGCGTTGTTGACTTCCAGAAGGCGCTTGTCCACCTCGTGGGTCTTGGCCGCCTTCACCACCGCCTGGAGCTGTTCGCCCAAGCTGGCAAAGGGTGTCACCTTGGGCTTTTTGGCGCCAGGATCTCCACCACCGTTGGAGGGGTCGCCTGGGTCGCCGCCGTCCATGGGCTCGGCCCGGGCGGCGCTGGCGGAGGCCAGCTTCTCCAGGGCCTGGATCTGCCGGTTGTAGTCCTCCATCTGAGAGGACACTTTCTCAAGCTCCTCCGTGTTGCCAGCCTCGGTCAGGGCGTCCACCTTCTGGAGCAGATCGCTCTTTTTGGCCCGAAGCTCGTTGATTTTCGCCATAAAATCCATCTTTCTTTTCCTGCCTTTCTCAATATCTCGCAAGCGCTTCGAGCCGGGCTCGGGCGCGTCTTGCCTCTTTTCTGGCTGCCGCTGCGGCATCTGCGGCATGCTGCTGATAGGCCTCCCTCATCTGGGCAGTCACACGCAGGTACCCGCCGCCGGATGCCGCCACAATCTCCAGCGGGAGGGGTTCCAGCCCAGGCAGTCCCTCCACCGCGTCGATCAGCCCGTACTCAAGGGCCTGCTGTGGCGCAATGAGCTTGTCCGCATCCAGCAGCGCCCCGATTTCTTCCCTTGTCCTATGGGTGCGTGTCATGTACACGTTGATGGCTGTCTCCCGCAGGTTGCGCAGCTCAGAGAGCGCCTTCTCATGGGCCTGCCAGTCCCCCTCCGTTGACAGGACAGGGCAGTGGTAGCACAGGATGCTCCCCGGCTCTGCCACGATGCGGCCGCAGCCAGTGGAAGCGAATGTGGCCGCCGATGCCCCGCAGCCCTGGAACAGGGCCGTGGTATTCCCACGGTACCGCCGGAGCATGGAGGCGATCTCCACGCCCACTGCCATGCTGCCACCGGGGCTGTTGATGAGCAGCGTCACGTCCTCCCCAGCAGCCTCCTCCAGCCCGGCGGCAATATCCATGGGGGCCGTGATGTCTCGCCAGCCCCAGTACCGCAGCACGTCCGCGTCATCATTGCTCACCAGGTGTCCCCGAAGCGAAATGTCCATTACGTTCCTCCCTTCACGATGTGCTCCACCGTGTCCAGATTTTTTGTCATGAAAAATTTCTTCCCAACCCCTCCGGGCAGCGGGTTCATCTCCTCAAAGGCCCTACAGTCATCCGGGCAGTATATGCTGTTCATGATCATCTTCTCGTAGAAGCGGCTCCGGCTCTCGTTGTCGCCCCGGAGCAGGGCGGCCGCATTAATGCGGAAATAGTACCCATTCAGCAGTGCCTCTCTTGGTAGCAGCTTATAAGTTAGCTCCTGCTCCTTTGGGACGATATGGGGCATCAGTGTGTTGGTCACAAAGTCTAACCCCTGTCTTTCATTGCTCTGGTAGGACTGTTTACCGCTCTGGAGCATGTACTCCGGGACACCGGAAAACCGGCTCACCTCAGCCACCGAAAAGCCCCGGCTCTCAATGAACTGGGCATCGCTCTGATTGATTCCAAGCGGCGTGAACTTCATGCCGTGGTCCAGCACAGCCACTTTGAATGCATCCTGGGATGCGTACCGCCGGAACTCTTCCTTGACTTTGTCCCGCGTCTTTGGGTCGGCATCGGTATCAACCTCCACAATGCCAGAGAGACGCGCACCGTTCTGGTAGAACTTCTTGGCAAAGCGCTGGCTCATGCCGTCGGTTGCGATGGTTTCCCGGGCCATGGCCAGCATCCCGCGCCCATGGACGCCGTCGTAGGTCTCAAAGTGGTTGATCAGCAGCTCCGACGGGGCAAATGTACGGTACAGGCCATCCACCGAAAAGTAGTACCACCGCTGTCCGGTTTCCGGATCTCGCCGGATAGCGCTTCCCTGGGTTGGCAGCGGGATCAGTTCAGAGACCTTTCCCATCTGGTCCCGCACGATCCACTGGTACCCGGTTCCATGCCAGAACGCCTGGCTCATCTGTACCTTGTTGGCCACGCTGGGCGTCATATCCTCATTGGCCCGGATCTTCAGCACATAATCCAGCGCTTCGTCCCCGGCAGGATGCCGCTCCCCATCCTTCTTACGGAACAGCCCAACGGGCAGCACCCCCATCGCCCCGGTCAAGATGCGATGTGCAGCAGCCACCGGAGAGAGTGTTTCTGCGCTTTCGATTCCTACGTCAAAGCCTTCGCCAGAGAAGAACGTCTTCTGGAACCAGGCCTGAGCTTCCTCCCAGGTAAGCTTCCGCTCTTCGACGCTACTACGCACCCGCAGTGCATGGTCGAGAATCACCGGCGCACACCCCCTCTGGAGCGGGCCACCAGAATCGCGCACAACGTCAGCCACGCTCCGGCTACCGCCAGAGCGGCGGGGCGCCCGCCCGCCTCCAGGGCCGCCCGGACGAAGCAGCCGCCTCCGGCCACCAAAAGCAGGTCGTCCAGATAGAACGCCAGGGTCCCGCCCGCCCGGCGCAGTCTTTCTCTCATATCAAATCCCCCATTCTTCGGAAAGTACATGCTCGTTGATATCTGGCCCAGTCGGCATGCGCAGGATGGCCACCGCCACCGAGATGACCCATGCCACCAGCATATCGATGCGCCCGATGCTCCGGTTCTTTATCGGCTTGATGTTCTCGTTACCGTCCACGGCGCAGCGGACGTTGCCGAAGCAGTACCTAGCTGCCGTGTTATGCTCGTGGAGCATCTCGCGGGTCCGAATGAGCCGTTCTAGCTCCTTCATGGCCGGTGACATGCTCATCATGGTCTGCGGGATCTCCACCACGTTCACGCCCTTCGGCTTTCTCACCACTCCGTCCGCGTCCACCCGCTCGGGCGGGTCCATCAGGCGCTGAGTCAGCGTCCGGGAGAGGTAGGGGTCCACGCCCAATGTGTCCAAGTCGAACACATCGGCGCACCAGGCCACTGCCTCCTCCACCATGGTGAAGTCCACCATGTCCCCGGGGCACAGGAACAGAAACTCTGCCCTGGACCAATCCCGATACGGCACATGGTCCCGCTGCTCGGCCTCCAGCACCCCCTCTTCCGGACGCCACGCCCAGAAAAGGACCGCCCAGTGGTCCAGACCATCCTGTGGCGGGAACAGGAGGGTGAGGGCGGTCAGGTCGGTGGTGGTGGACAGATCCAGCCCGCCATAGCACTTCTTACCGGCCAGGTACTCCCGCACCGCCCTCCGACGGTCCGGAGCCTTTAGGTCCTTCCACTCGGGCCGGTTCCACTGTGTCTTGTCGTAGAGTGTCAGGGGGATCCACCCCACGCTCTTGGTGGAGATCCACTGGTTGAGCCGCAGCCAGCGAAAGTTCCGCTCGGCGGCCTCGCTCTGCTTGGCGGCCTTGGCGTCGGCCCGGAATTTACGGGGCGAAATCGTCACGCCGTAGGACGGGTTGCACTGCGCCCACAGCGCCTCGTCGTAGATGTCCAGCTCGGCCAGCTTATCCGGGTCATCCTGCGTGAGGACCGACACGCCGTACATGATGGGGCACCACTGGGGATCGTCCTCATCCAACTCCCGCTCCGGTTCTCCCCGGCGCCAGGCCAGGATGCGCCGGCACTTTTCGTGAATCTCCCATCCGATGCTCTTCCGGTCTGGATCGTCTCCCGCCGTTGTCAGGACAATGACCGCCTGCTGCCGCCGGGCGGCGTCCGAGCCCACAGTGAGCACGTCCCACAGCCGCCGGTTGGGCTGGGCGTGCAGCTCGTCGATCAGGATGGCGGAGAAGGAGTAACCGTGCTTGCTGTCCGCATCGGAGGAGTAGACCTTCATGACGCCTCCATACTTTGTGTGAATCTCCCTCCGGCTGTCCCGGGCCCAGGCGATGGGATCGTGCTCCGGCTGGCCAAGGCAGGTGTGCTCCACCATGTACTTTGCGCTCTGATAGATGATGTCGGCATTGTTCTTGTCAGCGGCGAATATGCCCACCTGGGGCCGCTCCTCCCCGTCAAAGAGCAGGTGGTTGAGCCCCAGCCCGGCTGCTAACTCGGTCTTCCCGTTCTTTTTGGGGAGCTCGTCGTAGAGAAAGCGGCGGTACCGCACCCACTTCCCATCCTCGTCCTTGATCTGGACGCCGTAGAACTCCCGGATGGCCTTCTCTTCCCAGGCAAGCAACTCAAATGGCTTGCCCGCCCACTCGTTCTGCCCAAAGCACAGGAGAGAGAAGAAGTCCAGGACATCCTGCACCGCATCCTCGCTGTACCGCAGTTCCGCGCCATCATCCGGCCGGGGCACCTCCAGAAACGGGGTAAGCCAGATGGTATCAGGCACGCTGCATCCGCTCCCTCTTCTCCCGCATCAGCCGCTCGAACTCGCTCTCCTGCGGCTTATTGGTGCCCTCCGGAAGTACCAGGCGGCACCTACTGGTGACGGTCATGCCCAGATCATTGGCGCAGGCTCTGGCCTGGTCGAAGTATCGTTTCTGCACTTTACCCCACTCCATGGCGTTTTTCGCGTTGCCTGCGGCCAGAGCGGCGTTTGCCTGTCTGGTAGCTGCCAGGTACTCCATCCTGGCCATGCAGTATGTGGCAATGATATCGGCATCAGTCCTTGCCATCATCCCTGGCATCAGCTTAAGTAGCGTGGATGATATCCGGCTAAACTCCGCTCTTTGCCCCTCAGGCAGCCAGGCCGGCGGAGTCAGCCGCTTGATGGTCTCGCTGTTGCGAATCTCACTCCGAGCCCGCTCGGCCCGCTCGGCCGCCGTCAGGTGCTTTGCTCCTCTGGCCTCTAATATCTCCAGCGGTACTCTCGGTCCGGCCATGTTATCACTCCTCCCATATCCTCCGCTCCCAGAACCGCTCCACAGGGCACCAGGTTCGCAGATACCGGCTCGGCAGCGTCTCCGGCGTAAATGTGCCGAACAGTCTTTCCATGTCAAAGTAATGGGTCAGCGTCGCCTCCCGCCGGGCCGCAGATGCCCTCCAGAAGCGGCTGGAGGCACATAGCCGCCGGATGTTCTCGCTGTCCTCCTCACTGCCCCGGTGCGCAAGCGCGCTGAGCATAACGGACGGCAGGCTCTCTGTCCCCATGCTCTCCACACTCCAGATGCTCCGCCCCTGGTAAATCAGGTTGCCCCGGAGATTGGGGCCCAGCACCCGGCTAATCTCTCCTCTGTAGTTTCTCTTGCTCATCGGCGCACAGGCCAACGGCGTGGCCGGCATAGCCCGGAACGGAGTGGAGTGGAGTACAATAGACCATTGTTTCCCCCGTTCAGGCGCGCTCATGTCAGCCTCACGGAGCGTCTCGATATATTCCGTCCAGTCCTCCACCGTCTCCCCCGGATACCCGACAATATTGTAGAATTTGAGTTGGTGTGGCTTGGCAGAAGATTGGAGCATGTCACGGATAAAGTTGGCCATCATAGATCTTGTGATGGGCTTTCCTACCATCCGCCTGAGCCGCTCGCTCATACCGTCGATGGCGGTGGTGCGGAGATGCGTAAAGTCAATGCTGGCCTTGTCCCGTGCCAGATCCAGCATGGCTCTCTCCTTGTCCTCGATCCCGCCGAACAGGGAGTCAGACATGGCGTAGTGATCCATCGTGCTGACAAAGCGCCGGTGCCAGGTATATCCGCAGAACAGACACCGGTGGTTGCAGCCGATCGGCCCCTCTTGAAAGCAACGCGTATTGCTCAACCGTATCCGGTGTGGATACGGCGTATCCGTCTGCCGGATGTGATATATCCTGTCAGGCGAGAAACTGGATGCCTCTATGATGCTGTCGTCCTCCGGCGCATCCTGCCCATCCAGTCTGCGCACGAGGTCTGGCACGGACGCCTCACCCCGCCCCAAGATAAAGTAGTCCCCGAACGGCAGAAATGGGGTTACATGGAGCACTCCGGCGCCGCCGATCAGAACTCGATACCGCCCAGGCCTCCAGCGCATCCGCTCCCCAATGAAGCTCCACCAGTCGCAGTCCGACGTGATAGACACCAGCACTATGTCATAATCGTGCACGGTGGCAATACCAGCCCACTCGACTGGGTATCCGGCCCGTTGCAGCGCATCTATCACCACCCGCAGGCCAATAAACTGCCGTGTGTCCAAGCACTCCGTCTTGTACGTAGATTTTGCGTAGGCCTCCTGCACGTATGCGCAGATCCTCATCATGCATCCGCCTCAAAGATGAATCCGCACTTAGGACAATGGAACGTCTTGCGCCTGCCTCCACGGTCTGTCTCGTCACCCAGGTCCAGCGCATCCGCTTCTCCTGTTCCTCCGGGTGCATCGGCCGCTACGCCCAGGTCGCCTAGCTCAAAGCCCAGCGCCGTCATATCTATGCCGAGGTCCGTCAGTTCCTGTAGCTCCAGGTCCAGCAGCATCTCATCCCAGGACGAGAGTTCGGAGAGCTTGTTGTCCGCGTGGATATACGCACGGCGCTGAGCTTCGGTTAGTCCATCCACCAAAACGCATGGCACCTGCACCATGCCCTCGGCCTTGGCCGCCTCCAGCGTGCCGTGGCCAGAGAGCAGGTTGCCGTCTCCGTCGATCAGCAGTGGCCGCACAAATCCAAACTCCCGCAGACTGTCCCGAAGCCTTGCAATCTGCTGTGCGCTGTGTATTTTCGCGTTTTTAGCGTACGGTGTGATTGTCTCAATCGGTCTCATTGTCCAGCTCTGGCCCCTGATTTTAATTTTGTCCTGTTGCATGTTAATAATCCTCCTGATGTTTCTGGCCCTATGGGGAGAAAATCCCACACGTATGGCTGGCTGCGGTTTCCTTCCCCCGACCCGAAACTTGTTTAGGGCGGGGGGTATGTCTCAAAAAGCCGAAGGCTTTTCCTGCGCGTGCCCGGCGGCCACGCCCGGGCGCGCAGGCGCCCAAGCGTCCCGCCGTTTTGCCCGAGAGTATACGTCAGGATCAGCGCGATTTCCGGCGTCTCTCCGCCATCTCCAGAGCCGTCTTGCGGTTGTGGCATTGCTCGCAGAGGCTCTGGAGATTAGTCCGGTCAGTGAACATGACCCAATTGCCCCGGTGCGGCTCGACGTGGTCCACAACAGTGGCACGAGTCCGCAGGCCCCGCTTGGCGCACTCCCGGCAAAACGGCTCCAGGAACAGCTGCGTAGGCCGCAGGTCATCTGTCCAGATCCCGGTGAAGTACATCCAGTGCCAGTCGGCGCTCTCCTTCCGCTGCGCCCGCTTAGGCTTATGCCGCTGGCAGTATCCGTCACGGGTCAGCTCGGAGCAGCCTGGGTGCCGGCATGGCTTGAGCGGCTTTAGGGCCACGGGCTATCACCTCCGGGCAAAACAAAAAGCGCCCAAGCCACGACTCCCGACACACGGGTTGTCATTGGCTCAGGCGCTGGTCTCATCGGACACTGGCTCAGGCGCGTCGATATTCACGATGCTCTCTCGTCCGCATCTCCGGCAGTAAACCGGCAATGCGTGGGCGGTGGTCTCCGTTTCCAGCCGCAGGACCTTTCCCTTCCCGCAGACCGGACACATCAGCCATCCGTTCCGTATGATCAGTTTACCACATCCGTACCCGTTTTTCAACTTTTCCAATGATATTCTATCTCCTCTCCCAGAAGTTACCCCTTGTTTCCAGACCGTAAAAGACGCGCGAGCTATGCGGTTTTCCGTCTGGACGGTGGCCTTGTTCCTTTCTTCTGCTCCTTTCTACTTGGCATCAAATATTTTATGTAGGCGTACTCGCCCCACCCCTTATTGTCGGAGTTTCGCGCCAGAACGATGGCGCCTGGCGGCAGTGTGATTGTAACATTGTCCTTAACGTAGTCAGACTCGACCTTAGGCTTGGCCAGACCGATGGAGGGTGTCCATGTCCGCTCACCAAGCCGGCAGCGTCCAACCTCTCTAGGCTCTTTCGTCAGGTACTTGGCCAGTGCCTCGTATCCCTCCCATACGTCCAGACGCTCCACTTCCACATTGCCATACGGCCAGAGAGACTGTAGGGTCTCTACGTCCTGTCCTGTTCCGTTAAGTACCATGTGGTGGTGGATGCGGCCGCCCTCCGAAGAGAGCTGCTCTGTGACGTATATGTACCGCGTCGGATGAGAGAGTACCTTACGGCACCCGCGGAGCTGCCGTAGCATCTTCCGGTATCGTTTCAGTGCGGTTTCTTTGTTTAACGGAAGGTGTTCGTCGTCATAGGTATGGACCACGTGGAGATCCATAGATCTAAAGTTGGCTGCCAGAAGCATCTCCAGCTTTTGCCACGCTCGGCGCAGGTTAATCCGTTCCTGCGCCGCCGTGGTCATCTCCCTTTTGCAGTGCTGCTGATGTGCGTCATCCCGTGGACCTGCGACGGTGTAGCACACAGCCGCCACCAGCCGCCCGGCAGTGATCGTCTTGATCCGTTTACCCATCGCTCCTCCTCTGGTCCTCCGGACGGATGGAAATCATCTTTTCCCGGACCAGCTTGTCCACCGCCCTACCGGTCTCCCGGTATCCACAGATACGAGCCAGGTCCCGCAGGTGCCACGCCGTCTGCGCTGTGACCAGGATCGAAATGCGCCTAAGGCCCTTTTTACGGCTCATCCGGTGCCTCCAGTGCATCCAGGGCTGATGCAATACGCTTCCAGGTCTCCAGTGTCAGTGGCATCCGGTCCACCAGTGCTCCTCTGAGGTATGCAGCTGTCACCCCCCCGGCCAGCGCGGCCACATCATCCAGGCTCCCAGGGCCCTTGTGCTTCCAATACCTTCTGAGCCGTTCAAATGCTGCCCGCTTTTCCGCGGCGCCCTTTCCGCTGAATTTGGGCTCCGGCGTCTTAGGTTCCGGTTCCGTATCCGGCTTATCGGTCTCCGTCCGGCATGCCGGCCGCACGATGTAGTTCCCAGTATCAGTCAAGCATGTAGACTGCATGCATGTATAGGTGCATGTGTCTGGAAGTACCAGCACCCCACAACCCAGGGACTCCATTACGTAATCCCTGAATTCTCGCAGCTCATCCACGTTCCGGCATGGCGCTGCTACAATCAACGTGTCCATGATCATCTCTCCTTTCGGTGTCCAATTCGGGCACCGCTCACGCTTTCCCCATTAGTTCCTTCATCAGATCTTCCGCCTCATAATCCGGCGTCTCCGGATCGTTGAGGCGTTCGATCAGGTTCTCAATATCTCGGAGCTTGCAAAGGGCGCCGTAGACCTTTGGCGGCAGTGCCGCCAGCTCCACACCTGCAATGCCCCAGGTCCCATTTTGTTTCCTCCATGTCAATCTCACTTTTTTGGCCTCCTTTTCCATTACTAAATCTTCAGCAGTTACTTTGAAAATCATTTATTGTCATCTGGCTCGGCTGTCAGCTTCCCCGCTAAAATTTTTTTGATTTTCCCGTTGACATATACGTTATTTGGTGTTATTATAGCATCACAAGGCACACCAAACAACGTACAAGGAGGTCAATAAAATGGCGACTGTCAACTATCACGGTCTCAATATCAAGGGTCTCCGCAAGGCGAGCGGCTCCACTGTCAACTGGTCTCCCCGTTCCGGCGGGTACGATGAGATCTTTTACGATTTGTCCACCGGAGAGGTCTGGACCATCACCCAGGTAAGCCTCGGGTGCAACTCCTGGACCGAGTATCACGACAGAAACGTCATCAAGATCTGCAACACCTCCCGTCACATGACCATGCAGGAGATCTCCGACGCCATCTATGAGGCCGTCCGGTTTGAGAAGATGTGCAGCGCGAGCTGCCAGGAAGTCTGATGCTCCGGGTGTGCCAGCGCTGCGGGTGCGTCTTTGACGGAGGCTACGCAGCCTTAAAATGTCCAAAATGTGTTGCTATGGAGCGCAGCAGTACCATCCGCCCAAGAGTCTGCCGCACTTGTGGCCGTACCTTTGACGGCGGTCCCCGTGCCTGGTACTGTCCAGAGTGCCGGGCAGAGCGGGATAAGGCCAGCAGCCGCGCTTACAAAGCTCGGATAGCTGCAGGTACCACCCGTAAAATCGGTAGCACAGACATCTGCGAGGTCTGTGGCAAGGAATACATCGTATCCGGCGGCTTACAGAAATACTGCCCTGACTGTGCGCCAGATGCAGTCCGTGAGATCGACCGTGCTCAGGCCCGTGCCTGGTCGTCCGCCAATACGACTCCGGAGAGCCGCCGCAAGGCGCGTAACGCAGCAGCAGCCATGCACAAATGCGTCGTATGCGGTAAGCTGTTTCCGCACGATCCGGCAAGGGGAAAGGCCACTACCTGCTCCAAAGAGTGCTCCGCAGCCCTGCACGACGCCCGCTCCAAAGAGTGGGAGGCCGCCAACCGGGCATACCGCAACAAATACCGCCGGGAGCAGCGGGCCGGCAAAAAAAGGAAAGATGGCGATATCAATGACTGACAGGCAATTTTACACGCTCTACTCCGATGCTCTTGACAGCAGTGACCGTGACGCGTATGTCTCCGACTGGGCCCTATCGTCCATGTGGGGCGATGACAATGACCCCATCCAGCTGGCCGATCTGTGCGGTAAGGTCTGGGATCTGGCCCACCTCACTGTAGCGGACATCAGGGCTCACACGGGACTGACTCAGGCCGCCTTTGCGGAGCGCTTTTTGATCCCTTACCGCACCATCCAAAACTGGGAGAGCCGCAACAGCTGCGCCCCATATGTCATCCTCATGCTCGCCAGGCTGTGTGGTATGGCAGACGGCCTTTTCTCCTGATCATCTATCGCCCGCCCTCATTGGGCGGGCTTTTTTGCGCTCTCAATCTCCCCGCCGCATGCGGCGTAACCGGCCAGGTCGATCCAGTTATCATCCTTGCTGTGGCCGGTGGCGATGCGTGCGATCTTCAGCAGGGCCAGCATGGCGGCAACGTCCTTCGGCATGATCGTTATGTATCCCCGATCGTCTTTTCTGAGCGCCCGTAAATAGGCCGCCCACATCCGTGCGATGGTGTCAAAGCTGTCCTCCGGCGTTCCGTAGTCCTGCTCCAGGTCTCCGCACACGCACTTCTCTGCGGCGGCCAATACGTCTTTTCTGGTCATCACTCATCACCGACTTCCAGTTTCATAAAACATGCCCAAAAGGTGCGAGATTGTTTCCCGCTATGATGCCCGAATAGAGGCTTCTGCCCTATCGCTTTCCACACTTTTTCAGCGGGAATGTCATACTCAGACCATTTGAAAATGAGCACGCCATCTGGCTTTAGCACCCTCATACATTCGGCAAAGCCGTCATTAAGCATCTGCGGCCAAGTATCATCTAATTTCCCGTACTTTTTGACAAGCCATGCGGTGTCCTTTGCTCCTGTTAAATGCGGCGGGTCGAATACTACAAGCGGAAAAGAATTATCTTGGAATGGCAGCGCGGTGAAATCACATAACACATCTGGATCTACAATACAATCTCTTGTAGATTTTCCATCACCGCTTTTCCAACAGCCCTGGAAGGTTCCCCTTCTCTTATCACAATACAGCGCAGCGGGATGATGCTTGTTGAACCAAATGGTCCGGGATCCACAGGTCACATCAAGTATTTTCTTTTCCATGCAAACGCTCCCTTTCGTTGTGTTCATCCCCATCCATCTTTGCCCCGCAGTTGGGGCAGTAGTTGCCGCCCCGCACATAGATTGCCATTGCATAAGCTTTGTGGCCACAGTTGGTGCACTTGACAATCTCAAACTGCTCTGAACAGTTCTCGTAGTGGTCATGCACCCACCGCCCATGCCGCACCGGTGCAACGTCGGCGGATGGCAGTGCATCGATTTCTCTCGCAATGCAATCAGCCAATCCACTATGTATTCCTATAGCTGACCCGTTCATGCACCCATACCTATCCGCCACCTTTTCCGCCGCATCCCGCTCAATATACTCAGGCATGGTCATCCTCCTCCGCTGGCTTCTTGAGCCATTTCAAAGCGCACCGAAAACAATTCGGCTCTGTGCAATCCGTCTTTCCGTCTAACTGGTGCGGGCACATAATTACCATTGACAGTTCCTCGTCGCTCATGGACCGGTCGGTCACCCCGCAGAACTGGCAGACGACGAACACCACCCGCATGGCCTGTTTCCTCCGAAGATCTCGCTTATTCATCGGGCGCCTCCAGATGCATACTGAAGAGAGTGCCCTGGAGAATCTGAGTAAGGAAAGGCCGGACACACTCTCTGATCTCCGGATGAACGGCCACCATGAACCCCATCAGATTATGGGGCATCTTAGGGCCGCAGGCGTCTGCATAGACAACAGCCTCATTCCTGGGGACTCCCTGCGACATCAGCAGCTTGATCATCCTCTTTCGCTTCATCCCTGCTCCTCCTTATCCGTCCAGTAGCGGCACTCCTCGCAGCTGCCGCCGTACACCTCGGCAAACTCCTCCAGGTTGTCGCACATACAATAGTCGTTCTTCTCATCAGACCAATCAGGTCTCGTGCAGCCTTTCATGAATAAACCTCCTTCATCAGAACGGCAGTTCGCCGTCATCATTCTCGATTTCCGTAAAACCTCCGGGTGCGGGAGCCGCAGGCCCGGCCGGAGCATCGCCGCCGTCAGCCTTCTTGGGACTGTCCGCAAAATATACACTGCTGGCCAAAACCTCCCAGGCCCTGCGCTTGTTCCCGTTGCGGTCGGTATAGTCCCGCATCTGCCAGCGGCCTTCAACGACCACCATCCGCCCCTTGGCCAGATACTTGTTCACGAAGATCGCGGTGTTTCCCCAGGCCACCACATCGATGTAGTCCGTACCGCGCTCCCCGCTCTGATCCTTGTAGTCACGCTCACAGGCGATGGAGAAGCTGGCAACATTCTTGCCGCTCTGCGTATTCCGCAGCTCCGGACTATGTACCAGCCGCCCCATGCCTACCCATTTGTTCAGCACTTCTCTCACCGTCCTTCTTTAAGTTCACGCTGCCGCTCATCGATGAAGTCGCTGAGATCAGCCTCGCGGAGGGCAAAGGCATCGCCCCGATAATTGCAGGCCACAGCCTTGCCGGGATGCCTATCACTGACAGCCCACCGCTCGGCCCGCACATGGGAGGCCGCGCACTTGGCGGCCTCCCTTTGCGTGTCCCAAAACCGATGGCAGCCGGGACACCTCCACCATGTTTCGATATGAGCCATGAGTCACGCCTTATCCATCAGCGACAGCTGCTGGGGAGTGACTTACTCAACGCTGACCACCCGGCTGTCTCCAAAGCGCTCCAGGTACATGGCAAGATCCTCTTTGATGCCGATGGCCTGCCCGGCCGGGGCGTTGACCTTGATTGTGATAATAAGCATCGCCATTCACTCTCCAATCCCATAGTCGTCAAGGAAATTGCTGTAGCACTTTGGGCAGAAATGCATCAGAATGCTCATGCTCTCCCCTCTGCGCAGCCTGTAGATAGCAATCGCATTTTTCTTCAGCAGTTCCATGCCGCAGCGAGCACACCGTGTGATGAATCGTTCATCAGGTCGCCATTCCTGTGGAATCGTCTCAAACGCTTCAGGCCTCATCGGCATCCTCCGGCAGAGGGAACCAGCCCAGGCACTCGGCGTTGATCTTCGCTCCGCCGTCTTTGAAAGACCATGTACAGAGGATGCCATCCCACCAGGCAAGCTGCTTGACGATCATACCGTCACAGTCAAATCGGCAGTAGTATTTTCCGCTCCTGGTCGGCTCCTCCACGGTCCCGTCGGCGAACTCCAGCGGCCCCCATCCGGCTATGGGAGGTTCAACATGGGTGGACGCTTCGGTAGCCCCTTTTGGCATCGGTGTCCAGAGCGTCACCTCTTCCCAATCAATGACAGAATCTTGTAGCTTCTTGCTTCCCTCATAAACACTGCTGTCTGCTATACCGTAACTGTCAATGACTATAATCTCGGCACCGAGTTCCGGTTCTTCATCGCAGCTGTGCCACACAATTCCAGGTGTAGAATCGATAGAACCGGTTCGCCCAATCTGAATATTGTCTGAACGCCCAAGCAAATAGTCAATCGACACGCCCAGGAAATCCGCAGCATTGCAAATGTGCCTCACATCATCACCATCAATGCCAAGCGGTGTTCTGCTATATTTTGATATCTTGTCAGGTCGACTCATTTGATATCTGCGGATATTGGTCGCATCCATATATGCATCATCGTCAAAGCCGCGCTCTTCCATTTGGCTGTCATAGATATCCCACATTTGCCCGATCAAACGAATAATGTCTTGATCCCGTTGTGCGGCTTCCAGTTCCCGGCGCTCCTGCTCCGCCTTATCTGCGGCTTTTGCTGCTTTTTTCTCATCTTTGGCCGCTTGCTTCTCGGCACGACACAGATCACAGGCATAGCCACAGGAAATAAGGTACTCACATTCCGCACAACACGCAGCGCAAGGAGTCGTGAGCATATAATCATCCCTGCGATTGCAAATGCGCTTGAGCTTGTTGGCCACATTATCGCACATAGCCCCAGTCTTTTTTGGACATTGCTTGCCCTCAACAACGGCCATCTTTTTGCCATATCGATTCGCTTCAGACTCGTAAAACGCCCTTAGGTCGTGCCCCTTTTCGGCTATACCTGCATAGAGCGCCATCTGGTGCGACATAGGCATTTGAGCAATAGTATAGGCAGTGCTCTCGGCCAGTTTTCCATTGGCATAGTGGGCGTACCATTCGGAGATCAGATTATCCCGAATCACCTTCAGCCGTGCCAGCTTGGTCTTACTGACCTTGCAGGCCTCGGCAACATGGTCACGCATCCTGCCGGGGAACTCGTACCCTTCCTCCTTCAGCTGGTAGAGAAGAGTCTCCACCCGCTCCGCCTGCTTGCTGATTTCCGCAGAGGTCAGCTTCCGGGTGTCGCTGTTGGCGTAAATCAGGCGCAGCTCCTGGAGGGCGGCAGATCCATCGGTGCGCTCACGGATACAGGGGATCTCCCGTAAATCGTCCCTGCCCTCGTTCACCAGCTGACGAATCGCCGCCCGGCGCCGATGGCCGGACACAATGATAACGCGGTCAGCGGCGTCCGGGTTCGCCCGCACACGGATAGGCTGCTGCAACCCAAACAGCTCAATGTTAGCGGCCAACTCATCCAGGCTGGACAGCTCGTAAAAATTGTTGGGATCATCGTCGATCCGGTCGATGTCGATGTACTCGATCTGCTCACGGCCATCAACGCCGGTGTCCAATTTGGACACGCCTGCGAGGGCCTCGGCCAGATTAAAACCAGCCTTTTTCTCAGCCATTGATGGCACCTCCCTTCAGCCAAACCTGGACAAAGCGCCGGTAGTCGACACCGGCGGCACTGCGGGGGCTGCTGATCAGCAGCGGCTCCTGGGCGAAGGTCATGTCATCGACTTTGCGAGTGTGCCGGATGTGGGGGAACACGGGCAGACCGCTTGCCTTCAGCGTCGCCTCAGCCTGTTCGATGTTATCGCTCTTGTACCACATGGTAGGCAGGCAGCCGGCCAGCGTCAGCTTGGGATTGATGGCCCTCATGTTGTGGATCTGGCGGATCAAATTGGTCATGCCCCGCAGGGAGAAAGCGTCCAGCTTGATGGGAATGATCACATCATCGGCCGCCATCAGAGCGGCAGCGCTGGCGGCATTAAACGCCGGAGGGCAATCCACCAGGCAGATATCGTAACGACGCTCTCTCTCCAGCAGATGTACCATATCACGCAAAACCGTAGTCTGAACGCTCTTAAGCTCGACCTTAGTGAGATCCAGATCCATCAAAGAATCGTCGCCGGCAAGAAGATCGATGCCGGGGAAGTTGCTTGGCTGGATGCAGCAGGCGGCAAATGCACCGCCATCAGCTTCATTGTGCCGCAGCACTTCGGCCAGATTGCCGTTGACGGGATCTCCGCCGAAGAACTCGGTGGTGTTGCACTGGCTGTCAGCGTCCACCAGCAGTACCCGCTGCTTGTAATCGCTGGCCAGGATCGCGGCCACATTGACTGCCGTAGCTGTCTTTGCGACGCCGCCCTTCAGATTGAGGATAACGCTTGTTCTCATTTCGTCCTCCTATTTGCAGAATTTTTCCTTGAAAATTGATGTTTTAGGATAGAAGTTCAGCGGAATCGTGCCTGTCCTTCCATGCCTGTTTTTCGCCACAGTAAACTCAGTGTACGACGGTTGTCCCTCTTTCTCGCTTCCGTCGTAATATCCAGGGCGATGAAGGAAGAAAATTCCGTCCGCATCCTGCTCTGCTGCGCCGGTATCGCGCAGATCGCTCATCATTGGGCGCTTATCTGCCCGTTGTTCGTTGGAGCGGTTAAGCTGGGCCAGGCAAAGCACTACGCCATTGATCGACCGTGCAAGCCTTTTAAGCTCTGCCGAAACGGCAGTGTATTCCTCGTACCGGGAGCGCCGGCCAGGCACCTGAATCAGAGAGAAATGGTCTATGATCACCAGTCGTACACCCTTTCGGCTGCGAGCCATGTCACAGATCTTCCGAACATTTGCGCCGGTGCAAGAATTTGTGTAAAGCCTGGATTTTGATATCCGGTTGGCTGCATCCGCCACCTGTTCATACTGTTTTTCCGTTAACCCGCCATTGAGCACAGTCTGATAGTCCAGCCTCTCCAAAGTGCTGATCCGTTTGGCCGTCAGCTGTTCGTCATTCATTTCAAGCGAGACAAACAGGATATCCATGTCCTGCGCAGCGTATTCTGCCAAATTCAGCGACAGAGTCGTCTTGCCCATACCAGGACGGGCAGCCAGGAAATAAAGTCCGCTGTACAGCATTCCGCCTCCCAGAAGGCGGTCGATCAACTGGAAACCAGTCCGCACATATGGGCTTTTACCGCTGTCGATCATAGCGCGGTGGGCGTAATACCGCTCCACCTGCTGCATCGGCGTTAGCAGATTGCTCCCCATACGCTCAGCTGTATTGTCGATTGTCCGCTCCAGATCCGGCAGGATCTCCAGCTCCGGGACATTGGCATCCAGTTTTTCTGCCGCTTCTTGTACAGCGGCGCGTAAGGCACGACGACGGGACGCACTCAGGACCATGTCTGCGTACTCCAGTACGTTGGCGCTGGTGGGCGTGATCTCGATCAGCTGTGCCAAGTATTC
>JALEZN010000069.1 GCA_022772585.1 Clostridiales bacterium
CTCGCCGCTGGAATAGTCGCTGCCATCCTCAAAGCTGGCTGATAGGCTCCCGTTCAGGACCCCGTCGGAGAGGGCCTCCAGGACCCGGTCAAAGTCTCCGGTCAACCGCCATTCCCGCTTTGCCATGTGATACCCCCTCAGCTTCTCAGCATTTTCTTCAGGGCCTGCTTGACGATCTGCTCCAGCTCCAGATTTTCCATGTCGATGCCCTTCAGGGCCTGGGCCACCTCCGCCGGGCTGTAGCCCAGCACCGCCAGGGCGGCGGAGGCCTCGCTGGACTTGTTCTGGGGGATCACGGTAACACCTGTGCCGCCGTAGCTCTCCCCCTTGGCTGCGATCTGGCCCTTGGCCAGTTTGTCCTTGAGCTCCAGGATGATCCGCTGGGCGATCTTCTTGCCGATGCCCTGGGCCACAGTGAGGGCCTTCTCATCCCCGGTGATGATGCTCATAGCCAGGCCCTCCGGCGTGGTGGCCGACAGGATGGACAGCGCTGCCTTGGGGCCCACGCCGGACACGCCGATGAGCAGACGGAAGCAGTTGAGTTCGTCCTCAGTGGCAAAGCCGTAGAGCTCAAAAAGCTCCTCCCGGACATACAGGTGGGTGAAGAGCTTTCCCTTCTGCCCCACAGTCAGGCGGGAGAGAGTCTGGTTGGTGGTGCGGCACGCGTACCCCACGCCGCCGCAGTCGATCACGGCCAGATAGGGCTCCACATGGGCCACCGTACCGCTGACATAATAGAACATAGGCGTATCTCCTGTTTAAATCCGTTTTTCGTACCGCCCGCTGCCCGGCCGGGCCGGGTCAAAGGTACTGAGGCGGGAGTGGCTGGAACGGGCGTGACACAGGGCGATGGCCACCGCGTCCGCGGCGTCGTCCGGCTTGGGGACCGCTTTCAGGTCCAGCAGACGCCGGGTCATATCCATAACCTGCCGCTTCTCCGCCTTGCCGTACCCCACCACGGCCTGCTTGACCTGGGAAGGCGAATACTCGAAGATGGGCACGCCCTCCCGCTCCGCCGCCAGAAGGATCACGCCCCTGGCCTGGGCCACGCTGATACCGGTGGTAACGTTGTTGTTGAAAAAGAGCTCCTCCACCGCCATGGCGTCGGGGCTGAAAGTGCGGATCAGAGTCTCCATGTCGTCCGCGATCTGCCGCAGCCGCGCCGGCAGGGGCTGACCCGCCGGCGTGGTGATGGCGCCGCACCGGAGCAGGCGCTGCCGGCCCCCGGCGGATTCCAGCACACCGAAGCCCACGATGGCAAATCCGGGATCGATGCCCAGTATGATCATCCCGCCGCCTCCCTGCTCCCAATGATGGGTGTTCGCGCTATACGCATACATTGTTATTTTAACATATGTGTTCGAAAATGGAAAGCCGTTTTCTCATCTGCCCCGCCGGGGCAAAAAAGGGCCGGAGCATTCCCGCTGGAACACTCCGGTCCGGTCCTTTTTAACTGATTCAGGCCCTGGGATGAGCCTTGTTGTAGACGTCTTTCAGCTTCTGGCTGACGATCTGGGTATAGATCTGGGTGGAGGAGATATCCGCATGGCCCAGCATCTCCTGGATGGAGCGCAGGTCGGCGCCGTTTTCCAGCAGGTGGGCGGCAAAGGAATGCCGCAGGGTATGGGGCGTGATCTCCTTCTGGATCCCGGCCTTCTCCTGATAATGCTTGATGATCTTCCAAAATCCCTGTCGGCTCATACGCTCGCCGCTCATATTGACGAAGAGGGCCGGCTCGTCCGGATGCTCCAGCATCTGGGGCCGCACATGCTCCAGATAGTCGCTCAGCGCCCGGATGGCCGCCGGGTACAGGGGGATGATGCGTTCCTTATCCCGGCTGACGCAGCGGATGAAGCCGGCGCTCAGGTTGATATGCTCCAGATTCAGCCCGATCAGTTCGCTGACCCGGATGCCGGTGGCATAGAGCAGCTCCAGCATGGCCCGGTCCCGGCAGCCCTTGGCGTCCGAGGGATCGGGCTGCTCCAGAAAGAGCTCCACTTCCTTACTGGTGAGGATCTGGGGGAGCTTGCGCTCCACCTTGGCGGGAGCCAGCCCCCGGGCCGGATTCCGGTCCACCCACCCCTGGCTCATCAGATAGCTGTAAAAGGACTTCAGCGAAGCAAGCGAGCGGGTCACGGTAGCCGCCGACTTTCCCTGGGAGGTCAGATACCTGATATAGGACTCCACATCTTCCTGGGCCACCTGCTCCACCGCAGTACCCTCGGTCTCCAGCCAATGCTCAAATTGACGAATGTCACGGAGATAAGAACTCATTGTGTTGGACGCGGCCTTCTTTTCCTCCGCCAGATATGTCTCATATGCCTTATAGTAGTCCATGATCCAACACCCTCTTTTTATAATCAAAGAAGTTCAAAAGGAGCAGATGCTCCCTTTGAACCGCACAGCGATCTCCGCCGCTCAGGGCCGCTTTGCGGCCCCGCTTTGAATTTCATAGTCCGGAAGGCGCGTGATACGCGCTGGCTGGCAACGCCCGCCCATTGAAAAACAGTTTGCTGTTTTTCAGCTTCTGTGACTATATCGCTCTTCATTGGTCGGCTTTTCACGGGGGGCCGTACCCCCGCCGTCCGGCCGGTCATACGCCCTGAAGCTGGAGCAGCTTCGCACCCCCCGCCACCAGGGCCGGAACCGCGACGGACTCCAGAAATACACACACACACAGCGCACCGGCACACAGGCCACAGCGCAGAAAATAGCTTCGCCCATAGGGGGAGCTTCGCCGGCCCTCGCCCAGAAACCGGGTGGCCAGATACCGGGAGGCCAGAAGGCCCTGGACACCCAGGATAAAAAGGACCGGCAGCGCCACACAGCCCGAAACGCCGAACACAAAGAATGCCAGGAGGCCCCCTGCGCCGCCGAACATCCGGACAAAGGATGCAATGGAAAACGCGAGCAAAAAGCCGCGGATGAAAAACACGATGGGGATCCCCAGAAGGCCCAGAGTCGTAAACCCCAGGACAAAAACCAGCAGCGGCCAGCGCACCGTCTCCCACACCAGTGAAAAAAGGGGCGGCGCAGACACAGTCTGCTCACCGGCAGCAGCTACGAAGCGCTCCAGGTAGAGGGCCAGGCTGTCGCTCCCCCCGCCGCCCACCCGGGCCGCCAGAGCACACCCCAGCAATCCGCCTAGAAAAAAGAACGCTGACGTTACCGCCAGCGCGGGCATCGAGCCATCCGACGGCACGCTCCACACCTTTGTGATGGTTCTACGCATGGGATGTCACCTCCGGCTTATCCTATGGAGGACAGGCCGGTTTTAGAACAAGCCCAAGTGACAACAGTGCGTCATCTTTCTTTTAATATAATCCATGCGAAACAATTTCGCAAGGGGCTTCGTCCAAAATCTCAAATTTTTGTTTATTATGACTTGGAATTATGTATTCTATATTATGTAAACTTTTTAACGATAAAAGGGCGCCGCTCGCAGCGGCGCCCTTGCTTTTTCTACATATAGTTATATACATTTTGTATACCGCTATATATTGTTGTTTACTTGTGCTTATCCTGTTTACGCTCTGTATAGCCAGCTAGTTTCTGAGCTCAATCTCCCATGCCGGCGGCGATGGCACGGAGGGCAATGGCACACTCCAGCCGCTTCCGCTCCAACTCACAGCCCACCCGGTGGGGATGCTTTATGTCCCCGTTCACAAGCAGATTGGAAGCGCTGCAGCCGCCGGAGCAATAGAACCGGGCCCAGCAGTTCCGGCACTCTTCCCTGGTGTAGATGTTCAGCGCTGCAAACTTGTGGGAGAGCTCCATGTCAAAGGAGCCGTCGTGGATGCTGCCCAGCTTGTAATCCTCATTCCCCACAAACTGGTGGCAGGGATAGATGTCTCCCTCAGGGGTGATGGCCACATATTCGCAGCCTGCGCCGCAGCCCCGCAGCCGCTTGATCACGCAGGGCCCCTGGGCCAGGTCCACGTTGAAGTGGAAAAAGTTGGTCTCCGGATGGTCCTTCAGATATTCGGCCAGCTTCTCATACTCGGCCTCCAGCTCGGGCAGGTCGGCCTCCTGCAGGGCGTAGGGATCCTCCGCCTTGCCCACCACGGGCTCCACCGAGATATTGCGTCCGATGGCGGCCAGGGCCTTCACGTCCTCGGCAAAATCCTTGTGGAAGCGGGTAAAGGTGCCGCGGAGGTAATAATCCTTGGTGCCCCGGCCCTCGATGAGTTTTTTGAACTTGGGGACGATTACGTCGTAGCTGCCTTTGCCGTTGACGGTGGGACGCAGATCGTCGTTGACCTCCTTGCGGCCGTCTATCGAGAGCACCGCGTTGGACATCTCCCGGTTGATGTACTCGATGTTCTCATCGTCCAGCAGCACGCCGTTGGTGGTAATTGTAAAGCGGAAACACTTGCCTTTCTCCTTCTCGATGGAGCGGGCATACTCCACGGTCTTCTTCACAGTGTCCATGGCCATGAGGGGTTCGCCGCCGAAGAAGTCCACCTCAATGTTGCGGCGGGGGCCGGATTTCTCCACCACGAAATCGATGGCCTTTTTGGCGGTCTCAAAGTCCATGGTCATGCGGTGGCCGGTGCCGAAGTCGCCGGTGGAGGCAAAGCAGTACTTGCACCGCAGATTGCAGTCGTGGGACACGTGGAGGCACAGGGCCTTTACCAGCGCGGACTGCTGCATGGAGGCGGCTTTCTCCCGGTCGATATAGTCGTCCTCCTCAAAGAGGAGCCCCTGGGCAGCCAGCCCCCGCAGCTCCTGCCAGGCCTCCTCCAGGGCGTCGGCGCCATACTGGGGCAGCTTGTCCATGATCTCCCGGGGACAGTGTTCCGCCATGGGCGGTGTCACCTGCTCCAGCAGATGATAGGTCAGCTCGTCCAGCACATGGACGGCGCCGCTGTTCACGTCCACCGCGATATTTACACCAAGGGCTTGAAAGGTATGTACCATGTTTTCGTTCCTCCAAATCAATTTGAGCGTCCCGGATCGCGGGGACGTGGGGCAAAACGCCATGGCATGGAAAAAGGGTGGGGAGCCCCCACCCTTTCAACCATTCCGGACTCTTACTTGTTGTTCTCGCACTTCTGGTTGGCAACGGTGCAAGAGGTCTTACAGGCGGACTGGCAAGAGGTCTGGCACTCGCCGCAGCCGCCGTGAGCAGCGCTGTTCTTCAGAGTAGCGCCGTTGAGCGTCTTGATATGCTTCATGTTCTTTTCCCTCCCATTAGTATAGGATATCAATGGAAGTATACCATAGCCGTCTTTAAATTTCAATCATTTTCGCCGCTTTTTCTTGGGCCTGGCCGTCCGTCCCAGAAGCCCTGCCGCCGCGCCGCCGCACAGGCAGCCGCCCAATAAGGTCAGTCCGCCCGTTTCCTGAGGCGAGGCGTGAAAGGCCAGCGTCCCTATCGTCAATAGCAACAGGAACAGCACCGCACCGGCGGCCAATCCCACCACCAGTGCCCGGGCCCCGCAGCGCCGTACTGCCAGCAGTCCTCCGGCAAAGGCGCCCAGCACACAGGCCGCTGTGGTGATCTGTCCTGTTATTTTTTCGCTGAGCGTCCCAGCAGAGACCATCACCGAGGCCAGCAGCAGCGCCGCCAGGCAGACCGCGAAAGCCACTGCGCCGCCCAGCAGGATCCCGACGCCGTAGCGCACCAGTCTGGCCCCCTGGTCCTCTTCCTTTTTGGCCATGCATATCCCTCCTTCCTGCTGGAATCCTATGCCGGAGAGGGCGGGGACATGTCGGCCGGACAGGAAGATACAAAAAGCGCCCGGCATGACGCCGGGCGCTCTCTCTTGCCATTTTGGGTTACTTCTGGTTCTCTTCGGTCTGCTTGCCCTTGCTGGAAACCGCCCACTTGGCGAACTCGACGCGGACGCGGTCGGCGCCGGTCTCGATCACAATGGTCTCCTCCTTGACGGCACAGATAGTGCCCACGATACCGCCAATGGTGGTGATCACATCCCCCACCGCCAGCTCGGAGCGCATCTTGGCCATCTCTTTCTTCCGCTTGTTCTCGGGGCGGATGAGCATGAAATAGAAAATGGCGATCAGCAAAACAAAGGTCAGCACCATGGAGAGGATGTCCGTGGTTCCGCCGGCGGTCAGGACCGCATTGGTAACACCTGTCAGCAAATTGATCTCCTCCAACGTTGAAATTGCAAATATCGAATGATTTGCATGTAAAAGATATTATAAGGCAGCCCAGGTCATTTGACAAGCCCTTTTGTCAATTTTCCCCGTTCTACAGCCTCCTGCCAAGCCGCTCGGAGTACTCCGCGCGGAAAGCCCCGAAAGCGCCGGCGTCCAGTTCTTCCCGGATACGCGCCATCAGGCTGTTGTAGAAATACAGGTTATGGAGCACCGCCAGGCGCATGGCCAGCATCTCTCCCGCCGTGAACAGATGGCGGAGATAGGCCCGGGAAAAATGCCGGCAGGCCGGGCAGGAGCAGGCCTCGTCGATGGGGCGGTCGTCCAGCTTGTACTTCTCGTTCTTGATATTGATGGCCCCGTCCCAGGTGTAGAGCTTTCCGTGTCGGGCGTTGCGGGCGGGCATGACGCAGTCAAAGAAGTCCACGCCCCGGGCCACCGCCTCGATGATATTGGAGGGCGTACCCACCCCCATGAGGTAGCGGGGCTTGTCCGCAGGCATGTGGGGCTCCACCGCGTCGATGATGTCGTACATGACCTGGGTGGGCTCGCCCACCGCCAGGCCGCCGATGGCGTAGCCGTCGCAGTCGATCTTTGCGGTCTCCTTCATATGCCAGACCCGCAGGTCCGGATAGGTGGCGCCCTGGTTGATGCCGAAGAGCATCTGCTGCGGGTTCACCGTATCAGGCAGGGAATTGAGCCTGTCATGCTCCGCCTTGCAGCGGATGAGCCACCGGAGGGTCCGCTCGCAGGACGCCTTGGCGTAGTCGTACTCCGCCGGGTTCTCCACACACTCGTCAAAGGCCATGGCGATGTCGCTGCCCAGGTTGGACTGGATACGCATGGACTCCTCCGGCCCCATAAAGATGCGCCGGCCGTCGATGTGGGAAGCGAAGGTGACCCCCTCCTCCCTGATCTTCCGCAGTCCGGAGAGGGAGAAGACCTGGAACCCGCCGGAGTCGGTCAGGATGGGACCGTCCCAGTCCATGAACCGGTGCAGGCCGCCCATCTGCCGCACCACATCGTCTCCGGGCCGCAGGTGCAGATGATAGGTGTTGGACAGCTCCACCTGACAGCCGATCTCCTTCAGGTCGTGGGCCGACACCGCGCCCTTGATGGCGCCCTGAGTACCTACATTCATAAAAACAGGGGTCTGCACCGTTCCGTGGGCGCACCGGAACACGCCCCGCCGGGCGCGCCCCTCTGTTTTGATCACTTCAAACACAATAAAACTCCCTTGCCGTCGTCTTCCCCTTCAGATTCCGCCCAAGCATTGGCCGGATGGGGCTTTTTATTGCACCACAGGCACAAGTTTCACTAAGCTCTCCGCCGCTGGCGCGGTGGCTCGCCAAGTGAACCTATTGTATCATAGTTTCTCCAGCCGCGCAATGTTTCCATAATCCGCCTTCATCTCCAAGATTGGGATTGACAAGTCGTTCCAGCTAATGTTATAATAAGTCGAACGTTTTTAAAAAAACATTCGTTTGGGAGGCAGCTTATGACCTCGGGTGCCATTCTTCTCACCGCCGGTCCCATTTTGGGCGGCCCTTCCTTTGATCCTTTGGAATCTCTGGGGTTCTGCTCCGCTATTCAGCGTCTGGTGCGTACCCTGCAGAACTGCGGAGTACGCCATATTCTTCTCTCCTCCACCTCCGGCAAGCGGGCGGAGCTGGAAAAGCACATGGCCCGATGGGGCGTGCTCTGCCAGGAGGTACCCGGCGGTGCATCTCTCTCCGCTTCTCTCCGGTTCGGACTGTCCTCCATGGCACATACATGCGACCGTCTGCTTGTTCTGGCGGCGGATATCCCCTTTCTCGCCCCCTCCACGGTACAAGCCCTGCTGGGCAGCGATGCCCCCCTCTGCCGCCCTCTGGTGGACGGTGCGCCCGGAGGGATCTTCTCCGTTGACCGGCGCCTGTTTCCCACACTCATGGCAGAAGAGGACCTGCCCTCTCCAGACGCGGTTTCCCGTGCCTGCGGTCTCTCTTTTACGGATATCCCCATCGCCGACCCGGGTGCTCTGCCCGATGCACGGGCGAAAGGATTATTTCCCACCCTTCTGGCCCGCAGTTCCCGGGATGCATCCCATGTGTCCCTCAAGCTCCGGCTTTGCCGGGACAGGCCTTTCTTCGGTCCGGGCACCGCGCAGCTGCTGAGTCTCATTGAGTCCACCGGCTCCATTCGGGACGCCTGTCAGCAGATGGGGCTCTCTTACAGCAAGGGCCGCCGCATGATCGCGGTCATGGAGGAGGAACTGGGTATCCCCATCGTCCTTCGCCAGCAAGGCGGGCACAACGGCGGCGCGGCCAGTCTCACCGAGGAGGGCAAAATGCTCATCCTCCGGTTCGAGCAGCTGGAGAGCCGCTGCCAAGCACTGGTACAGCAGGCCTACCGTGAGATTTTCCCGGAGCTTTGATCCTCCGGCTATCCTTGCGCTTACATTTTAATATATTGTGCTTCCGAGCCTGACCGCCTAAGGGGAGACCTATGGCGGCTGGCCTGAACCCCGGGTTCAACGGGTCCTGCCGGAAACGGCACGGCCTTCCGTTTTGAAAAGGAACGCATCCTTCAGCCTGTTTTCTGATCTGCAGGCTTTGGTTTTGTGTGGTTTTTTACGGCGGTCCGGTAAGCGGACCGCCTTTTTCTGTCTCTGTATGCTATCCCTTCGTTTTTATCATTCTGTCTGAGAAAGGAAGTCATCCCCATGAAATTTCAGCTGGAACGCAGCGTGACGCGCTCCGAGGCCCTTGATCTGATGCGCACCCATTGGACTCCCTCCCCCGAGATCGAATATCTGCCCCTTCAGGAGGCGCTGGACCGTGTCACGGCACAGGATCTTTTCTCCGCCAATACCCTGCCGGTGGTACGGGCCTCCTGCTTTGACGGCATTGCCGTCCGTTCCGCCGATTTTGCCCGCGGAACGCCCGATACCAGCGGCTGGATCAGGGGCAGAGACTTCGTCCGCGCCGACACCGGAGACGATTTTCCTGACGCTTTTGACACCGTCATTGCCATTGAGGATGTGATCCTGGACGGGAACAGCGTCCGCTTTGTGGATGGCTTCACGTTCGATCCCAAAGATGAGACTGTGGATCCGGCGGGCACCATCGTAAAAAAAGGAGCGCTGCTGGTCCCCGCCCACACCCGGCTCACCCCGGAGCTGCTGGCGGCTCTGGCCATGGGCGGCGTCACCTGGATCCCCGTGTTCCGCCCCATGCAGATTGCGTTCCTGCCCACCGGCAGCGAGCTTATCCCCATGGGCCAGGCTCCCGCCCGCGGTCAGAATATAGAGAGCAATGGGCTGATGCTGGAGACGCTTCTCTCCCGCTGGGGCGCCGAGGTGATCAGTTGTCCCATCATCCCCGATGAACCCGCCGCGCTGGAAGAGGCTCTGGACCGGGTGCTGAGCAAAGCCGACCTGGTGATCGTCAACGGCGGCTCCTCCCGGGGGGAGGAGGATTTCAACTCCAGCCTTCTGGAACGGCGCTCCTCCTTCTTCCGCCACGGCGTCCGCGCGGTGCCCGGCCGCCCGGTGGCCTTCTCCATCATCGACGGCAAGCCTGTCCTCAACGTGCCGGGCCCGGTGATCGCATGCTATCTGGCGGCCCACTGGTGCCTCTCCGCCCTCATCGCCCACTACTACGGTGTTCCCGCCCCCCAATCCCCCATGGTGAACGCCCGGCTCACCCGGCCGCTCAAGACCCGGCCCGGCTTCGAGCGTATCGCCCGGGTGGCACTGGAGTGGACCGGCTCCGGATACGCCGCCACTCCCCTGGACTGGGGGGATGACGGCATTCCCGCCCTGCTTCGCCGCACCGACGGCTTTGTGACGGTCCCCCTGGGGGTCAACGCTTACGCCTCCGGCGATCTCGTACCCGTTGAGCTTCTGAAGGCTCCCGAGCTTATCCGGGGCGTCTCCCCGCTGGTATAGGCCCATGATTATCGATCTTTCCGGTTCCCAGAGCCGCACCGGTGGCTTCTGGGTCAAGACCGCCCTGCTCGTGCTTCTCTGGGTCATTTCCTTCTTCGCCTCCTTCCTGATCGGGCGCTATCCGGTAGAGCCGTCTACGGTGTATAACATCATCCGCACCAGCGTTCTCCGCCTGCCCGCCCAGTGGGCGGACACTCTGGTCACCATCGTTATGGAGGTCCGCCTCCCCCGCATACTGGCCGCCCTTCTGGTGGGAGGCGCCCTCTCCATCTCGGGTGCCTCCTATCAGACGCTCTTCAAAAACCCCATGGTCTCCCCTGACATTCTGGGGGTCTCCGCGGGCGCCGGCTTTGGCGCCGCCCTGACCATGCTGTACGGGTGCAGCTGGTGGCAGACCCAGCTCTCCGCCTTCTGCTTCGGCACCGTGGCGGTGGCTGCGGCCTATTGCATCAGCCGTCTCTTCGGCGGCAACAACCTGACCATACTGGTACTGGCCGGCGTAGTGGTCTCCAGCCTGTTTCAGGCCCTGCTCTCCATCGTCAAGACCCTGGCCGACCCCGACGATGCGCTGCCCTCCATCACCTTCTGGCTCATGGGCAGCCTGGGAAAGGCCGACAGGCAGGATGTGCTGGTGCTCCTCCCGGCGGCGCTGCTCTCCCTGGGACTTCTGTATTTCTTCCGCCACCAGATCAACACACTGGCTGCCGGTGAGGAGGAGGCCGCCTCCATGGGCGTCAATGTACCTCTGGTCAAGCTGGCCGTTATTATTTCCTCCACGCTTCTGACGGTCTGCTCGGTCAGCATCTGCGGCATCATCGGCTGGATCGGCATGGTGGTGCCTCATATCGCGCGGCTCATTGTGGGCGCCAGCTACTCAAAACTGGCTTCGACCTCTTTTCTCATCGGAGGCCTCTTCCTGCTGCTCATCGACAATCTGATCCGCGGTTCCTTTGGCGTGGACCTTCCTTTGGGCGTGGTTACCGCTCTGGTAGGCACCCCCGTCTTTGTTCTGCTTCTCTCCCGTACAAGAAAGGTGTGGTCCTAATGCTGTCTGTGGAACATCTGCGCTTCTGGTATCAGCCGGGCCGGGACGTACTGAGGGATATCTCTTTTTCCGTGAAGCAGGGGGATATTCTCTGCCTGCTTGGTCCCAACGGTACCGGCAAGACCACCCTGCTCCGCTGTCTCCTGGGCCTCAGTCCCGCCAGAGGCGGGTCTGTCACGCTGGACGGTCAGCCCCTGGACCGCCTCTCTCACCAGGCCCGGGCCAAACAGCTGGCCTATGTGCCCCAATCCACCACCCTGGCCTTTCCCTATGAGGCCCGGGAGGTAGTGCTCATGGGCCGGGTCCCTCATCTTCCGCCCGGCGCCTCCTACCGGAAGGAGGACCGGCAGGCGGTGACGGAAGCCATGGAGCAGCTTCAGATCAGCCACCTGGCCCGCCGACAGTTCCAGGAGCTCTCCGGCGGCGAGCGGCAGATGGTACTGGTGGCCAGGGCATTGGCCCAGAAGGCCCGCTATCTGGTGATGGACGAGCCCACCGCCAATCTGGACTACAGCAATCAGGTCAAGATCCTCGGCGTAGTGGACCGTCTTTCCCGGGCCGGTTACGGTATTCTGATGACCTCCCACTACCCCGATCACGCCTTTCTGGTCTGTACCAAGGCCGTCCTCATGCGGGACGGGCGGGTGATGGCCTGGGGGGACCCCAAGGACGTGGTCACCACCCAATCCCTGACCGAGCTTTACCAGACGCCGGTCTGTGTCAGCTCCGTCCCCATGGAGGGCGGAGCCCCTCTTCCGGTCTGCGTGCCTCTGCTTCGGCAGATCACGATATAGTCCTGTCACTATCTTAATTTTCAGGAGGAATTCAACACATGAAACGAAAACTGCTCTCTCTTCTGCTGGCCGCGGGTATCCTCGGCTCCGTCATCGCCGGATGCGCTTCTTCTTCCACCCCCGCGCCCTCCCCCTCTTCCGCCCCCGTGACCAGCAGCACCCCCGCTCCCGCTGAAGCCCCCGACGCCGGCCCCCGGATCATCACCGACATGGCGGGCCGCGAAGTGGAACTGCCCGGGGAGATCAACACCATCGCCACCTTTGGCTCAGTGGGCGTGCTCAACGCCTTTGTGGAGCTGATGGGCTGCGGCGACAAGATCTGCAACCAGATGCCCCCCAGCTTTACCAAGAACGACAAGTGGGCCATGCAGTACAAGTTCGCTCCCCAGATCGCCGATGGCCCCGTCTTTGAAAACGCCGACCGGGAGCTGCTCATTGAGGAAGTCCTGAATGCCAGGCCCGACCTGTGTGTCACCATGACCAAATCCACCGCCGAGGAGCTGGCCGCCAAGGGCCTGTGCGCCGTCTATCTGGCCTGGTCCGAGGTGGATGACGTGAAGGCGGCCGTGGAGCTGATGGGTGAGATCCTTGGCCAGGAGGACATCGCTGCCGACTATATCGCCTATTTCGACGCCACCGTGGACCGGGCCGCCCAGCTCACCGCCGGTCTTTCCGATGAGGATCGCAAGTCCGTGATCTACGGCGATGTGGCCGGCCTCTCTCAGCCCCACAAGATCGCCGAGTGGTGGATCGAAGCCGCCGGCGGTGTCAGTGTCACCAAGGAGGCACACACTGAGGAGTCCCTTACCTATACCATCGAGGATCTGCTGCTCTGGGATCCCGACGTGATGCTGGTCACCTCCAGGCAGGCCGACGACCTGAAGGCGGACATCCAGCTCTCCGGCGTGACCGCCATCCGGAACGACGCCATCTACTATGTGCCCACGGTGGCCCATGTCTGGGGCAACCGCACCGTGGAGCAGCCGCTTACCATCCTGTGGACCCTCAACAAGCTCTACCCGGAGCTCTACTCCACCGAAGAGCTGTCTCAGGATATCCACGATTTCTATGAGCACTACTTCCTCTATGATATGAGCAACGAGGAGATCGCCGGCATCATCGGCTGATCTCTCAGAAACCGGAGGTTACCACATGTTACGAATCGCCATCTATGGAAAGGGCGGGATCGGAAAATCCACCACCACCGCCAATATCTCCCTGGCCCTGCGGGCGCACGGGCTGCGCGTGATGCAGATCGGCTGTGACCCCAAGGCCGACTCCACCCGTCTCCTCACCGGCGGCGCTCCCATCCCCACGGTGCTGGAGCTGCTGCGCGAGGGCCGTTCCCCCACACTGGAGGATGTGGTCTATCCCGGCTCAGACGGCGTTCTGTGCGTGGAGGCAGGCGGGCCCACCCCCGGCATCGGCTGCGCCGGCCGGGGCATCATCACCGCCTTCGAGACCCTCAGCCGCCTGGACGCCTATGGTACTTACCGGCCTGATGTGGTCCTCTATGATGTGCTGGGCGACGTGGTGTGCGGCGGCTTCGCCATGCCGCTGCGTGGGGAATATTCCGATGTGGTTTTTGTGGTGACCTCCGGTGAGATGATGTCCATGTACGCCGCCTCCAATATCGCGCAGGCGGTGAGGAATTTCCAGAACCGGGGCTATGCCCGCTTCGGCGGGCTTATCCTCAACCGCCGTAACGTGGACCGGGAACGGGAGCACACGGAGGCTCTGGCCCGGGAGCTGGACACCCGGATCGTGGGAGATCTCCCCCGCTCCGCCGCCGTCCAGGAGGCGGAGGACAGGAACCAGACCGTTCTGGAAGCCCTGCCCTCCTCCCCCATGGCGGGGGCCTATCGTGTCCTTGCGGACCGTATCCTGGAGGTATGCGGCTATGAGTGAAGGACTTTCCTACTTTATCCCCCATCACGGCCGCCCCAAGATCAGCTTACGCATTCCGGAGAGCCACAGCCTTCATATCTGTCCGGCGGCCTGCGGGCGGCGCAGCGGGATCCGAGCCATACGCAACGGCACCAAGGAGCACGTCTCCTTTCTCTATGTCACAGAGGCCGATATAAGCTCCGGAGGGTACGAGGCCATGATCGGAGATGCCGTGGAGGAACTGCTGGAGCTGCTCTCCCCCCGTCCCCGCGCGTTCCAGCTCTATGTGAACTGCATCGACGATTTTTTGGGCACCGACGAAAATGCTCTGGCAGCGGCGCTCAGTGAGCGCTTTCCCGGTGTGGGTTTCGCAGTGTTCCACATCGACCCGGTCACTTCCGATGAAGCCATCCCGCCCGGGATGCGCCAGCAGGAGCGGCTCTACTCCTTTTTGCGTCCAGGGCCCCATGACACAGGCGTTAACCTGATCGGCGCCTTTGTCCCACCTGACCCCGACTGCGAGCTCTACTCCTTCCTGCGGGAATGCAGCGCGTTCGAGGTACGGGAGCTCACCTCCTGTCCGGATTTCGAGCATTATCAGCGCATGGCTGCCAGCCGTCTCAATCTGGTCCTGATGCAGATGGGACAGTACGCCGCAAAGCGGATGGAAGCCCGTCTCGGCATTCCATGGCTCTTTCTGCCCGCCACCTATGATCTGGAACAGATCGACGCCAATTACCAGGCTATCGCCAACGCGCTGGGCCAGCCCTGCCCCGACCTGCACCCCTACCGTCAGGCCGCCCAGCGTGCCGTTTCCGGCGCGCTGGAATGCGTGGGAGACCTGTCTGTGGTAGTGGACTCCTCGGCCACCATGCAGCCCTTTGCGCTGGCCGCCGCGCTGCACCGCTATGGATTCCATGTGGCGGCGGTCTACGCGGCCCACTGGAAGGAGAGCGACCGCGCCGACCGGCTCTGGCTGGAGGCCAACTGCCCCTCCGTCCGCATCCTCTGCAGTGAGCGTTACCAGGACATCACAGACTGCGGCCTTTCCCGAAAGGTCCTGGCCATCGGATACGACAGCGCCTATCTGCTTCGCTCCCGTCATTTCGTGGACATCCAGCGGGACGAGGGCCTGTTTGGATACTATGGCGTCATCTGCCTGATGGAACGCATGGGAAACGCCGCGCTCGGCATCACGACCTGGAGGTGAGTCCATGGAACAGCTTTCGATCTATCTGCCGCCCTTCGCAGGGGATTACTCCGGTGCCTGCTCTGTTCTCTTCGACTTCAATTGTCTCATTCTCATCCAGGACGCGGCCTGCTGCACCCGCAACTATGTGGACTACGACGAACCCCGCTGGGACCGGACCAAGCGTACCACTCTTTGCGCCCAGCTGCGGACCATGGACGCTGTTCTGGGCCGCGATGACAAGCTGATCTCCAAGGCCGTTCAGGCCGCCGGTGAACTCCATCCGGATTTCATCGCTTTGATGGGAGGTCCCGTACCCGCCGTCATCGGCACAGACTTTCCGGGCATTGCCCGGGAAGTGGAGGCACAGACCGGAATTCCCGCACTGGGGCTTCCCACTACCGGTTTTTCCTCTTACACCTCCGGGATCGAGCTGGCCCTTTCGGCGCTCATTGACCGGTTCACCGCCCCGCCCTCTGACAAGGTCCCGGACGGCGTCAATGTGCTGGGCCTGACACCGCTGGACTTCGGCAATACCGGAAACGAACGTGCCATCCGGCAGGCGCTGGAAGAGCGGGGATTCGGCGTGGTCTGCTCCTTTTCCATGGGTATCGGTCTGGAGGAGGTCCGCCGGGCCGCCTCGGCCCAGGTCAATCTGGTAGTCAGCCGCAGCGGTCTGCGGGCCGCGCTGGAGATGGAACGCCGCTTTTCCATTCCATGGGTGGCGGGCGTTCCCATCGGAACCCTTGGCGCGGATCGTCTGGCCGCCCTGCTGCGCGCCTCCATACTGGACGGCCGCAGCCGGAGCTTCTCTGTGGCCTCAGCCGTCCCCTCTGATATCCCTCCTCTCCTTCTGATCGGCGACCAGGTGGCCGCAAACTCCCTGCGTGCGTCGCTGCTTCTCAACGGAGACCGCCGCCCTCTGGCCGTGGCCAGCTTTTTTGGCCTCGCACCCCAGCTGACTTTGCCCGGTGATCTGGCGCTGGAAAGCGAGGCCCATCTTCTCCGTCTTTTGAAAAAGGGCGCCTTTTCAGGTATGATCGCCGATCCCCTCATCACCCACCTTCCGCCGGTCCGTTGGCGCTGGTGGACCTCTTTCCCCCATCCGGCTGTCTCCAGCAATCTCTACTGGGACAAAGTTCCTCTCATAATGGGAGACGCCATGGACCGGACGCTCCGGCGCTGGGCTGCAGAGCGTCCCTGACCCTTTTCTGAAAGAACTCCCCCGGACACATTTTCCGTGTCCGGGGGTATTTTTTGAGGCGATATATGCGTTTGCACGCAGCAGCGGCCGCCGCCACGCCGGCCTGCCGCAGGAGCCCTGCCAGCGCGTCGTTATATATCAATATCTTCCTCCGCTTCCAGCAAACAGCCCGGAGACGCGTTTTGCGCGCCTCCGGGCTGAAGAAATATTTTTTAATGGATGAACATGGCATCGCCAAAGGAGAAAAAGCGGTATTTCCGCTCGATGGCCTCCTGATAGGCGCCGAGAATATGCTCCCGGCCGGCCAGGGCGGACACCAGCATCACCAGAGTGGACTGGGGCAGGTGGAAATTGGTGATCAGGCCGTCCAGCACCTTGAAGCGGTAGCCGGGGTAAATGAAGATATTGGTCCAGCCCGCCGACTCCTTCATGGTACCGTCCTCGGCGGCCCAGCTCTCGATGGTGCGGCAGGAGGTGGTGCCCACGCAGATGACGCGGCCTCCCTCCCGCTTGGTACGGTTGATGGTCTCCGCCGTCTCAGCCGGGATCATGCAGTACTCCGAGTGCATCTCGTGGTCCAGAATGTCCTCTTCCTTCACCGGACGGAAGGTACCCAATCCCACGTGAAGGGTCACATAGGCCAGGCGCACCCCCATGTCCTCCACCTGCTTCAGGAGCTCTTTGGTAAAATGGAGCCCGGCGGTGGGAGCGGCGGCGGAACCTACCTCCCGGGAATATACCGTCTGGTAGCGCTCGGGGTCGTTGAGCTCCGCCTTGATGTAGGGCGGCAGCGGCATTTTGCCCAGCTGCTCCAGCAGCTCCAGGAAAATGCCCTCATACTCGAAGCGGATGAGCCGGTTGCCGTTGTCCAGCACCTGAGTCACCTCGGCAGTAAGCAGACCGTCTCCAAAAGAGAGCCGGGCCCCGGTGCGCACCTTCCGGCCTGGCCGCACCAGGCACTCCCACACTTTGCCGCCCCGGTCCACCAGCAGCAGCACCTCTACCGCGCCGCCGCCCGGCTCACGGTGGCCCAGCAGACGGGCGGGCAGCACCCGGGAATCGTTGAGGACCAGACAGTCTCCTGGCCGGAGCAGCTTGGGCAGGTCATAGAAATGCATATGCTCCGTCTCGCCGGTGTGCTTGTCCAGCACCAGCAGGCGAGAGGCGTCCCGCTTCTCCAGCGGGGTCTGTGCGATGAGCTCCTCCGGGAGCTGAAAATCAAAATCGGATGTTTTCATCTAGGACAGTTCCACTCCTGTGAAATAGAATTTCAGGATCTGATCGTAGGTATAGCCGGCCTCGGCCATGGCCATGGCGCCGTACTGGCTCATGCCCACATTATGTCCATAGCCCGTGCCGCTGATGACATAAGTATCTCCGCCGCCGCTCCGGGCGGTGAGCTGGGAAACGCCGGAACTGGTGATCACATAGGGGCTGCTCACGGAACTGATCTGCCCCACGGTCCCGTCCCCGCTGATGGCGTAGCATCCGCCGATGGTATCCAGCTTGTCTCCGCCGTCCACATAGTAACCTCCGCCGCCGGAGCCGCCGCCGGTGACCGAGTAACGCTGGGAGCGCAGGCCCAAAAGCGTGCGGGCGCTCTCCTTCCGGAAGGTCCAGCTCTTCCCCGCCGAATCCGTAAAGGTGATTGCCTTCACATTCCCTGTAGGCGTAGTCTCGGACACCCGGAAGTCCACGATGCTGCCGCAGATATAGCCCTTGGCCCGCAGCTTTGTCGCCAGCTCCTCCGCGGTAAAGGTCACGCTCCAGCTGTAATTGGGGATCCGGGAGGATACCAGTGCCTCATAGGGGTCCAGCTTCCCCACCAGATAGGGCACGGCGCTGTTCCACACGTTCTCCACACTCTCGGACGCGCCGCCGTTGCTGGAGGAGTAGACCGTCTCGGCTAGGGCGCCGCCGTAGCGGATATACACGCCCTCGCACTCGGATGCGGCCTGGATGCTGTTGGCGGTCAGGTTCTGCGTGCCGTGATAGGCCTGACAGTGGACCTCGGAGCAGACGTCGAAATGGTAGGCGGCGTGCCTGTCCTGATTGCGCGCGGCATAGGTGCGGGCGCAGCAGGCCTGGGCTTTCAGCGCCTCCTTGGGCCAGGACGCACCCATTTCCCAGGTAATGACGCAGCGGACATAGTCCTCCATGTCCACCACGTTGACCACCGTCAGGTCTCCGCCGCCGATGCGCTCATAGCGGAAACCACCGTAATATTTGTATCCTTTGAACCAGGTGACCGGCTCGCTCTCCCCTGTCACATCGGGCATGACGCCAAAAGGCTGTGCGCTGCCGCCGTCATATTGGAACAGGATCCGGGTGCTCCCCGTCTCCACCACGCTGACGCCATAGGAACTGGTCCCCACGATCTCCCCGGCGAGCCCCATCGCCGTACAGGCGGCCTGGGCCTCCTCACGGGTGGCGTAGGCCCCCGTCCGGGCTTCGTAATTCCCGTCGATCCAGGCCGGGAAGCCGCCGCTCACCGCCCCGGCCGCCGCCTGGGCGGAGGTCAGGTCGGCATATACGCCCAGCCGGATGTGGTAGCAGCCGATGACCTGGGCTCCTGCACTCTGGACGGCGCTGTAGCTCCCGCCGGAGAGGTAGAGGTTCTGGGTCTTGAGCACGGAGATTCTGGCGGCCCCAGTCTGTGCCAGCTCCACAAAGGACAGGTCCCCGTCAAAATACCCCAGCCGGTAGCCGGAGCCCACGCTGTTTTCCAGATTGGCGGCAGCCAGTGCCGAGCTGCCGTAGGCCAGTCCCACCCGCAGGACCGGTTCCCCGGCCGGCGCCGCCTGAACGGGGACGGTCCCCGGAAGGAGCAGCGCAGCCGCAAGGCAGGCTGCTGCAAGTTTCATCCATTTCTTTTTCATGTTTTGCCCCTGTTTTACAATTTAACTTAGAAAAGTATATTGACACTGAACTATACTTGTGATACTATTTTTAGCGATTACAGGATAGAGGTTGCGGTTTCCATCAGTAGCACGCGGCGAGGGCTCCGAGGGCCTTGTGACCTGCTGTGAAAGGGGACGCCGCCGAAGAGGGCCCTCCCCCGGAGGACGGTTCTCTGGACGCGTGGGTGAACAGCCCCGCGGCTGTCACCGGCGGGACCGGTGGAGCGCTGTCTGTATTTGGAATATGGTGTCGGAGCGTATTCGTGCGTCTCTGACATTATAGTACAAAATCAGCCGGTGTGTAAACCCGCTGATTTCTTTTTTTATCGATTGTCCCTGAGCCGATTGATAAAATCTGTATTTTTCAGGCCGGACAAGCTCATTTCCTGGGAAAAACGCATAGAATCAGGATAGAAACACGGGAGGTCATTGAAATGGAAAAGTACAAAGTAGGCGTGATCGGCGGCACCGGCATGGTGGGCCAGCGCTTCGTCACTCTGATGGAGAACCACCCCTGGTTCCAGCTCACCGCCATCGCGGCCAGCCCCCGCTCCGCGGGCAAGACCTATGAGGAGGCCATCGGCAGCCGCTGGGCCATGGACACTCCCATGCCGGAAGAGGCGAAAAAGATGGTGGTCCTCAACGCCGAGGCCGACGTGGAGAAGATCGCCTCCATGGTGGATTTCGTCTTTTCCGCCGTTGATATGAAGAAGGAGGAGATCCAGGCCCTGGAGGAGGAGTACGCCAAACACGAGTGCCCTGTGGTCTCCAATAACTCCGCCCATCGCTGGACGGCCGACGTGCCCATGGTGGTGCCCGAGATCAACCCCGAGCATATCGAGGTCATCCCCGCCCAGCGCAGGCGTCTGGGCACCCAGCGGGGCTTCATCGCCGTCAAGTCCAACTGCTCCCTGCAGAGCTATGTGCCCGCTCTGCACCCCCTGAAGGACAGATTCGGCCTGAGCAAAGCCCTGGTGTGTACCTATCAGGCCATCTCCGGCGCCGGCAAGACCTTTGAGACCTGGCCCGAGATGGTGGATAACGTGATCCCCTACATCGGCGGCGAGGAGGAGAAGAGCGAGCGGGAGCCCCTGAAGCTGTGGGGCCATGTGGAGAACGGCGTCATCGTCAACGCCGAGACTCCCTCCATCACCGCCCAGTGCTTCCGGGTGGCCGCTTCCAACGGCCACATGGCCGCCGTGTTCGCCAGCTTCGACAAGAAGCCCTCCATGGAGGAGATGAAGGAGGCCTGGGCCAGCTTCCGCGGCCGCGCCCAGGAGCTGGAGCTCCCCTCCGCCCCGAAGCAGTTCCTCCACTATTTCGAGGACCCCTCCCGCCCCCAGACCAGACTGGACCGCATGACCGAGAACGGCATGGCCGTGTGCCTGGGCCGCCTCCGTCCCGATACGCAGTATGACTACAAGTTCGTCTGCCTGTCCCACAACACCCTCCGGGGCGCTGCCGGCGGCGCGGTCCTGCTGGCCGAGCTGCTCTGCGCCGAGGGTTACATCACCAGGAGGTAATCAGTATGAGAGAGCCTATCTTCACCGGCGCCTGCACCGCTATCGTCACTCCCTTCGACCAGAGCGGCGCCATCAACTATGACGCCTTCGGCAAGCTCATCGACGAGCAGATCGCCCGGGGCATCGACGCCATCTGCGTCTGCGGCACCACCGGCGAAAGCGCCACCATGTCCATCCGGGAGCACATCGCCGCCGTGGAGTTTTGTGTCAAGAAGGTAGATCACCGGGTCAAGGTCATCGCCGGCGCGGGCAGCAACGACACCTCCGCCGCCGTCTACCTGTCCCAGCACGCCCAGGACTCCGGGGCCGACGCCCTGCTCCATGTGACTCCCTACTACAACAAGGCCAGCCAGACCGGCCTCATCAAGCACTATGAGTACATCGCCGAGCGCACCGAGTTGCCCATCATCCTGTACAACGTGCCCAGCCGCACCGGCGTCTCCTTCACCGCCGACACCTACAAGGTGCTCTCCGAGAACCCCAAGATCAACGGCGTCAAGGAGGCCAGCGGCAACTTCTCCCTCCTGGCCCACACCCGCTGCATCTGCCCCGAGGACTTCTACATCTGGTCCGGCAACGACGACCAGGTGGTGCCCATGATGTCCCTGGGCGCCAAGGGCGTCATCTCCGTGGTGTCCAACATCGCCCCCGAGGTGATGGTGAAGATGAGCCACCTGTGCCTGGAGGGCAACTTTGAGGAGGCCTCCAAGCTCCAGATCCAGTACATGGACCTGATCGACGCTCTGTTCTGTGAGGTCAACCCCATCCCCGTCAAGGCAGCCATGAACCTGATGGGCATGGAGGCCGGCCCCCTGCGCCTGCCCCTGTGCGACATCTCCGACAAGAACCTGGCTGTCCTGCGTGCCTCCATGGAGCGGATGGGACTGTTGAAGTAAGACAGAAAAGCCTCCGAACTGGAGGCT
>JALEZN010000077.1 GCA_022772585.1 Clostridiales bacterium
CCGGAGCCGCATAGAGAGGATAGCATTTTCAATACAACGGGAAGCATATGTGGCCAGTCTCACATTCCGGTCCGGCTTGAATGTGGAGATCCCCTTGATGAGCCCGATGGTGCCGATGGAGATCAGATCGTCCTGGTCTCCGCTGGGTGTATAGTATTTTTTCACGATATGAGCCACCAGACGGAGGTTGTGCTCAATGAGTTTGTTCCGCGCCTGTGTATCTCCCTGTGCCATCCGCTCCAGACAATCTTTTTCCTCTTCCGCCTTCAGCGGGCGGGGGAAGGAGCCGCCTTCCCCGCCCGAGAGGCGCAGCGTCAAAAAAAGACTGTTGATCGTCAGTAATATCCACGCCGTCAGCATGGCATCTCCTCCCTTTCACGCATGTTCGTGCCGATCTTTCTCATATCCTATTCCCTCGGTGCAAGTCCCTATGTACCCCGCCGCAGGATAATACAAAATTCCACAAATTTTCCCCTGCAATTTTATCGGAAACAGATAATTTCCAATATTTCGCCTCAGCATCATTTACGCGGCGGGAAAAGATGCTATAATTTGTTGTGCTGTGTAAAAAAAACTTTACAAAAAAATGGAATGATAAATCATAGGGAGGTTGTCACTTGAAGATTACAGACGTAATCTCTCTGCTGGGCGCCATTGCAACGTTCCTGTTTGGTATGTCCACCATGACAGACGGATTGCAGAAGCTCTCCAGCGGCCGTCTGGAGCACATTATGGAAAAATTGACCAGCAATATCTTCAAAAGCGTCCTGGTCGGTGCTCTGGTCACGGGTCTGATCCACTCCTCGGCAGCCACTACCGTCATGTGCGTCGGTTTTGTCAACTCCGGTATCATGAAGCTGGAGCAGACTGTCGGCATCATCATGGGAGCCAACATCGGCACCACTGTTACCGCGCAGATCCTTCGTCTGGGAGATATCTCTTCCGACAACATTTTCATGGTGCTGATGAAGCCCCAGTCCTTCGGCCCCATCATGGCTGTGGTGGGCGTGGTATTCTATCTCTTCCTCAAGGGCGGCAAGAAGAAAATGATCGGCCAGTTCTGTCTGGGCCTGGGTCTTCTCTTTATCGGTATGAAGAGCATGGAGGCCGCAGTGGCCCCCCTGCAGGAGCTTCCTCAGTTCCAGGAGCTCTTCGTGGCCTTCTCCAATCCTGTTCTGGGCATCCTGGTGGGTGCCCTGGTCACCGCCCTGCTGCAGAGCTCCACCGCCTCTGTGGGCCTGCTCCAGGCCATGACCACCACCGGCGCCATCACCTTTAATGTGGCTCTTCCCATCATCATGGGCCAGAACATCGGCACCTGCATCACCACCGTGATCTCCTCCGTGGGCGCCAGCAAAAACGCCAAGCGCACTGCTATGCTGCACCTGTACTTCAACGTTATCGGCACACTGCTCTTCCTGGCCGCGGCCTATGGTTTCTACTACGCGGCCAGCGCCTCCGGGAACGTCCCCGCCTTCTGGAGCAGCCAGATGAACCGCGGTGATATCGCCTCTATCCACACCTTCTTCAACATGGCCTGTACCCTGGTTCTTCTCCCCTTCCACAAGCTGCTGGTGCGGCTGGCCGTGCGTACCGTCCCCGGCGACGACGAGCACACCTTCGCGCTGCTGGACGAACGCTTCATCACCTCCCCCTCTGTGGCTCTGGAGCGTGCCCACGACACGGTGGTGCAGATGGGCCAGTTTGCCCGTGAGAACTACCGCCTGGCAGTGGAACTGCTGGACCACTTTGATGAGAAAAAAGTGGAACGCCTGAATGAGACGGAAAATGCCCTGGACAAGCTGGAAGGGCTTCTGGACAACTATCTGGTCAAGCTCAACAACCGTGCCCTTACCTCCGTGGAAAACGCCAAAGTGTCGGAACTGCTCCATACCCTGTCCGATTTCGAGCGGATCGGCGACTACTCGGTGAATCTTTCCGAGTCTGCCGGTATTCTTCACGAGCGCGGCCTCTCCTTTTCGCCCAAGGCCAAAATCGAGCTGAAAGCCATGACCAGCGCGGTGGACGAAACTCTGGACCGGGCCGTCAAGTGCTTTGAATCCTTCTCCCGGGAAGAAGCCATGGGTGTGGAGCCCATTGAAGAAGTGGTCGATCTGATGCGGGATGAACTGCGCAGCCGTCATGTGGAACGCCTGAAGAGCGGAGAATGTACCGTGGAACTGGGTACTCAATTCCTGGAACTGCTCATCAATCTGGAGCGCATCTCCGACCACTGCTCCAATATTGCCCTGTACATCGTCCGCGAGACCGCCCCCAAGGACGACCTGATCCGTGTGGACACCCATGCCTACATGCACGCCATCCACCATGGTGAGAGCGAAGCTTTTGACGCGGAATTCCGCAAATACCGCGAGAAATACTACGCCCCTATTGAAAACCTGTGATCAAAAAGCGGCAGGAGGAAGAAATCCTCCCGCCGCTTTTTCAGATATATTTGCGAAAAAAGGTCCCTGTTCCGAAGAACAGGGACCTTTTCAAAATCACATCAGCCGCACGGTGTAGTATACCGCCATGGCCAGCAGCCACACGATGAGCACCGCGTACAGGAGCGTCATGACTCCCATCACCAGCCCCATCACCTGGACCAGCGCAACTGCCAGGCAGGTCAGATAGAGCATGGTATAATTGACGTTCTTCCCCAGCAGCTGCACCCGCCTGCCCCGGATATTCATCGCTCCGCTGCCGCTCTGGAGTTTACGGGCCGTCAGCGCCATCGCCGCCAGGAACAGGAATTCCACCACCAGATAGCTGTAGACCACTGCGCCGTGGGTGATCCGCCGGTTCATCAGCCACAGGCCCAAAAGCCCGGCCGCGCACATCAGCGTGACTGCGAAAAACTCCCGCTGGTAGAGGTAATACACCAGTGCCAGCACCGCCATACAGGGCACACCTACATACAGCCCCTTGACGCCGGTCTCGGTAAAAAAGCGGACGATCAGCGCGCACGCCGAGAGGATCGCCAGGATCGTGGCTGCCGCCTGGGCCAGCCCGCTCTTGCGGCCCTTTTTCCAGGCCGCCGCCCACCAGACAGCCGCCGCCAAAAAGCACACCGGCAGGACCACCGCCAACACCCGGAACATACTGTCCAATGCCAGACGGATCCCGATCTCACTGACCCGGTAATTATTATAATAACGATTCAGGAGCAGAAGGAGCGCCTCCAGAACAACCGAGCCCACGATCCAGATCAGGGCCCGCATCAGAACAGCGTCCTCCTGCTTTGCCCGCTCCGTCCTTTCTCTCTTATCCATGTATTCATCTCCTGTGACATACGTTTTAATCTCGCATTTGTATATTTTAACAGATAGCGCGTCATTTTGCAACACCAAAAACCCCCTTCCTGCCAAGAGAACACTTTGCCCCCGGCTCTATTCTGTGATACAATAGTTTCACTTGGCAAGCCGCCGCACCGGCGGCGGGGAGCTTAGTGAAACTTGTGCCTGTGGTGCAATAGTTTCACTTGGCAAGCCGCCGCGCCGGCGGCGGGGAGCCTAGTGAAACTTGTGCCTGTGGTGCAATAGTTTCACTTGGCAAGCCGCCGCATCAGCGGCGGGGAGCCTGGAGGAGCCTGTGCCTGCGGCACAATCCCCTCAGCAGACCGGCCGGGGAATGCCTTGCGCATCCCTCCCAGCGCCTGACGGTCTGCTTACTTCCGTCCGCGCCATGCGCGGCAGTCAGGAGTTTTCCATTATGTCACGTCGTTTCGTCCCTGTGCTCTGTCTCATTCTTCTTCTGTCCCTGTCCGGCTGTTCTCCCGCCGGCGGCGAGGCTGTTCAGGAATTTTTTGCTATGGACACGCTGATGCGCGTGCAGCTCTCCGGCCCAAAAGCCGAGGCCGCCGTCCAGGCTGCCGTGGCTGAGGTCAACCGTCTGGACCGGCTCCTCTCCCGCACAGGGGAGGACAGCGACGTGGCCCGGATCAATGCCCACGCCGGGGATGGCGGTGAGGTCACTGTCTCACAGGAGACAGCCGTGCTGCTGGCCCAGGCGCTGGAGGCGTCTGCCGCCACCGGCGGCGCCTTTGACGTGACCATCGCCCCGGTGATGGATGCCTGGGGCTTCGGCACCTCGGAGGCGGAGCTCCGCGTTCCTGCCCAAGACGAGCTCTCCGCGCTCCTGCCCCTGGTGGACAGCGGCGCTCTCCATGTGGACCCGGAGCGGAACACCGCCCGGCTGGACGCGCCCGGCGCAGAGCTGGACCTGGGGGGCATCGCCAAGGGCTATGCCGCCGACCGGCTCATGGCCCTGCTCGCCGGCTATGACGTTTCCTCCGCGCTGCTCAATCTGGGCTCCAGCACCATCGCCGCCCTGGGGACGCGGCCCGACGGCGGGCCCTGGCGCATCGCCCTGCGGGACCCTCAGAACGAGGACGGACAGCTGCTGGTGCTGGCGCTTTCCGACCAGGTCCTCTCCACCTCCGGCGGGTACGAGCGCTTTTTTGAGGCGGACGGCGTGGTATATCACCACATTCTGGACCCGGAGACCGGCATGCCTGCCCGGAGCGGCCTGCTGTCAGTCACGGTAGTCTCGGACCAGGGGGCCGAGGCCGACGCCCTCTCCACCGCCCTCTATGTGATGGGGCCGGAACAGGCGCTGGACTTCTGGCGCACCCGGGATACTTTCGAGTGCATCCTCTGCCTGGATGACGGGACCGTACTGGTCACCGAGGGGCTGGAGGACGCCGTTACGTTCAAGGGGGATGCCAATGGCTATACCTGTGAGATCGTCCGCCGCTGACCGCACCCGTCCCACTGTGTGGGACGGCGTGATCGTCCTTCTGGTGGCAGCGGCCGCCGCCGCCCTGCTCTGGACCCTCCGTCCCTCCGCCGGGAGCGCTGTGATGCTGCGGATCACGCTGGACGGAACTGTGGTGGGGGAGTATTCCATGGAGGAAGCCCAGGCCCTCTCTCCCCTGGCCATCGATGCCCCCTGGCCTGTGACGCTGGAGGCGGAGCAGGGCCGTATCCGGGTGGCCGAGAGCAGCTGTCCCGGCCGGGACTGTGTCCATACCGGCTGGATCGACGCTCCGGGTGAGCAGATCATCTGTCTTCCCAACAAGCTCATTATCTCCCTGATCGGGGAACGCGATGCGTCCACAGAGGATTTTGACGTGATCGCGGGATAAAGGTTCCCCCAAAACGGGGATCTTTCCGCTCCGCAGAGTAAAAAGGAGGAATCAGTATGGGACCCTATCTGCTGGCGCTGGACCAGGGCACCACCAGCTCCCGCGCCATCCTGTTCGACCGGGAACAGCACATCGTGGGCGTGGCCCAGAAGGAATTTACCCAGTTCTATCCCCATGATGGCTGGGTGGAACACGACGCCATGGAGATCTGGTCCTCCCAATACGGTGTGATGATGGAGGCCATCGCCCAGTCCGGCGTGTCGCCGGCGGAGATCGCCGCCATCGGCATCACCAACCAGCGGGAGACCACCATCCTGTGGGACAAAAAGACGGGCCGGCCCATCCACAACGCCATCGTCTGGCAGTGCCGCCGGACGGCGGGCATCGTGGACGGCCTGCTGGCCGACGGCATGGGCGGCTATATCCGCAAGACCACCGGCCTGGTGCCCGACGCCTACTTCTCCGCCACCAAGATCCGGTGGATATTGGACCACGTGGAGGGCGCGCAGGAGCGGGCCCGGCGGGGCGAGATCCTGTTCGGCACGGTGGACAGCTGGCTGGTGTGGAAGCTCACCGGCGGCGCGGCCCATGTCACCGACGTGACCAACGCCTCCCGCACCATGCTCTACAACATCCACAAGCTG
>JALEZN010000078.1 GCA_022772585.1 Clostridiales bacterium
GGGGAGCCGGTGGTCACCACCTCGGCGCCGGGGCCCAGTCCGGAGGTCTCCTCGTAGACCTGAATGGACGCGGAGTCGCCGTTCATGTTCAGGATCTCGCCGATGAGCCGCTGCTCACCCACGCGGACCACGTCGGCCATATTGGCGTCCGCCAATCCGGTGGCGACCACCAGCGGGCCGGAAACCTTAACAATTTTGCCCATAGGCTTTTATACCTTCTTTCGGGTGATATTCGCAATAGATCTCGGTGGAAAAGGGGCGGGCGCCTTAGAGGATATCCGCGCCCACGGCCCGCTCCACGGCGCTCTTGACATTGGCCATGCCGATGCCAAGGCTGCCCTCGGTGCCGGGGATGAGGATGATAGCGGGGGTGAGAGCGTCCTTGTACCGGGCCACTTCGGCCTCCATGCGGGCGGCGTACTGCTCGGTCAGATAGATCACGGCGTAGTTCTCCTTGGCCAGGGTGTGGAGGATCCTGCGGGCCTCATCCACATCGTCGGCAGGGAACACGTCCAGGCCCAGGGCCTTGAAGCCCAGGACGCTGTCCTTATCACCCAGGACTGCAATTTTATACATAGGATTCACGCAGCCTTTCCCGGATGGTCTCCGCGCTCAGCCCAGCCATGCGGCCGGACAGGATGGTCCGGATGGCGGTGACTTCCGCCTCCCGGGCGTAGAGGTAGCCGATGACCGGGTGCTCGCCGAAGGCGATGCGCCGGGCCTGGCTCAGGTAATCGGTGACGGCGTTGTCACAGGCGCGCTCAAAGGCGGTGAAGGAGCCTCCTCCCCCGCTGAGCAGCGCCGCGCCCAGCTCGGCCGCGGCCGCCAGCCGGCCGCCCCGGAAGAGCCCGGTCAGGTCGCCGCCCTTGGCCGAGAGGATGGAGCGCTCATCCACATTGCCCCCGGGCACCAGGGCCAGGGCCAGGAAGTCGCCTCCCTTGCCCATGCGGTGGGCGCGGACTGAGGAGCGCAGGTTGGCCGCGTCGGCCAGCAGCTTCACGTAACCCTGGAGGAACTCGCTGCCGCTGTCGGCGGCGGCCTGGGCCATCTCGCGGAAATAGGCCCGGTCCAGCTGGAAGTCGGCCAGCTGGGGGTCGCCGGTGGCGGACAGGGTCTCCTTGGCCTGGGTCACCGCGGCGCGGAAGGTGTCGCTGCAGTCCCGCAGATCGCCCCGGTGCATATCCTCGGCCAGCTTGGCCGCCGGATACCGGCCGCCGCTGGAAAGCAGGCGGCTCTCCTCCAGGCCCATGGCCTCGGCCTTCAGCAGCACCTTGGCGTTGTGGTAGTCGTATTTCATCTGGAACACATCGATCAGGTTGTGGTCGGGCACGGAGGAACGCATATCCTTGTACACCGCGTCCCTGGCCTGGGCAAGGACCTCGTCCAGGCCGGAGGCCGTCACGTTGGACAGCTCCCCGTAGCCGCACTCGGTGAGGACCTTGGCGGCCTCCTCACTGGTACGGGCCTCGATCATCCGCTCCATGCGTTCCCGGGTGAGCAGCCGGTTCTCCATGGCCCGCACCCGAGTGGAAATGCCGAGATAATCCGTGTCTTTCAGCTTTTTGTGCAAGACACTTCCTCCTTTCCAATCCGCGGAGCGGAGTTATGCCTTTTCGTCAAAGAGGACCTTGGCCACCTGGCTGTCCAGCTCCCGGCGCTGCAGGCGGACCAGAGTCTCGAAGGTGCAGTTGACTTCCACATCTCCGTCGCTGAGGATGAAGCCTCCCCGGATGGGCCGGCACTGGGCGGAGAGGGTCAGACGGCCCTTGTCACCCAGCAGCTCGTTGGCCCGGGTGACGGCGGTCTTGCCGTAGCGGGGGCGGTCCTTTTGGGAGAAGACCACTTCCTCGCAGCCGCTCTGGCTGGCCTGGGCAATGAGTTTGGCCAGCAGCTCGGTGTATTCCTTCTCTGGCAGGTTGAGCAGATCCTCCAGCGCCTTGTCGAAGGTCTTTTCCAGCACCTCCTGCTTGGCGGCCAGGATCAGCTTGCGGGCCTCCAGCTGGGCCACGCTGGCCAGCCGCTCCTCCCGCTCCGCGGCGGCCAGGCGGCCCCGGGCAACGATGTCCTGGGACTCCTGCTCCGCCCGGCGGGCATACTGAGCGGCGATCTCCGCCGCCTCAGCGGCCGCCTGGGCGTTGATCTCATCGATCTCACGCTGGACGTCGGCGTTGATGCGGCTGGTGATTTTTTCGATTCCGTTCATAGTTGTGTAACCGCCTTTCCTGTCTCGGTCTGGCCGTTGTGTCTTAGATCCACAGCAGCATCAGCATGGAGGCCAGCAGGGAGAGGATGGCGTAGAACTCGACGATACCGCAGAGGATCAGGCCCTTGGACCAGTCGTCGGGCTTCTTGGCCAGGATGTTGATGGAGCCGGCAGCCACGCGGCCCTGGGCGATGGCGGACAGCAGGCCGCCGAAGGCCATGGGCATACAGGCGGCGAAGTAGCGGAAGCCCTCCACCAGGGTCAGGTTGGCGGCGGTGCCGTCCATCATGCCCATCTGGATCAGGGCGAAGAACCAGACCACCAGGCCGTACAGGCCCTGGGTACCGGGGAGCAGCTGCAGGACCATGACCTTACCGGACTTGGAGGGATCCTCGCTCAGCAGGCCGGTGCCGGCCTCGCCGGCAAGGCCGGTGCCCTTAGCGGAACCAACGCAGGAAAGACCGACCGCCAGGCCGGAGCCCAGCATGGCAATGGCGAGACCGCCGATATTCTCGAGAAACATAGTGAAATCCTCCTTTTATTTACTCTTGACAACGTCTACGTATTTGGTATCGATATCCAGAGGGCGGAAGGGCTTGCCGCCGTCCTCATAGAACCGGCCGAAGTACTCCAGGCACTGCAGGCGCATGTCGTGGACATAGCAGCCCAGCAGGTTCAGGGCAAAGTTCAGCGCGTTGCCCACCATGGAGATCAGGAAAAATGTAACGATATTTCCGGTGATGGCGCCCAGGGTGTTGAACACCTGCGCGATGACCGCGCCGGCCAGCATCAGGGCCATCAGGCGGGAGTAGGACAGGATGTCGCTGAAGTAGCCCGTGATGTTGTTGTACAGCGAGCCGCCGATGCCCATCACCTTGCCCACGATACCCTTCTTGCCGTAGCCCTGGGTCAGCACCAGCAACACCAGAATGGCGATGAGGGCCGTCTTGATCTGGCCCAGCACCGCGCCGACGGCGAAGAGGATGAACACGCAGTACCACGCGCCCTCGTTGCACAGGGCGTCCATGACCTCGCCCTTCTTGATCTTGCGGTACATGTTCACACCCATACCGGTGAAGATCTGTACCAGGCCGATGGCCAGCGAGCCGATGAGCACGGCCAGCGCGTCGTCCAGGGGGGAAAAGAGGGAGGGCAAGGCGATCTCTTTCCCGGTGGTCAGCATGACCAACTGGGGGATCAGGTCTCCGAAGAAGCCTCCGGTCAGCGCGCCCATGATGAAGGTGCTCACGCCGCACAGGCCCAGCAGCGGGATCATGTGCCGCATGGTGGGACCCTTGGGCCTGGTCTTTTTCATCACGATGTAGGACACCAGCATCATCAGCAGGCCGTAGCCCATATCCGCCATCATGAAGCCGTAGAAGAAAATAAAGAACGGCGCCATCAGCGGGTTGGGGTCCACACCGTCATACGCCGGCAGGGCGTACATATCGGTCACCATGTTCAGCGGACGGGTAAAACCATTATTCTTGAGCTTGACGGGGACCTGGGGATAATCCTCAGGGGCAGGATCCTCGGTCTCCCAGGCGCACAGGAAAGGCTCCAGGCTCTTCTCCAGGGTCCCCACTTCCTCGGCGGGCACCCAGCCCTCCAGGAAGAAGGTGGCCTGGGTGTCCAGCAGGCGGCACTTGGCCTCCTCCCGGCTCACCTCCTGGGCCGCCCGGTCGGCACAGCGCTGGAGGGCCAGCCGCTCGCCGCCGTAAGTAGACAGCTCCTTCTTGGCCTCCTCGGCCTCCCGGTCCAGCCGGGCGATCTCGGCGTCCAGCCGCCGGTCATTCTCGGCGGCGGTGCCCGTCCATCCCCGCAGGGCGGAGCGGGTGAAGCCGAATTCCTTGAGTACGTTTTCCGTTTCCTCCTCGGCGCTGCGGTGGCAGACGAAGAAGAGGTAGTGGGCCTCGTTGTCGGCGCTGACCTCAGTCAGCTCCGACAGGTCGGTGGCCGCGTCCAGGGCGCCCCGCAGCTCGGCGATGTCCACCGCGCCGGGGACGGTGCCGAACCGGATGATCACATCCCGGGTGGACTCGGTCTCCAGCGGGATGTCCAGATTCAGCCACGGCGCCAGGGACAGCTTCTGTCCCCGCAGCTTGCTCTGCTCGGCATAGAGGGCGTGGACCCGCCGCTCGGTCTCATTGAGCTTGCGGGCGGTCTCCAGCGCGGCGGCGTAGGCCCCGTCGTCGAAGAACTCCCGTTCCTCCACCACCGGACGGCTCTTGAGCAGTCCGCCCTTTTCAGGGGCGTACTTCTTGAGCAGCTCCAGCGCGGCCAGCGCGGAGGCACTGGCCTCCCTGGCGGCGCTGAGCGCCTGGTCGTCCGGCCGGGAGACGCCGGCCCAGTCCGGGTCCTCCAGCTTATCCGTGGGCTCGTCGATCTCCACACAGCCCGCGTGCTGAAGCACCCGCAGAACCTCTTCCCTGTCTGAGCGCATGCCAAAGAGGCGTACCCGCTTCATTTTGACAATGGACATCAGACATTCACAACCCTTCTGACAATAAGCGCCGCCGCGTCCGCCATCCGGCCTTCCGCCGACTGACGAAGCGCATCACAGGAGCGCCTGGTCTCTTCAATGACCTTTTCGCTGTGTTTTGAAGCCTTCTTCTCAGCTTCTTTCATAAAGTCCTTGACCTGAGCCTCGGCTTCGGCCCGGGCGGCGGCCAGCGCCTCCTCCCCTGCCTGACGGGCGTCGGATACGGTCTTTTTGGCCTGCGCCATGGCTTCTGCCTTACGCTGCTGGGTCATTTCCTCGGTTTCTGTCACCTGCTTGATTCCTTCCAGAGACATTATTTCACCGCCTTTCGTTGGGATTGCCGCATAGGAATTTTGCTGATTCCATTCAAAATGATACTTGAAAACCCGATAAAAAGCAAGTTCATTTTTTTGTCTCCCACCACTTCGCTTTCCCCGATTTTTTGAAAGTAAACTGGAAAGTATCCTTCAGTTTTTTGTTAAATTTTTGACTAAATCGTCCGTTTTAGTAAGTTTCAGAGTTCTGCCCTGCATGCCCGCATAAAAACGTAAAATTTAGTGTCCTATTTTTGTCTATTTTGCATACTCTATGGTTTATTTTTCCTTTTGTACTACAAATTCTGGTGCCCGCTCCCCCCTGTTTTTTACTCTGATCATCACTTTTATCTCTCCTCACATATGAAGTGGTTCTTTTTTGAACTGTATTGCAAAAAGGTACGCACTCCGCGAAACCGGAGCGCGCCCTGTATTTTCTGTAACTCTTTGCTCCTTTTATCCGGTCTGCTGTGCCAGCACGGCCCAATTGCCGTCGCTCCCCGGGGATGCCATTATGGGGACCAGCATCTCTTCGGCCCGCTCCGCCCCGGCTGCAGTCAGGGCCTGGACGGCAGTCTCTGCCGGAGTCTCCCCCAGATCCGCCCAGATCCGTCCGGCGTTCTCCAACATACCCGCCGTGCTCTGTCCGCTGAGAGGAGCGCTCCCCTCCGTCAGGACAGTCCCATCGGTCCGGATGGACAGCGTCACCTCCGGATAGTCGGCCAGCGCCGCCTTTATCTGACGGTAGAACGCACTGATCACGCTCTCGAATTGGCTCTCGTCATAGGCCGGGCCTTTTTTGATATATCCCAGCTTTCCCGCTGTGGGGTAACCGCTGTTATCCAGCAGGATCTCGTCAAAGCCCAACCGGGCCAGTTCCGTGCATATGCCGGCCACATAGGCTCTGGCCTCCTCGCTGGTGGGACTCATCCACCGCAGGTCGCCGCTGTCCCTCCAGTTATAGCCGCTGTTGGTCTTGACCCCCAGGGCAGGCGCCGTATAGGGCGCCTTGTTATCTCTGAAACAGGAGACCCGTGCCACCGTATGGAGCTCCTGCTGGTTCAGGGTCCGGATGGTCTCATTCAGGGCCGGGTCCGAGGCAGAGGCCCCCACCCGCTTGGCCAGTTCCAGATCTGAGACATAGCCCAGCGTGCCATCGTCCGCCTTCATATCAAACACCACCGCGTTGGCCCCTGCTTCAGCCGCTCTGGCTGCCGCGCTGCCGTCGCTGAGAGCACTGCGGGGCAGCATCACCGCCCGCAGCGGCTCTGCGGGCTCCGG
>JALEZN010000086.1 GCA_022772585.1 Clostridiales bacterium
AAAATTCCCGCCCGCGGGCTTGGCCCGCGGGCGGGAAAGTTCAGCATCCGATCTTGTCTTCTGCTCCCCCGCAGATCAGGGGATCAGATTCTTCTCGGTCTGGGGATCAAACATATGCAGCAGATCCGTACGGAAGGTGAAATGGACCTCGGTGCCGTACTGGATGCCGCCGCGGTGCTCTTCAGGCAGATCCACGGTGGGCACGCGGAGGACCACGTCCTTGCCATCGGCGTTAACGTGCAGGTGGACCTCGCTGCCCATCATCTCGGACACGTCCACCAGACCGCTGACCGTATTGGCGGCCTTGCCGGGAGCAAAGGCCATATGCTCAGGACGAACACCCAGAATGATATCCTGGCTGTCCACATTGGCGGCTTTCAGACCCGCAATGATCTTGGCGTCAGGGGTAATGGAAGCGCCATGGCACTTGACCACATAGCTGTCGCCGGTCTTCTCCAGCTTGGCGTCGAAGAAGTTCATCTGGGGCATTCCGATAAAACCGGCCACAAAGATATTGGAGGGATGATCAAACACTTCCTGAGGAGTACCGATCTGCTGGATAAAGCCGTCCTTCATGATGACCATGCGGTCACCCAGGGTCATAGCCTCGGTCTGGTCGTGAGTCACGTAGATGAAGGTAGTATTGATGCGCTGGCGGAGCTTGATGATCTCAGCACGCATCTGGTTGCGCAGCTTGGCATCCAGGTTGGACAGGGGCTCGTCCATCAGGAACACCTGGGGCTCGCGCACGATGGCGCGGCCGATGGCAACACGCTGCCGCTGGCCGCCGGACAGGGCCTTGGGCTTGCGGTCCAGATACTGAGTGATGTCCAGGATCTCAGCGGCCTCGCGGACCCGCTTGTCGATCTCATCCTTGGGCATCTTGCGCAGTTTCAGGGCGAACGCCATGTTCTCGTACACCGTCATGTGGGGGTACAGAGCGTAGGACTGGAAGACCATGGCGATGTCCCGGTCCTTGGGCTCCACATCGTTCATCCGCTTGTCGCCGATGAACAGGTCGCCCTCGGAGATCTCCTCCAGACCGGCGATCATCCGCAGAGTCGTGGACTTGCCGCAGCCGGAGGGACCGACCAGAACGATGAATTCCTTGTCCGCGATCTCCAGATTGAAGTCGTGGACAGCGGTCACCTTGTTGTCATAGATCTTCTTGACGCCCTTCAGAGTAACAGTTGCCATGTACATAGAGCCGTAAGAGCAGAGCCTCCGCTGCTGCTCCCTTGCTCCGGGAGAGCGAAACCCCCGGAACATTACGACAGGTCTCCACACTGCCGCACCGCCGGCCCGGCGGAATTTCCTCCTTTTTTACAGCTCCCTCCGCCTTATGGTTATGGAGTAAGGCGGAAGTGCTTGAATATCGGCACCCCGCGCCGGGGGGAATCTGTGTCCATTATGCCAGAACTGCGTCTTAATTACAAGCCTTTTTGTACAGTTTAAATAGTTCCATGGGTCACTTGTCCGCGGAAGATGACCGCCCGAAGCTCCAGATTCTCGTCCAGCACAGCCAGATTGGCCAGCTTGCCGGGCTCGATGCTGCCCACCCGGCTGTAGATGCCGATGGCCTTGGCGGGGTTCACCGCCGCAGCCCGCACCGCCACCTCCAGCGGGATGCCGAAGGATACCGCAGTACGCATGCAGTTCATCAGATCGGTGACCGAACCGGCCAGCGTGCCGTCCTCCAGGGTCGCGTACTTGCCGTTTACTTTGACGGCCTGGCCGCCCAGGGTGTAGTCTCCGTCCGGCATGCCGGCAGCGCGCATGGTGTCGCTGATCAGGATGACCCGCTTGGCGCCGAAGAGCTGGAACACTGCCCGCACCACGCTGGGGTGGATATGGACGCCGTCGCAGATGAGCTCCACCTTGCAGCCCGGGTTATCGAAGGCCGCGCCCACCACGCCGGGAGCCCGGTGGGTAAATGCGGGCATGGCGTTGAACAGATGGGTGGCCTGACGGGCGCCGGCAGCATAAGCGGCCATGGCCGTGTCATAGTCGGCGGTGGTATGGGCCACCGAGACGGTGACCTCGTCGGCCACCTCCCGGATAAAGTCCAGGGCGCCGGGCTCCTCGGGGGCCACGGACACCAGCTTCACCAGTCCCTCGGAGGCCATCTCCAGCCGGCGGAGCATCTCCACATCGGGGGCGTGGAGCCAGTCGCCGTTCTGGGCACCCCTCTTGGCGTAGGACAGGAACGGGCCCTCCAGGTTCACGCCGCACAGCATGGCGCCGCTCTTGCTGGTCTTGCGGTGGTTGGCCGCGTTTTTGCAGACTTTGATGAGCTGCTCCTCCAGCAGGGTCATGCCGGCGGGGCAGATCTGGGTCACGCCCCGGGACAGCTCGTAGTCGGCCATGATCTGTAGGCCCTCGGCGTCTCCGTCACTGAAATCGTGACCCTTGGCGCCGTGAAAATGCAGATCGGTCAGACCGGGAATCACGTAGCAGCCCGACAGGTCGGCGGTCTTGCCGTCAGCACTCAGACCCGCCAGAAACTCCCCCTCAATACAGACGTCCCGCCGGACAAAGCCATCATGGACGTCATAGACCTTTGCTCCGGTCAGCCGCATACCGGCTCACCCGCCTCTACCAGCTTGCTGAGCGCGGCGCGGTCGCCCACCAGAGTCACATCAGGATGGAGCTGCAGCACAGAGGCAGGCACATCGGGGGTAACAGGGCCCCGGAATGCGCGGTACACGATGTCGGCCTTTGCCTCACCGCTGACCACGATCAGGATGCGGCGGGCATTCATGATGTTCTTGATGCCCATGCTCAGCGCCTGACGGGGCACGTCCTCCCGGCGCTCGAAGAAGCGCTTGTTGGCCTCAATGGTGCTCTCGGTCAGGTTGACCAGATGGGTCTCCAGGCCAAAGTCGTCGCCGGGCTCGTTGAAGGCGATGTGGCCGTTGTGGCCCATGCCCAGCAGCTGCAGGTCGATACCGCCCAGGTCCCGGATGAGCTGATTGTAGGCGGCGCACTCGGCCACAGGGCTCTTGGCCAGGCCGTTGAGCACGTGGGTGTTCTCCGGCTTGATGTCGATGTGGTCAAAGAGGTTGGACTGCATAAAGTAACGGTAGCTCTGCTCGTGGCGGGGAGACAGGCCCAGATACTCATCCAGATTCACGGATTTGGTCTCGGCAAAGCTCAGATCGCCCTTCTTGTACCACTCCACCAGCTGCTGGTAGGTACCTACAGGGGTGCCGCCGGTAGCCAGGCCCAGCACACAGTCGGGCTTGGTGATGACCTGGGCGGAAATGATGTTGGCCGCGCGGCGGCTCATGGACTTATAATCTTCCGACAGATAAACTCTCATTGGAATTCCCTCCTGATATAATCTCAGCAGTACTTGGCAATGGCGTCCCGGATCTGCTTGGAGCAGGCGTCCACCACGGCCTTGTCGGACTCGGTCAGGTTGGCCAGGGGAGCGCGGACACCGCCCATATCCAGGCCGTACTGCTGCTTGATGACTTCCTTCATCACGGCGTACAGGTTGCCGTGGGCGGAGCACAGCTTGTAGATAATGCGGCAGATCTCATTCTGGATCTTGGCAGCCTCAGCCATCCTTCCCTCATGGAACAGGTCCCACACTTTCAGGAACAGCTCAGGCATAACGGCATAGGTGCCGCCGATGCCGCCGGTGGCGCCCATGGCCAGGCCGGAGATGAACTGCTCATCGGGACCGTTCATGACCACGAAGTTCTCGCCGCCCTCGTCCTTCCACATCTGGATGTCCTGAGTGGGCATGGAGGAGTTCTTCACGCCGATGACGCGGGGATTCTTCAACATCTCCTGGAGCAGAGGAATGGTCAGAGCCACGCCGGCCAGCTGAGGAATGTTGTAGATGATAAAGTCGGTATTGGGGGCGGCAGCGGAGATGTCGTTCCAGTACTGGGCGATGCTGTAGGGGGGCAGGTGGAAGTAGATGGGAGGAATGGAGGCGATGGCATCCACACCCAGGCTCTCGGCGTGGGCGGCCAGCTCCTGGCTGTCCCTGGTGTTGTTGCAGGCCACGTGGGCAATGATGGTCAGATCGCGGCCCTTGGCCTCGGCCATCACATTCTCCAGCACGACCTTGCGCTCTTCCTTGCTCTGATAGATGCACTCGCCGGAAGAGCCGCCCACATACAGGCCGCGGACGCCCTTGTCAGCCAGGTGGCGGACCAGCGCCCGGGTGCCCTCCGGAGAGATGTTGCCCTGCTCGTCATAGCAGGCGTAGAAGGCGGGAATAACACCCTGGAATTTTTTCAGATCGCTCATCTCAAATCACTCCATTTTCTGTTTTCAGATCAATATGGGCCTGCCGGGCCCGGCGGAGGAAGACTTCTCTCCTCCCCCAGGTCCCGGCTGACGCTTTTGACAGTTACTCTCTGCTCCGGACCATCCGTGGAACGCATGCCCGGACCTTTGTCAGGCTTCCGCCTGGCAGCGACGGTTCTTAACCCTTGACGGCGCCCATGGCGATGCCCTGGGTAAAGTATTTCTGGAACACGATGAACACGGTCACGATGGGGATGGCGGCCAGTGTGGCGCCGGCCATGATAAGGCCGAAATCGCTGGACATCTCGCCCTGAAGGCGCGCGATACCCAGAGAAATGGTCCACACCTCGCGCTTGGTCAGCATGATCAACTGGAGGAAATAGTCATTCCAGGAGTTGACGAAGGTGAAAATAGCCAGCGCGCCGACGCCGGGCTTGATCATGGGGAACACGATGCTGAAGAAGGTACGCAGCTCACCGGAGCCGTCCACCCGGGCGGCCTCCAGGATCTCGGTGGGGATGGTCTCAGAGAACTGCTTCATCAGGAACACACCGAAGGGCCAGCCCACAGTAGGCAGGATGACGGCCCACAGGTTGTTGGCCAGATGCAGGAAGTTCATCTCCTGCAGCAGGGGGATGACGATGACCTGCTTGGGCAGGGCCATGGCGCACACGATGAGGGTAAAGAGAACGCCGCGGCCGTAAAAGCGCTTCTTGGCCAGGGCATAGCCAGCCAGCGAGGCGGTCAGGCAGGTCAGGATCATGGATCCCACAGCCATGAACACGGTGTTGAACAGCCACTTGAAGGCGGGCTGCTTGAACAGCTTGACATAGTTCTGCAGCGTCGGCTTCAGGGGAAACCACTGGGGCGTGCGGGCGTTGATGGTGATGGCGTCCTTAAAGGAGCCGGTGATGATCCAGTACAGCGGGAACAGGAACAGAATGGCTAGCACAAAGAGAATGATCAGGGTAACGACCTTGTAGCCGGTGGAAGTGCCGGAAAGCTTACTTTTCGCGTTATTCATAACCTGCACCTCCTTAATTATCACTCTTCGTGACCTTGAACTGGATGGCGGAGAACACCGCAATGATCAAGGCCAGGACCACGCCCATCGCGTTGGCGTAGCCGAAATCCTGATAGCAATAGACCGTATCGAAGATGTAGTACATGATGGTGCTGGTGCTGCCGTTGGGGCCGCCGGAGGTCAGCAGCTGGATCAGCGCGAAGCACTGGAACGAGTTGATGGTGGTGATGATCAGGATATACAGGGTGGTGGGCATGATCTGGGGCCACTTGATCTTCCAGAAAACCTGGAGCTTGGTGGCGCCGTCCACCTGGGCCGCCTCAATGAGAGACTGGTCCACATTGCCCAGGGCTGCCACATACAGCACGATGGGCTGTCCGATGGAGGTGGTGAAGAGGATCATAATGATACACCAGATGGCGGTCTTTTCGTTGCCCAGCCAATCAAAGCCCACGGAATCAAAGATCTGGTTGAGCAGGCCGTTATAGGGATTGAACATCCACTTCCACACCACGGTGACTGCCACAGTACCGGTGACCACAGGCAGGTAGAACACACAGCGGAAGAAGGACCGGGTCAGGGCGTTCATCTGATAGATGGCGGAACTGACCCACAGGGAGAACGCAGTGACCGTAGGCACGGCCACCACCACGATAAGTACAGTGTTCCAGAAGCCCTTGATAAAGACAGGATCCTGGAACATACGGATATAGTTGGCGAAACCGGCGAAAGTGGTGGCGGAGCTGTTCAGGCCCATGTGCAGGAAGCTGTACACCACACAGATAATCATGGGGAATACAACGAATCCCACAAAGAAGAACAGGCTGGGAAGCAGAAACAGATAAGCTGAAATGGTCTCGCGCCGGACCAGAGCCTTGCTCATGCCGGAAAATTGGGAACGTTTTTCTTTACGCGGCTTCCGTTGTGCGTTGACAGCGGCATTTTGCTCCATATGTTTCTCCCCCTCTTCTACGAATTTGCTCTCCCATGCCTGCTAAAAAAGGACTGTGCCCGCCCCCTCTCATGCAGGGAGTGGGCACAGTCAAACTTACATATGGCGTTTGAAGTTGCTATGCTTAACCGATGTTGGCGTTGCTGGCGGTGACGAACTCGTCAGCCTTGGCCTGGATGTCCTCGCCGGAGATCAGGATCTTCTGGAGCATATTCCACCAGTTGGTGCGCTGCTCGGTCCAGCCGGGAGTGACGTTGTAGTAATCGCCCAGGTAGGGCATCAGGGTCAGGAACTCAGTGGCATTGGCCTCCTGCTCGGTGCCGGCGTAGACATTGCCCTGAGAAGCGCGCACGGGGAAGAAGCCGGTCAGGCGGACGCTCTCGACGCCCTGGGTCTCATCGTCGCAGACCCACTTGATGAAGGTCTTGGCAGCGTCGATCTTGGCCTGGTCGCCGTTGTCGAACACGCCGAAGCCCCAGATACCGCCGCACAGCTCAGGCTTGCCGTCGTCAGAGGGGAAAGCCATGGCAAAGGGAGTGAACTGGACCTGGCTGGCGTACTGCGCCTTGTTGGAGGCGTTCCAGCAGAAGGTCACGGCAGCGGTGCCGTTGGAGAAGGCCTGCAGCTCGTCAGAAGCCACGAAGCTGGCGTTGGCGTTCAGGGCGCCGGAATCCACCATGCTCTTGATGAGCTCCAGGGCCTTCACGTTCTCGGTGGAGTTGACGGTGTAAGCGGTGTGGTCAGCGTTGGTGTAGGTGCCGGAATACAGGTTGGTGACGAGAGCGCGGGTGCCCTGGTCGCCGCCCTGGCCGCCGCAGTAGACGATGCCGGGCACAGCAACCAGACCGGAATCACGGACAGCCTCCATGGCCTTCACGAAGTTATCGGTGGTCCAGGTGCGGGTCTCCTCGTCGATGTACTGCAGAGCGCCAGCCTGATCAAAGACCTCATAGTTGATGGCCATGCAGTGGGTGGTCATGCACAGGGGGTACTCATAGTACTTGCCGTCCAGCTGGCAGGCCGCGGCAACAGCCTCGCTGTTGGCCTTGATGTCGTCCCCGGACTCGGCCCACAGGTCGGACAGGTCCACCATCAGGTTATTGGCGCCCCAGTTGGTGACCAGGCGCTCAGGACCTTCCAGAATGATGTCGGGAGCGGAGCCGCCCTGGATGGCGGCAGTCACGGCGGTATCACCGTTCTGATAGTCCAGATACTCCACGTTCACCTTGATGTTGGGATAGACCTCGTTGAACTTGGCGACGACCTCTTCGGCCTTGGCGTTCTCGCCGCCCCAGCTGCCGACCGGGTAAGTCCACAGCTCGATGGTGACGTCTTCGGCGCCGGCGGGAGTGCTGGCGGCGGGGGCGCCGGTCTCGGGGGCCTTGCTCTCGGTGGCGGTGCCGCCGCCGCAGGCAGCCAGGCTGATGGTCATACCGGCGGCCAGGGCAAGGGAAAGGATTCTGTTCCATTTCTTCATATGCTCTTTTCCTCCTCATTTTTGATAATTTTCGCTTTCGGGCGGAAATACCCGTTGTGAAGATTGTACAAGCAGAAACAGTATTTGTCAATAGCCTGAATGAAAAATTTTTTCTTATTTTGTCAAATTGCAATTTATTTTCATTCTTCGACCGATCCTCCCAGGCTGTCTCCGCTCCATTCCAAAAAAAATCACAGATGCTTGTCGGAAAGCGCCAGCGCGATCCGTTCCTGAATCTTCTGTACCTTGTCCCCCTGCAGCAGGCACAGTTCCTGGTTCAGCGCATCCAGCAGGAAGAGCTGCGCCATGCGGGCCGCCACCGTTCCCAATTGGAGCGGTCCCTCTTTGGAGCCGCACTGGAGCACAATATCCGCGTAGACCGCAGCGGGAGATTTGGGAAAGCGGGTCACCAGCACCACGCCGGCCCCCCGTTCCTTTGCCCGCTTCAGCGTTTCCACCACGTCCCGGGTGGCTCCGGAGTAGGAGAAATAGAGTATGGCGTCCCGCTCGGTAAGCTGCGCGGTGGCAATGGCCTGCATATGGGCATCGGAAACCGGGAAAAAGTTTGGACAAGTGTTCGAAAAGAGATGAGCCGCCTCCTGGGCCATGATCATGGAGCCGCCCTGCCCCATGCACAGTACCTTGCCGGATCCATGGAGCAGCTTGGCCGCCCGGGCCATGGTCTTAGGCCGGATCAGCTTCCTGGTCTGGGCAATGGCGGCTATATCCGCGTCATAGAGCGTCTGATAAGGCCCCTCCCCCTCGGGCGGGGTCTCCCCTCCCCGGTCGGGCTCGCCCGGGCCCGATCCGGCGGTGGAGTTGGCCACCGCCAGCTTGAAGGCGCTGTACCCTTTGTAGCCCATACGCCGGCAGAAGCGGGAGATAGTGGCCTCCGCCACACCGCATTCCTCTGCCAGCTCGGAGATGGACATGAACTGTGTCTGCTTCTCATGGCCGACCACATAGTCGGCCACTTTCTTTTCCGCGCCGGTCAGCTGATAGTATTCATTGTCCAGACGCGCGAACACATTGCCCTGCGACATGCCGGATGATCACTTCCTTCCCGCTCCTGTTCCGTCTTTTTATTCCGCCAGCATCTGGCCCAGCATCTGGTCCACCATGGAGAGCATCCGGGGCAGATGGAAGGGACCCTTGAAGGTGCTGCCCTTGGTGGAAGGCATGGTGGGCAGGCCGTCCCGGCGGAGATAGCCGTACCACTCGCCGTACTCCCGGTCGGAGAAGTGGACCTTGCAGTAGTCCAGAGTCTTCTCAAACCAGTCCAGATACTTCTCGTCTCCGGTATCCCGGAAGAGCATCAGGGAGGCGATGAGGATCTCGTCATGAGGCCACCACAGCTTCATGTCGTGCTCGTAGGCCTCGGGGGGCTTGCCCAGGCAGTCGGTAAAGTAGAGCAGTCCTCCGTACTCCTTGTCCCAACCGGCCTCGATGGCCCAGTCGAAGATCTGGGCGGCCTTCTTCACCAGCTCCTTGTCGCCGGTGCGCTGGGCATGCTCCAGCAGGAACCAGACGCCCTCGATGTCGTGGCCCGGGTTCACGATGCGGCCCTCGGTGTAGTTCAGGCGGGCGGTGCCGTCCTCGGCCACATTCTCCAGCACGCACTTGAGCTCAGGGTGCACATGATAGCGGAAGATCTCGTCCACGCACTGGTTGGCCCGCTCCTCATAGAGAGCCTTGCGCTCGGGATCCACACGCAGCATCACGCCGGTGACGTTGAGGATGATCATGGGGATGCCGAAGGCCCGGCCGGTACGGGTCTCGGGGATGGTCTTGGGGCCCAGACCGGTGGGATCGGCCATGCCGTGGTTCAGGTCCCAGTACAGGTCGTAAGCCCGGCGGGCCCGCTCCAGGTTCTCCTTCTCACCGGTAACGCCGTAGTACTCGGCGTTGGCCAGGGCGTAGAACGCCTCGGAGAAGCAGTAGCGGCGCTGGCGCAGGGGCTGGCCGTCCTCCGTCACGGTGAAGTACATCCGGCCGCCGGCGCTGTGGTTGATGCAGTGGGCCTCCAGGAAATCAATGCAGCTCTTGGAAGCGGCCAGCCACTCCTCCTTCACACCGTAGAGGTGGCACAGGTAGGAGAAGATCCAGCCGCAGCGGCCCTGCATCCACACGCTCTTGTCGGTGGAGTAGATCTCGCCCTTCCGGTCCAGACAGGTATACACGCCGCCGTGCTCATGGTCCATGCCGTTCTTCAGCCAGAAATTGATGCAGATGTCCAGCTCCTCGCTGATCCAGTCCTTGTGAGCCTGCAGGCGCGCTCTCATTGCAGTATCCATTTTCATTCCGCCTTCCTTTTATACGCATGATGTAAAATGGTAAACCGGTCGTCTGACGATACGGGCTTTCCGTACCGTCTCTATCATACCTTTGGAAGTAAGTTTCAGTCAATAGATTTTTTGAAATTATTTTTTACTTTTTCCCAAAAATCTCTTGACAGATTGAAAAAAAATGATAGCCTATAAGTGGACAAATTTGATCAGGAGATCAAAAATCCAGTCTGTGACCTGAACAAGGAGGAGGATTCCAATGAAACATCTTGGTATCGAGGTTTCTGTGCAAAATCTCCCGGAGCTGGACCCCAACTACATCCCGCTCTTTCCCTTTTACCAGTCCTTCCTGAAGGACGCGGAAAAGCCCCTGGACATCGCAGTGGAGCGTGCCGGCGGCCAGGTCGCCGTCTACCACACCAAGATCCACGGCACCTCTGACATGGCCGAGGCCGACCGCTACTATGTGGAACGCATCATCAAGACCATGCTGTGGCTGTATGGCGGCTTCAAGGTCTACATCAGCGGCGATGACGCCATCTGTGACGATATGCGGAAGCTCTACTGTGCCGGCGGCCAGCAGGAATTTGACTGGGACTACATGGCCAACGTGTTCGAGCATCCCTTCGAGATCGTATCCTGCGACGCCGTTCCCGCGGAGAAGGGCGACCCCAAGGCCATCGGCCGCCATCTGGAGGGCTGCCGCATCGGCTTTGATGCCGGCGGAAGCGACCGCAAGGTGTCCGCCGTCATCGACGGTGAGCCCGTGTTCTCCGAAGAGGTGGTCTGGTTCCCCAAGACCAACTCCGATCCCGATTACCACTACGACGGCATCGTGGCTGCCCTCAAGTCCGCCGCCGCCCATATGCCCCGGGTGGACGCGGTGGGCGTGTCCTCCGCCGGTGTGTACATCAACAACCGCACCATGAACGCCTCTCTGTTCCTGAAGGTGCCCAAGGATCTCTTTGACGCCAAGGTCAAGGACATCTACATCCGCGCCATCACCGATACCTTCGGCAACGTGCCCTACGCCGTGTGCAACGACGGTGACGTGTCCGCTCTGGCCGGCGCCATGAACCTGGGCGAGAACAACGTGCTGGGCATCGCCATGGGCACCAGTGAGGCCGTTGGCTATGTGGACAGCGAGGGCCGCATCACCGGCTGGCTCAACGAGCTGGCCTTCGTACCTGTGGACGCCGCCCCCACCGCCATGCGGGACGAGTGGTCCGGCGATATCGGCTGCGGCGTGAAGTATTTCTCCCAGGACTCCGTCATCAAGCTGGCCCCCGCCGCCGGCATCGAGCTGGATGAGTCCCTCTCCCCCGCCGAGAAGCTGAAGGTGGTCCAGGGCCTGATGGCCCAGGACGACGACCGTGCCGCCGCTATCTACCGCTCCATCGGCGTCTATCTGGGCCACGCCCTGCGCCTGTACTATCACTTCTACGGCTTCAAGCACATTCTGCTGCTGGGCCGTGTCATGTCCGGCAAGGGCGGCGACATCATCCTGGCCGAGGCCAAGCGGGTCCTGGCCGAGGAGTATCCCGATGTGGCCGGCAAGATTAACCCCACCCTGCCCGACGAGAAGTCCCGCCGCGTGGGCCAGTCTGTGGCCGCCGCTTCCCTGCCCGAATTCTAAGCGATATACGCAAAAACGCCGCGAGGCACGGTCCCACCCGGGACCGTGCCTCGTTTTTTTGATCCGTTACTTCGGCGCCCCTCAGCGCAGATACCAGGGTCTGTCCTCTCCTTCTTCCATCCCGCCCTCGGGAGGGGTATAGCGCCGGAACACCCGCTCCAGCGGCAGAGAGCATACCAGCCCAGTCAGAGCCGGCATGAACAGGACGGGAAACAGGAATACCGCCGACACAAAAATGGACGCCGCCAGAATGACCGCCAGCAGCATGGTCACAGGCAGATGGCGCAGCGCCAGCTGGAATGCCGTCAGGAAAAGCCGCTTCGTCCCAAAGGAAAACCGGGACAGCAGCGGGAACAGGTAGCCCAGCGTCCCCAGCAGCAGCAGTACCACCACTCCATAGATCACCAGCATCAGCCGCCCGGCGGCGCTGCCGGTACAGGTTGCCTGCCAGAGCACCTGTACCCCCTCCCAGGCTGCCGACGCCACCAGGGCACAGACGAGACTGGCCAGCGCCCCCACCTTGAAATTGGCCCGAAAGCTCTCCAGAAAATTCTTGAACGGGTAAGGCTCCTTCCGGCGGATACACTTGACCAGCACGTAGTACAGTGCGGCAGTGGCCGGCCCGATGGTGAAAACCGGGATGCACAGCACCGCCCAGATCAGGCTGAGCATGAACAGATTGAACAGCAGGTCTATGGTCTGAAAGAACCCGTTCTGGGGATTGAAGATCTGATTCCACACGGCGGACAGCCTCCCTCGGTGTGCTTGCGGAAATCGGAGCACTTTTGCCGGAAAGGACTCCGACGGTCAGACTCCGGTCCCCTGTCCGTATTGTACCCTATTTCCCCCGGAACGTCAAACGCCGCGGAGCATGCCCCGCGGCGTTTGAATTCGCCTCTTCCCTCACATCCGCTAAGACGGAGTCGCTTTTTTTCAAAAGCACAAGTCATTATATCTTTATAAGAATCAAATGTCAACCGCCCTCTTCCGCTCTTTCATGTGTATTTTTATTTGCTTTTTCTATATACTTATTTTCCCCTTCCCTTTTTCTGTCGAATTGAGTAAGATAAAAGTTACGGATCTTATCAGAGAGGACGCGGCAGAGTTATGAGGGACAAGCTGGGGATCATTACCGGGCGCTTTCAGGGGCTCCATCTGGGCCATATGGAATACTTGCTGGCGGGTGCCGAACGGTGCGGGCACCTGATCGTGGGCGTGACCAATTCCGCCCCCTGGGAGGAGGCTCCGGCCGAGCTTCAGGGCATGGCGCGGGTAAAGCAGTCTTCCAATCCCTTCACCTTTTACGAGCGGATGGTGATGCTGCGGGACAGCCTGACCGAGGCCGGCCTGCCCCGGGAGAGCTTTGACATCGTCCCCTTCCCCATCGAACATCCCGAGCGCATCCTCAATTTTGTGCCCAGGGATGCCGTATGCTATGTGACCATCTACGACCAGTGGGGGGAGCACAAGCGCCAGGTCCTGTCGGACTTGGGCTTCCGTACCGAAGTCATGTGGGTACGGGATGACAGTCAGCGGCTCACCAGTGGGACTGAGGTCCGCCGGCTCATGGCCCAGGGACTGCCCTGGGAGCATCTGGTGCCCCCCGCCGCCCGGCGCTTCATCCGGGAGCAGGGGCTGGACGCCCGGCTCCGGGCCGCTTTTTCCAAATAACGATCAGCGCCCCGGGGACTGAGTTTGCGTCCCCGGGGCGCTTTTTTGCAACGCTCTCCCGCTACAGCGTCCGGAACACCTCTTCGGCGGCGGCAAGGGTGCGCTCCACATCGGCTTCGGTATGGGCTGCCGAGAGGAACATGGCCTCGAACTGGGCCGGAGCCAGGTAGATCCCCCGCTCCAGCATACCGGCGAAGTACCGGGCGTACTTCCCCACGTCGCTGCCTTTGGCGTCCACAAAGGCAGTGACGGCGTTTGGTGTGAAGAAGGGGGCCAGCAGGCTGCCCACCTGGTTCACCGCCGCGTCCACGCCGGTCCGGGCGGCGATGGCCCGCAGGCCCTCCGCCAGGCGGGAAGCCAGGCCGTTGATGTGATCGTAGACTTCCGGGTGGTCCTTCAGGTAGCGAAGCTGGGCCAGGCCGGCGGCCATGGCCACCGGGTTGCCGCTGAGGGTGCCCGCCTGATAGACCGGTCCGCAGGGGGCCACCTCTTCCATCAGGGCACGGCTGGCGCAGTAGGCCCCCACCGGCATGCCGCCGCCGATGATCTTGCCGAAGGTGACGATGTCGGCCCGGACGCCGAAATATGCCTGCGCGCCTCCCAGCCCCAGGCGGAAGCCGGTGATGACCTCGTCAAAGACCAGCAGGGCCCCGTATTTGTCGCACAGCGCCCGCAATCCGGGCAGAAAGGCCGGCTCCGGCCCCACCACGCCCATGTTGGCCGCCACTGGCTCCACGATGACACAGGCCACCTGGCCGGGATTGGCCTCCAGCAGGCACTCCACGCTGTTAAGGTCGTTAAACTGGGCGGTGAGGGTGTGCTTCACGATGTCCTCCGGCACCCCTGCCGAGCTGGGACAGCCCCCCGCCAGGGCGGAGGAGCCGGCGTTGACCAGCAGGCAGTCGCTGTGGCCATGGTAGCAGCCCTCGAACTTGATGATCTTGTCCCGCCCGGTGGCTCCCCGGGCCAGCCGGATGGCCGACATGACCGCCTCGGTGCCCGAGTTGACCATACGGACCATCTCGATGCCCGGCACCAGCTCCACCATGAGCTGGGCGATCCCCACCTCCCGCTCGGTGGGGGCGCCGAAGCTCAGGCCGTCCTTTACCGCCCGCTCCACCGCCTCCCGGATGGCCGGGTGGTTGTGGCCCAGGATCATGGGGCCCCAGGAGCACACATAGTCCAGATACGCCCGGCCGTCCACATCCCAAAGATGGACCCCGTCGGCCCGTGCGATGAACCGCGGGGACAGGTTCACCGCACGGAAGGCCCGCACCGGGGAATTGACGCCGCCCGGCATCACCTTTACGGCCTGTTCAAAGAGCTCCTCCGAGGTCATCAGCCGATCTCTCCCTTCCCCATGGCGTCGGCCAGCTCTTTGGCATAATAGGTAATGAGCATATCGGCCCCCGCCCGGAAGATGGACACCGCGCTCTCGCACATGACCCGGTGCTCGTCGATGAGCCCGGCGGCGGCCGCCGCCTTGATCATGGCGTACTCGCCGGACACCTGATAGGCGCACATGGGCAGGTCAAAGGCATCGGCGCACTCCCGCAGCACGTCCAGATAGGGCATGGCGGGCTTGACCATCAGGATATCGGCCCCCTCCTCCACGTCCAGGGCGCACTCCTTCCGGGCCTCCTTCCGGTTGTGGGGGTCCATCTGGTAACCCCGCCGGTCCCCAAATGCAGGGGCCGAGCCCGCCGCCGCCCGGAAGGGGCCGTAGAACGCCGAGGCGTACTTGGCAGAGTAGGACAGGATGGGTACGCCGGTATAGCCGCCTGCGTCCAGCGCCGCCCGGATGGCCGCCACCCGGCCGTCCATCATGTCGGAGGGCGCCACCATGTCGGCCCCCGCCCGGGCGTGGGAAAGGGCGGTTTTGGCCAGCAGCTCCAGGGTGGCGTCGTTGTCCACCTCATGGCCGCAGAGGGCCCCGCAGTGGCCGTGGTCGGTGTACTCGCACATGCATACGTCGGTGATGACGTAGAAGTCGGGGTATGCCGCCTTGATGGCCCGGATGGCCTCCTGCACCACGCCGTGCTCGTCCCAGGCCGAAGAGCCCAGGGCGTCCTTACGCTCTGGCAGGCCGAAGAGAATGCACCGGCCCACCCCGTGGTCCAGACACTCCTGCGCCGCCTGGGCCACGCAGTCCAGCCCGTAGTGATACTGCCCCGCCAGGGACTCGATGGGCCGCTTTCCCCGAAGGGTCTCATCCACAAAGATGGGATAGATCAGGCTGTCCGGAGACATGCGGGTCTCCCGGCACAGGCGGCGGATATTGTCATTGCCCCGCAGGCGGCGGGGCCGGATGGTCAGGTCCATGGAAATGGCCTCCTTCTGTTTTTCGTTTCTTCCCAAAGGCGCGGGGACGGTATGGCGGGCGCGCCGTCAGCCTTTCCCCGCCGCTGTGCAGGCCAGTTCGACCAGAGAATCGATGGCGGCCTCCCGGGCCACCTGCACCGGAATGCCGTACCGCCCGGCCTCGGCCGCCGTCTGCGCCCCGATGCACAATCCCACGACGCGGGACAGGTCGGCACCCTCCCCCGCCGCGGCCGCAAAGCCCCGGACGGTGGAAGCGCTGGTAAAAGTCACCCACACCCGCTTCTCCCGCTCCAGCAGTTCCCGCAGCTCTTCCCCGCCGTCACAGCGGTATACCGTGTCGTACAGCGGCACGTCAGCCACGATTATCCCGGCGGCCTTCAGCGTTTCAGGCAGTTCCCGGCCGCCCTGCCGGGCCCGGAGCAGCAGCGCCGCCCCGCCGGGCAGCAGCGCCTCCAGCAGCGCGCGGGCCAGGTGGGCGCCGTCGTACACCTCCGGCACCAGGTCGGCGGTGAGGCCATATCCGTCCAGAGCGGCGGCGGTGCCCGGGCCGATGGCCGCCAGCTTCATGCCGTACAGGGCCCGCAGGTCCCGGCCCAGTTTTTTCAGCGCCCGGCCGGCGGCGTGGACCCCCGCCGGGCTGGTAAAGACCGCCCAGTCATAGGAGCAGGCCCCCAGCGCCGCCCGCAGGGGCTCCAGGTCATCACGATCCACCGTCTCGATGCAGGGGATCTCTCTTACGTCGGCCCCCAGCGCCCGCAGGCGGGACGAGAGGGCGCCCGAGCGGTCTTTGGGCCGGGTGACCACGATGGGCACGGCCTTGAGGGGCAGGGCGTCGAACCAGTCCAGCTCCTCCGCCAGGGCACACACGCCCCCCACGATGATGACGGCGGGACTCTCCAGCTTCTCCTCCGCTGCCCGCTCAGGCAGATGGGCCAGGTCGGAGGAGATCCGCCGCTGCCGGGGGGTAGTCCCCCGCTCCACCACCGCGGCGGGGGTGGACGGATCCATGCCGGCCGCCCGCAGCCCGGCGCAGATCTCCCCCAGGGCGGACACGCCCATCAGGAACACCAGTGTGCCCCCGGTACGGCACAGGGCGTCAAAATCCATATCCAAAGGCTGTCCCGCCCGGCGGTGGCCGGTGATGATGTGCAGCGAAGAGCAGAAGTCCCGGTGGGTCACCGGGATGCCTCCGTAAGCGGGAGCGGCGATGGCGGAGGTCACGCCGGGCACCACTTCAAAGGCCACGCCGTGCCGGGCCAGCAATTCCAGCTCTTCCCCGCCCCGGCCGAAGAGGAAGGGATCGCCCCCCTTGAGGCGCACCACGTTCTTCCCCGCCAGTCCCCGTTCCAGCAGGATATGGCTGATCTCCTCCTGGGGCACGGGGTGACAGCCGGCGTGCTTGCCTACGTCGATACGCTCCGCCCCTTCCGGGATGAGGGCAAGGATAGACGGACTTATCAGCCGGTCGTACACCACCACCTGGGCTCCGGCCAGGGCTTCCCGCCCCTTGAGGGTCATCAGCCCCGGATCGCCGGGTCCCGCCCCCACCAGGGTCACTTTACCCGCCATGGCGCTCCTCCTCTCTCAGCTTCCGGGCCAGGGTGCGGCCCAAGGCCTCCGCCTCCTCCAGCGGGGCGGCCCCTTCTCCTGTTCGTCCCCCGGCGGTCATGCCCCGCAGAGTGATGACTCCTCCCGCCACGGCGGCATAGGCCGCCGCCGGGGAGGAACAGCCTCCGTCCAGTTCCCGCACAAAGGCACGCTCCGACTTTGCGCATGCCTCGGCCTCCGGATCGTTGAGGGCGGAGAGCCAGGGCCAGCCGCTCCCAGCCCGCACCTGCACAGCCAGGATGCCCTGACCCGCCGCCGGGATCATCTCATCCGTGGAAAAATACCGGCCGACGCGCCCGGTGAGGCCCAGCCGTTCCAGCCCGGCGGCGGCCAGCACCAGGGCCCCGTATTCCCCACCGTCCAGCTTACGCAGCCGGGTGAGCACATTGCCCCGCACCGGCTCCACCCGGACGCCCGGGAAAAGCCGCTCCAGCTGCAGCTTTCGCCGCTGGCTGGCGCAGCCCACCGGCCGGCTCAGATCCAGGGTATCGGTCCCCTCCGGCAGCACCAGGGCGTCCCGGGGGTCGGCACGGCGGGAATAGGCCGCCACCGGCAGGCCGGGGTGGGTCTCCATGGGCAGGTCTTTCAAGCTGTGAACGGTCAGGTCCACCCGTCCCTCCAGCAGGGCGGCGTCCAGCTCCTTGACGAAAAGGCCCTTGCCTCCCACCTGGTCCAAAGTGCGGTCCAGAATTCGGTCGCCAGTGGTCTTCATGGTCACAAGCTCCAGTTCGATACCGGGCTGTGCCGCCCGGATGGCCTCCATCACCTGCCGGGCCTGGATGACGGCCAGCCGGCTCTCCCGGCTGCCCACACGGATGACGCTCATTCCAGCTCCTCCAGTACACGGCGTATTTTCTCGGCGGCTCTGGCCGTGGCCCGGTGGTCGCTGCCCCGGGAGACCACGCCTGCCGCCACATTCTTCCCCTCGCACACCGCCGGGAAATAGAAGGTGCACTCCTCCGGGCAGTCGGCCACGCTGACGGGGATGTGGCGCGCCCTTGCGTCCTCCCCCACCCGGCGGTTCACCTCCCGGTCGTCGGTGGCAGCCACGGCCAGCACCGCATCCCCAAGGTCACACTGCCGGTAGCGGCAGCATATGTGCTCCACGCCCTCCGGAAAGCCGGGACAGAGCTCCGGCGCCACCACCCGCACCCGGGCGCCGAAGCGCAGCAGCACGGCGGCACGGCGGGCCGCCACCGCTCCGCCGCCTATGACGGCCACATCGGCCCCGTTCAGGTCGATGAACAGTGGAAAATGAAACCCATTTCCCTCCATGATTGCCTCCTTTTATGCTCGGGTGTGGGCCCGTATCTTCCCGGCACAGCGCTTCAGGTCATCGGGCGTCAGACGGCTCTTCAGACTTCCGGTCAGCAGTTCCACCGTCCGCCGTGCCGCCAGCTCGGCGCTCTCCTCCGCCGTCAGGCCCTCCACTCCGGCAGCCAGCACCCGCTCCGCCACCGCCTCCTTCAGCTCCTCGATGGCGGGCAGGCTGGCCCGGTAACCCGCCCACTGGCGGAATTGCTCCATGGCGCCTGCCAAGATGCGCTCTCCCTCCGGGGGCAGCGTGTGCTCCACACCGCTCCCCAGCGTATCGATGTTGTAGAGCGTCACGCCGGGCAGCTCTCCCACCTCTGGGTCCACGTCCCGGGGGATGGCCAGGTCGGCCAGCCAGCGGGGCGGCCGCGCCACCGCCCGGAACTCCCGCCGGGTGACGGTGTAATGGGGGCTGGTGGTGGCCGAGAGCAGCAGGTCCATGCCCTCCATGGCGGCGTAGCGGTCCTCATAGGGGGCCACCGCGCACCCGGCGGGCACCACGGTCTCCCCGTGGCGGTAGCTGCGCAGAGTCACCGTCACGGCACAGCCCGCCTCCCGCAAAAGCCGGGCTGAGAGGCGGCCCATCTCGCCGTTTCCGATGACCAGGGCCCGGCGGTCCTCCAGTCCCCCGGCGTCCCTGCCCAGTACTTCTACCGCCCGGGCCGCCGCCGAAGGGGACACCCCGGAGAAGCGCACTTTGGTTCTGAGTTCCTTGCCCGCCGACACGGCGATGCGGAACCAGGTCTCCAGCACCGGGTCGGCGGCCCCGGCGGAGCGGGCCAGCACCAGTGCCTCCCGCACCTGGGAGAGAATCTGGTCCTCCCCCCAGATGCGGGAACGGAGCCCGGCGGCCACCTCCATCAGATGGCGGGCCGCATCCTCCCCCCGCTCACAGCGGAAGGCCCCCTCAAAGAGGGCCGGATCAGCCCCCGCCGCCCGGCACAGCAGGCCCGGTCCGTCCGGGACAGTCCCCTCCTCGCAGGAGCAGTAGAGTTCGGTACGGTTGCAGGTGGACAGCAGGGCGCAGCCCAGGACCCCCGGCGTCCGGCTGATCCGGGCATCCAGCTCGGCCACCCGGCTCCGGGTAAAGGAGAGCTTCTCCCGCAGGGCGATGGGGGCCCGGCGGTCGCTGACGCCGCAGACATAGAGCTCCATACCGTCTCCTCCTTGTCTCTCTTGCGGCGGTCCTGTCCGCCGTTGTGTTACAGTACAATACTGATACTAGTATAGCACGGCCGCGGTGCTTTGACCGCTTTTTTCTCAGCTCTGCTCCGCCGCCCGGGCATGTCCGGCGAAAAGCGCCCGGAAGGCAGGATACTCCCCCAATCCCCGGAACACGCACTCCACCTGATAGCCCGCGCCGGTCAGGCGGGTACGCCAGGAGTCTCCCTCACCGGCCATCTCTTTTTCGGCGTGCCTGCCCGCCGTCACCATAAAAGGCTGCAGCCGCACCCGGCGTATCCGGGGATGTGCCCGCAGGCAGTCCATCACCTCATCCAGGGTGGGACGGCCCTCCATCGCGCCCAGAAAAGCCCGCTCCCAACCCAGGTCGTGCAGGGCGCGCTCTGTGAAGGCGTAGGCCGGGCTGGCAAAACGCTCTGAGCCGTGGCCCATAAAGACCAACGCCTCATCCTCCGCCGGGGCCTCCAGCTCCCGGACCACCGCCCCGGCCGCGGCACGGCAGTCCTCCTCCGAGGCAAGCAGGGGCCTGCCCAGTGCAAAACGGCAAAACCGGCCGGCCCACGGCATCGTCCCGGCAGCGATCCCGTCATACTCACCGCCGTTCAGAATACAGACGGGCTGGACCAGCACGTCGTCGTATCCAGCCGCGTCCAGACGCTCCAGCGCTCCGGAAAGGCTGTCAATATATACGCCGTCCCGCTGTTCCAGTCTGTGCCGGATGACACCGCTGGTGAAGGCCCGGAACACCTGCCGCTCCGGCAGGGCCTGGGCCAGGGCCGCTTCAACGGGAGCGATGCTCTTCTCCAGCGTATCGGGGTAACTGGTGCCAAAAGACACCGCCAAAAGGGCTTTTTTCATCTCGCTTCCTCCGTGGTCAGCGCTCCCGCCGGCGGGACAGAAATTCCGTATCATGTCAGCGGCTGGTATGCTTCCACCTCGATCTCATCAAAGGTGGCCATCTGGCCGTAGACGGCCAGCGCCATGTCCAGCAGGGGCATCACCGCCGCCGTGCCGGTCCCCTCTCCCAGGCACATATTGGCCCGCAGGAGGGGGACAAGGCCCAGCTCCCGCAGCATCCGCTCCCCCGCAGGCTCGGCAGAGACGTGGCTGGCCAACAGGTAGTCCCCCGCCGCCGGGCACAGCCGCACCGCGCACAGCGCGGCGGCGGCTGAAATGAATCCGTCCACCAGCACCGGGGTACGGCAGGCCGCACCTCCCAGGAACACGCCGGTAAGGCCGGCCAGGTCCAGTCCCCCTACCTTGGAGAGCACATCAACAGGATCGGCCGGATCAGGCCGGTTCACCGCAATGGCCCGGCGGATGGCCTCCACCTTCCGGTCCAGTCCCTGGGATGAGAGCCCCGCCCCCCGGCCGGTAACGGTTCCGGGCTCCGCGTCCAGCAGCACCGCCGCCACGGCGGAAGAGGCCGTGGTGTTGCCAATGCCCATCTCACCGGTTCCCAGCAGGGTCATCCCCCGGCCGCACAGCTCCTTTGCCACCTGTATGCCGGTCTCGATGGCCCTGACACAGACCTCCCGGTCCATGGCGGGCCCTTTGGTCATGTTCCTGGTCCCCCGCATCAGGTTGCGCTGGAGGATATGCGCTCCCGCCACAGGGCGGGCCACACCGATGTCCACCGGCACCACCTCAGCATGGGCCTGGCGTGCCATGCAGCACACGCTGGACGCCCCTTTGGACATATTTTCAGTGACGATGGCGGTGACCTCCTGACCGGTCTGGGTCACGCCCTCAGCCACCACACCGTGGTCGGCGCACATGACCACGATGGCCCGACGGGACAGGTCCACGTCAGGGCTGCCCGTCATGGCGGCCACCCGGACCACCGCGTCCTCCAGCAGGCCCAGGCTGTGAAGCGGCTTGGCGATGGCGTCCCACCGTCGGCGGCATGCCTCTGCCGCCGCCCGGTCGGCGGGGACGATGCCCGCCAACGTATCCCGCAGCAAACTCATGTCAGTGTTCCTTCTTTCTCTGTGCCCGTCAGGCCGTTTTATCTGTAAAGTAATATTGCTTTTCATTTATATAAAACGCCCTGACAGCAGGACATTCCGGTTTCTCTCGTCCGATTTTTATGTCAAGGCAAATTCCTTTACAGTTTATAATCCATTAAAGGCACCTCTTGCCGCAATATTATAACAATTTTCCGTCAGGCTGTAAAGCTGTCCGGGCGGACAAAGCGCACGCCGGGCTTTCGCCCGGCGTGCGGCTGACTGGCAGATCTATTCCTCCCCGTCCCAAAGGTCAAAGATGACGCATGCAGTAAAGAGGTCGGCGTCGGTGGTCACCTGGAAAGAACCTCCGCAGGCCCGGGTAAAGCTGTCCGCAATGGCAAGGCCCAGGCCGCTGCCGCCGTCGGTGCGGCTCTCGTCCCCCCGGACGAAGCGGGCGGTGAAGTCCACCCCCCGGGGCAGCTCATCCCGGGAGATGTTCTGGATACGGGCCGTGGCCTTTCCCTCCCCGCATGTCAGGGATACATAGACCCTGGAGCCCTCCAGGGCGTATTTCAGGGCGTTCTGGATCAGGTTCTGGAACACCCGGTACAGCCGGTCCCCGTCGGCCCGGATGAATACCGGCTCCCCGGGCAGCTCCACCCGGAAGCACAGCCCGCTCTCCTCGATGGGCTCGGACTGGTCGGCCAGGGTCTGCCGCAGCAGCTTGGCCAGATCCAGCCGCTCCCACTTGATACTCAGCTCCCCGGAGGCGGCCTTGCTTACTTCAAATACCTCCTGCACCATGTTTCCCAGCCGCTGGGCCTTTTCATTCAGGATGGTCACATAGTCCCGGGCGGTGGGAGGCAGCTCCTCCTTGGAGAGCAGGTCGGCATAGCTGAGGATGGAGGTCAGCGGCGTTTTGAGGTCGTGAGAGACGTTGGCGATGAGCTCCACCTTCATCCGCTCGCTGCGGGTCCGGTCCTCCACCGCCCGCTGGACGCCCGATTGGATGTCCCGCAGAGCCTCCGACATCTCCCACAGGTCCCGGTCCTGAACAATGCACTCCCCAGTCCAGCTCTCTCCGTCCCGGATGGCCTCCGCCTGACCGGAGAGCGTTCCGATATCCTCGGCCAGCGCCCGCTGGTCCCGCCAGAACAGGAACAGGAAGGCTCCTGCCCCGAGAAATACCGCGCCGGCCACCAGGAACAGGAGCAGGGGCCGCCTCCCGCCATACCAGATCAATCCGAAGGACAAAACGCACAGCGTCAGGAAGACTGCCGCAGCTAGCAGCAGGCAGAGCCCCAGAACAAAGACCGCCAGGCTGCGCCGGACCAGCCGCTTCTGCACCGGGAGCTTCAGCTCCGCCGCCCGCAGGTTCCGGTATACCCAGCCACAGAAGCTGCCCCTCCGCAGACGGCCCCAGTTCCGGATCAGGTCGTTGCAATAGACCGCCAGGAGCCACAGGCCCAGCAGCACCATAAGCAGATGCCACCCGGTTCTCCAGCCGCTTATCAGCCGGATCGTACCCATAGCCATACTGTACAGCAGGCCCAACAGCAGCATCAGCTTGATTTCCAGCCATACGTGGCCGGTGAACCGCCCAACGGCTGCCCAAGCCATGCTCAGCCACCGCCGCCACAGAACGCTCCACAGCACCAGCAGAGCGCCCAGGGCAAGGAGAACGGCAAACACGCAGGTTATGGTTCTCAGGTCCTTCAGATAGTCGGCCACATAGTACATCCCGGAGTACAGCCCGTAGTCCACCGGTTCTTCTGCCGCCGCCAGCCACACCGTCACATCGGTCCATTCCTTCTCATTCCACGCCGTAAGACCCAGGAACGTCCCCGTATCCCGGTTGGCGTAGCCGGGCAGGTTCCACTGGTCCCGCCCTCCCCGGTAAATGCCGTTTCCGTAGACATCCGTCTCCTCGCCGTCTCTCCAGATGTGCACCAGGCCGTTCCGGTAGAGCAGGTAGAAGTTATAGCCCGTCAGCTTCCTGTCAGACAGCTCCCCCTCGCCGCTGCGAAGATTGCCGGCCAGTACCCTGTCGCCCTTGCAGACCTCATAGCGGACATTCATGTCCTGCACCAGTTCCTGCCCTTCCCGGCCCGGCCCTGACACGACCACATCCATCAGGCTGCGCAGATACCAGGAGATCTGATTGCGGAAGCTTTCGCTCTCCTGATAGCTGTCCCGAAAGGCGTCCGTCATATCTCCGGGTCCGTAGCTCAGCATATAATATCCGACCAGGCCGCTTGCGATGACCGTCAGGTTGAGCCCCAGGAAGAGGGCCAGAAGGCTGACGATGCACTTAGCGTTTTTCCATTTTGTATCCAATGCCCCACACCACCTTTAAGTATTCCGGTTCTTTTGGGTTGAGCTCGATCTTCTCGCGTATGTGCCGGATGTGGACCATCACCGTGTTCTCGATGGCGTATGCCGCCTCGTCCTCCCAGACCCGGCGGTAGATCTCCTCCGCCGGGAAGACCCGGCCCAGATTGCGCATGAACAGATCCACGATCCTGGTCTCGGTGGCGGTGAGGCGCACCGGCTCCCCGTCGGCCAGCAGCTGCAGCTCCTCCGGGCGGTAGCACAGGCGGCCCGAGCGGATCTCGCTCCCCCGGCCCTCGGCGTTCATGTCGCCCAGACTGGTATACCGCCGCAGCTGGCTGCGCACCCGGGCCGCCAGCTCCTGGGGATGGTAGGGCTTGGTCACATAGTCGTCCGCCCCCATGGAAAGCCCCAGGATCTTGTCGCTGTCCTCGCTCTTGGCAGAGAGCACGATGATAGGCACGTTGCGCCGCTCCCGGATCTTCATCAGGGCCGAAAGCCCATCCAGCCGGGGCATCATCACATCCAGGATAATGAGCTGGACCGGACGCTCCGCCGCCAGCTCCAGGGCTTCCAGGCCGTTATAGGCCTTCAGGACCTGATAGCCCTCCTTCTCCAGCAGGATGGCAATGGCGTTGACGATCTCACGGTCGTCATCCACCACCAGCACACATGCGCGCATGGGATCGACCTCCTTTTCCGCTTTCCAGTGTACCGTCTGATCCTTATAAGACGGCGGGGTAAATTCTTAGGAAATTCTTAACGTTCCGCCCGATGGTTTTTTCCATCATATCATCCGTACAGGCAAAAAACAATCTCCGCCTCCACAGCAAAAAAGTGGGGCTGCCGCACCTGCGGCAGCCCCGCTCCGGGGTCTCTCTTTGTGATCTTCAGTCGGCAAACAGCGGCGTGGAGAGATAGCGGTCTCCGGCATCGGGCAGGAGGGCCACGATGGTCTTTCCCTTGTTCTCCGGCCGTTTGGCAAGCTGGATGGCCGCCCATACGGCGGCGCCGGAGGAGATGCCTACCAGCACACCCTCCCGCTTGCCCACCAGCTTGCCGGCGGCAAAGGCGTCATCGTTCTCCACGGCGATGACCTCATCGTAGACGGCGGTGTTCAGCACATCGGGAACGAAGCCGGCGCCGATGCCCTGGATCTTGTGAGCGCCCGCGGTGCCCTTGCTGAGGACAGGAGAGGAGGCGGGCTCTACAGCCACCACCTTCACGCCGGGGTTCTGGCTCTTCAGATACTCACCCACACCGGTGACGGTGCCGCCGGTGCCTACGCCTGCCACGAAGATATCCACCTTGCCGTCGGTATCCCACCAGATCTCCGGGCCGGTGGTAGTCCGGTGGACGGCAGGGTTGGCGGGATT
>JALEZN010000099.1 GCA_022772585.1 Clostridiales bacterium
GCGGCCTTTCCCCAAGGGACCGACGTGGATGCCCTGGCCGCCCCGGAGGTTTTGCTGACCGAGGGGGCCGTCACCGACCCGGCGGAGGCCAAGGCCATGGGTTATCTGTCCCAGACCTCCAACGGAGAATCTGCCGAGGCCAACACCCTCTCCTGCCTGGTGAGCTTCGGCTTTGACCGGGAGGTGTTCCAGGGCCAGGAGGTCTCCCTGGTGATCACCGGCTTTCCCGGCGCAGAGGGAAGCGGTGGCGTGGACACCAACCTGATCTTCACCTGGACCCCGGACAACCAGGGACCCATCCGGTACGTGGACCTAGTCAATGAGGAGGGCAAGATGGTGGGCACCGCCAACTTCTCCTCCTTCGCCGTGAACGCCACCCTTTGGGAGCAGCCTGACCGCTCGGACGATCCCCAGACCCTCATCCGGTCCATCCAGCTTCTGGACCGGCAGGATACCCCCATCCAGGTGAACGCCTCCTCCGGCGGCGGGGGCTCCAGCGCCCAGAAGCAGTTCCGCACCCTGGTGGACGTGAACCAGGTTTCCGCCATCCAGGCGGGACCCTACACCGTCTCTCTCACCCATTGAGTTTTTACGCCCTGTCGAAACCCCCCGTCTGCTGTGCAAGCACAGCAGACGGGGGGTTCTTCTATCCGGGCCATGATTCTTTTGCGTCTTTATTTGTGTGCCCCGGTTTTTTCCACCATGTCCTTCTTCAGCTCCAGCATGTTTACCTTGCCGGTGGAGAAGGAGGGGAAGGCATCGTAGACCACGAAGTGGGAGGGGACCTTGTACCGGGCGATGCGGTCGGCCAGGAAGGCCCGCATCCGCTCCTCCTGGAACTTGGCCCCGTTCTTCAGAATCAGGGCTGCCGCCACGATCTCCCCGTAGAAGGGGTCGGGCAGGCCCAGCACCTTCACGTCGGCAATGTCCTCGTGCTCCGAAATGGCGGAGGCAATTTCGTTGGGGATGATGTTCTCCCCGCCCCGGATGATGATCTCCTTCTTCCGGCCCACCAGGTGGACATAGCCGTCCTCGTCCATGTAGCCCAGGTCGCCGGTGCACAGCCAGCCCTCGTCGTTGAAGTCCTGGCGCTCCAGCTCCAGCTTGTAGTAGCAGACCATCATGTTGTAGCCCTTCAGCAGGATCTCCCCGGTTTCCGAGCCGTCCCGCTTGCACTCCCGGCCGGTGGCCATGTCCCGCACGGAGACCTGGATGTTCTTCAGGGGCTTGCCGATGGTGGTGGCCACATGCTCCAGGGTGTCCTCGTAGTCGCTCTCCGTGGCGATGGCCAGCTCCGTCAGGCCGTAGGCCGCCATGATGTGGTTGTTGGGGAAGTTTTTCCGGAGCAGCACCACCTGGGCCTCGGTGGCGGCGGCGCCCCCCAGCAGGCTGCACCGGACGGAGGCCACCTTCTCCTGGCTGAACTCCTTGCTGTGGACCAGAGCCAGCATCATGGTGGGCACCGAGTGGAGGATGGTGCATTGCTCCCGCTGAATGAGGGAGAGAATGGTCTCGGTGCGCATATTGGCGGGGATATGGACCTCTGCCCCGGCGATGGCGCAGGCGAACAGGCAGCCCGTAAAGCCGAAGATATGGAACAGGGGCAGGATCTGACAATTCCGGTCCCGGGCGGTAAGATGGGTGTTTTCCGCGGTGGCGGCGGCGGCGTTGAGCACATTGTAGGCCGACAGCAGCACCCCTTTGGGCTTGCCGGTGGTGCCCGAGCTGAAGATGACCACAGAGGCGTCGTCGGCCTCCACCTTATCCTGGAACTGGCCCATGAGGGCACCGTACTCCCTGTACCGCTTGGAGAAGTCCACGTCGCTGCTCATCTCGTACACCCAGCGGATGCGGGAGTCCGGACCGGCCAGCTCGTCGGCAAATGCGTCCCGCTGGCTCACCGCGGGCATGTCGCCCATGCAGAAATGGGTGATGTCCCCGATCTGGGCCAGCTGGACGATCTCCTTGGCCTTCAGGTCGTAGTTAATGAGCAGGGCCAGAGCCCCCAGCTTCTGGATGGCGAAGAAGGTCATGATCCAGTTGGGGGAGTTTGCCCCGCACAGGGCCACATGGCTTCCCTTGCGCACCCCTAATTTTTGCAGGTCCCGGGCAATGATCTGGGAGGTCTGCTCAATGTCCCGCCATGTGTACCGGCGGTCGGCCACCAGGAAGGTGGCGTTGGGGCACCGGTCCATCTTCTCCTGGAGCAGCTCCTGGAAGGACTGGTAGCGGTGCTGGGGCTGCTCGGTCCGGGGAAGGCGGGTCATGTCCAGCAGGTGGTCCAGGCCCGCGGAGCGGACGGTCTCGTAGATGGCCTCGCTGGCGTGGATGATCTTCATGACCTTCTCCGGCCCCAGCCGCTTCCGGATTACCAGCAGCTCCCGCAGGCCGGCGGCGGAGATATACACCACATCCCGGAAGTCGAACAGAATTTCCTGGATGGCGTCGTAATCCAGCGCCTGGGTTTTTTCGTGGAGAATGGGACAGGTGTGCGGGTCAATCCGCCCCTCGATGGTAATGATGCACTGGCCCTGGTGCTGCTGAACGTAAAGTATCATGATGCGCCCCCCTTTTGGCAGTTGAATTTGCTTTCGCATTTTATTTTATCGTCAATATGATACAATACCCTTTGGAAAATGTAAAGCAATTTTGTAATGCCTTCAAAAAAACATATTTCAAGGGAAAACAATCTCTTTGGCCCTGCTTCCCCCATGAACAAAGCAAGGTATGACGTTGGTCATACCTTGCTTTGTTATCCGAAAAACTGAGACATAACTTTGACAAAAAAGATGGCCAGCACCACCAGAATGAGGGGCTTTACAAACTTCACCCCGCCATGGAAAAAGAAGCGGGTGCCCAAGTAGTTGCCCAGGATGCCGAAGCAGCCAGCTACCAGGCCCAGGGTCAGGATCACCTGCCCTCCCGCCAGATACACCGCCAGAGAGGACAGGTTGGTGGTCAGGTTAATGGCCTTTGTGATGCCGTTGGCCTTGGTGATCTCCATGTGGGCCAGGGCCGTAAGGGCCAGAATCAGGAAGGTGCCGGTGCCCGGGCCGTAAAAGCCGTCGTAGGCCCCGATAAACAGGGCGGCCAGTGCGCTCACCACCCAGGTGCGCCGGGGAGAGCAGGGCGGCCGTTCCTCCTGAGTGAGGGCCTTGCCCCGGAGGACATACAGGGCCACCAGGGGGAGGATCACCAGCATCAGCAGGGTGAACACCTCCGCGTCCAGCTTCAGGGCCAGCTTGGCCCCCAGGGAGGAGCCCACAAAGGCCAGCACCACGCACAGGGCCGCCTGCCGCCAGGGGATGAACCCCCGCCGGGCATAGCGGACGGTGGTGAGGGTGGTGCCCATGGAGGAGCTGAGCTTGTTGGTGGCGATGGACATATGGACAGGTACGCCGGCGATGAGATAGGCAGGCAGGGAAATGAGGCCCCCTCCGCCGGCCACTGCATCCACAAAGCCCCCCAGAAACACCAGCGGGCACACAATAAGAAAGTGGAGCAGTGTCAGGGTCATGTCTCTTTAGTTCAGGAAATCCTTCAGCTTCTTGGAGCGGCTGGGGTGGCGGAGCTTCCGCAGGGCCTTGGCCTCGATCTGGCGGATACGCTCACGGGTGACGTTAAACTCCTTGCCCACCTCTTCCAGGGTGCGGGTGCGGCCGTCCTCAATGCCGAAGCGGAGCTTCAGCACCTTTTCCTCCCTGGGGGTGAGGGTGCTGAGCACCTCCACCAGCTGCTCCTTCAGCAGGGTGAAGGAGGCGGCCTCAGAGGGCTCAGAGGCGTCCTCGTCGGGGATGAAGTCTCCCAGGTGGGAGTCCTCCTCCTCGCCGATGGGGGTCTCCAGGCTCACCGGCTCCTGGGCAATCTTCAGAATCTCCCGGACCTTCTCCACCGGCATGTTCATCTCCTCGGAGATCTCTTCGGGGGTGGGGTCGTGGCCCAGCTCCTGGAGGAGCTGACGGGAGACCCGGATGACCTTGTTGATGGTCTCCACCATATGGACAGGAATGCGGATGGTGCGGGCCTGGTCAGCAATGGCCCGGGTGATGGCCTGGCGAATCCACCAGGTGGCGTAGGTGGAGAACTTATATCCCTTGGTGTAGTCGAACTTCTCCACGGCCTTGATGAGGCCCAGGTTGCCCTCCTGAATCAGGTCCAGGAAGAGCATGCCCCGGCCCACATACCGCTTGGCGATGGAGACCACCAGGCGCAGGTTGGCCTCAGCCAGGCGCTGCTTGGCCGCCTTGCCCCGCTTGATGGCCTTCTTGATGGCGGCCTCCTCCTCGGGACTGAGGGCGTACTCCTCCCCGTTGGCACGCATCTTCTCGATCTCAGCCCACTGCTCCTCGGCGGCGTCGCCTGCGCCCATGTCCTGGGCCAGCTGGATCTCCTCGTCGGGGGAGAGCAGGTTCACCTTGCCGATCTCCTTCAGGTACATGCGCACCGGGTCGTCGATGCCGAAGGAGTCCACCAGGGTATTGGGGTCTACGATCTCCTCCTCCGGGATGTCCTCCAGTTCCTCGATGGGAGGCAGCGTATCGTCGCTGATCTCGGGCAGATAGTCCTCCCCGGCGGTATCGATGCCCAGGTTCTCCAGGGCATCGTAGATCTTGTCCATCTGGTCGCTCTCCAGATTCATGTTCTCCAGCACGTCCATCAGCTCGCCGGCCGAAAGCTTGCCCTTCTTCTTGCCCCGCTCGATGAGCTCGCTGAGCTTTTCGGCGCCGGGCATGCCCTCTACCACCTTCATGATCTCCTGGCGCCCGGCCTCCATCTGGGCCTCGCTGGGCGGGTTCCACTTGCCGCTCTTGGCTCCGGTTACTTTCTTTTCACTCATGTGCTCATCCTCCGTAGGCTTTTTTTTCTCTGTATTTCTCCCGGGCCGCCAGCAGGGGGTCCATCTGGTTCTCCCCCGTCCGTTTCAGGGCCTCGGTCTGTATGATGCTTATGTAATCCCGCAGGGCCTGCTGGCTGTTGGCCAGGTCCTCGGGCCGGTCCAGAATGGCAGCCAGATGGCTCATCTCCTCCGGCGTCAGCTCTCCGGCCAGGGCGGCCAGCTGGGTGCTCCGCCCCTCCCGGAACCGCTTTTGCAGCAGGCCGTATACCTTTCCCAGCACCGGGACCGAGAACTGCTCCGCCGTCAGGCTCCCGGTCTCCCGGAACAGCCCGGGCTCCAGCAGCATCAGCCGCAGCACGCCCTCCTCCGCCCGGCCGGAGCGCATATTGGCGTACCGGATGCCGTACTCTCTGGGCTGGAGCTGGGCGGCGGGGGTCAGGTCCTTGCGCTCCTGCTGCTTTTTGGCCTGCTTCACCCGGCGGTAATATTCCCGCTTGACCTCCTGGGCCATGGCCTCCGCCGTGATGCCGGCGGCCGCGGCGGCCTTGGCGCCGTATACTTCCCGCTCCACCGGGCTGGACAGGGTGGAGAGCATGGCGGCCGCCTCCCGCAGGAATTCCACCCGCTGGGCGTCGTCCTCCAGGTCGTACTTTACCTGGATCTGCCGCAGGCGGTAGTCGATGTGGTTCTCACTCTGGTCCAGCAGCTTTGCAAAGGCCTCCCGGCCGAATTTTTTGATGAACTCATCCGGGTCCTTGGCCCCCCGCATCTGGAGTACCCGGACCTGGATGCCCGTTTTCTCCAGGATGGGGATGGCCCGCTGGGCGGCCTTGACGCCGGCGCCGTCCCCGTCGTAGGCGATGACCGCCTCCTTGGTGTACTTTGAGAGGAGCTGGGCGTGCTCCGCGGTGAGGGAGGTGCCCAGGCTGGCCACCGCGCAGTCGAACCCGGCCTGGTGGAGGGAGATGGTGTCCATATATCCCTCGGTCAGGATGATGCGGCCCAGCTTGCTCTTTTTGGCGATGTTCAGGGCGAAGAGGTTGCGGCTCTTGTTGTAGATCACCGTGTCCGGTGAGTTCAGGTACTTGGGGGTGGAATCGTCCAGCACCCGGCCGCCGAAGCCGATGACCTCGCCCCGCAGGTCGATGATGGGGAACATGACCCGGTTGCGGAAACGGTCGTATACCCTTCCCTTCTTGTTGTCCACCGCCAGACCGGCGTCCAGCAGTTCCCGCTTGGTATAGCCCTTTTCCTGCATAGCCCGGATCAGGTTGTCCCACCCGTCGGGGGCCACGCCCAAACCGAACCGGGTCACGATCCCCTGGGAGAGGCCCCGCTTCCGGAACAGGTACTCGGCCCCGGCCGCCCCCTCCGGCGAGCGGAGCTTGGCATGGAAAAAGCGGGCGGCCTCCTTGTTCAGGGCCAGCAGCCGCTCCTTCCGTCGGCGGTAGCTCTCGCTTCCGCCGCTCTCCGGCATCTCCATGCCCGCCCGCTGGGCCAGCAGGCGCACAGCCTCCACAAAGGGCAGGTTCTCCATCTCCATGACAAAGGAGATTACGCCGCCCCCCTTGCCGCAGCCGAAGCAGTGGTAGATCTGCTTTTCCGGCGAAACTGAGAAGGACGGAGTCTTTTCACTGTGAAAGGGGCACAGGCCCCAGAGATTGTTTCCCTTCCGGGTCAGATGGACGTAGGATGAGACCACGTCGGAGATCTCGCTCCTCGCCACCAGCTCGTCGATGAATGCTTCCGGGATGGCCACGGTCCCACCTCCTGTCCGGCCGTCTCGCGGGGAACGGCGCTATTTCACCGTCCACGCCTTGGGGATGGCGATGTCGCCGAACTGCTCCACCGCGTACTTGTCGGTCATACCCGCGATATAGTCGCAGACGGCCCGCTCCTCCCCCTCCATGAGGCGGATCTCCTGGAACTCGGCGGGCAGCTTGTCCGGGTAGCGCCGGTAATAGTCATAAAGCCGGCGGATCATGTCCTGGGCCTTGGACTCCTCGCCCTTGGCCACGGGATTATAGTACACCGCCCGGAACATGAACTCCCGCAGCTCCACCATGGCCTTCCGGCACTCCTCCGACTGGCGCACCGCGTTCCTGCCCTCGCTCTCCCGGATGATGTCGGTAACCAGCGCGTCGATCCGCTCCCCGTGGGTGAAGCCCAGCACCTGGGAGGCGGAGAGCGGGATATCCATGGGAAAAATGATGCCGCCCCGGATGGCGTCGTCAATGTCGTGATTGATGTAGGCGATCTGGTCGGCCAGGCGGATGATGCGCCCCTCCAGGGTGTCCGCCGCGTCGTCTCCGGTGTGGCAGAGGATGGCGTTGCGCACCTCCCACGTCAGGTTCAGCCCCGCGCCGCCGTTCTCCAGCCGCTCCACCACCCGGAGGGACTGGACGTTGTGCTCGAACCCGCCGGGCATGATCTCGTTGAGGATACGCTCCCCGGCGTGGCCGAAAGGAGTGTGGCCCAGATCGTGGCCCAGAGCCGCCGCCTCGGTCAGGTCCTCGTTGAGCCGCAGGCCCCGGGCGATGGTCTGGGCGATGCGGGAGACCTCCAGCGTGTGGGTCATGCGGGTGCGGTAGTGGTCCCCCTCCGGTTCCAGAAAGACCTGGGTCTTGTGCTTGAGCCGGCGGAAGGCCTTGCAGTGGACGATGCGGTCGATGTCCCGCTGGAAGTCGGTCCGCATGGGGCAGCGCTCCAGGGGCCTGGCCCGGCCCCGGCTCTCCGCCGACCGGCAGGCATAGGGAGACAGGGTCTCCCGCTCGATCTGCTCCGTCCGCTCCCGCACCGTCATAAGGACCGCCTCCCGCCGCCGCAAAATGCTCACATTTACTATATACGTTTTTCGCCCTCAAAATCCTGCTTTCCGCAGAAATTTTTTATGGAATTTTTCTTTGGCCGGTAAACTCCGGGCTTCACAGGCCCTTTACCGCACCGGAACGTCCTTGAAGGCCTCGCCCACCACCTGCGCGGCAGACCCGCCGGCGGTGAGTTCGGTGATCCGGGCCCGGAACGCTTCCACCCGCTCCTCGGGCAGCAGGGCGTGGACGGTGACGTCGGCGGCGTACTCGGTCTCTCCCAGCACGCCGTCCTGGCCCTCCACCTCCAGCTTCACCCGCTCGAAGAGGGCGTAAGGACAGGGCACCGCCACGTCCACCCACCGCCGCACCACCGACACGCCGGCGGCATCCAGCGCGTCCTTGGCCGAGCGGGTGTAGGCCCGCACCAGTCCCCCGGCCCCCAGCAGGATGCCGCCGAAGTACCGGGTGACCACGCAGCAGAAGTTGGTGATGTTCTCCTTCTGGAACACGCCCAGCATGGGCTGCCCCGCGGTGCCCTGGGGCTCCCCGTCGTCGGAGTAGCGGACCACGCCCCCCTCCCGCACGGCGTAGCACCAGCAGTTGTGCCGGGCGTCATGGTATCTCTTTTTCATGGCCTCAATGCAGGCCCTGGCCTCCTCCTCAGTCTCCACCCGCCACACGTGGCCGATGAAGCGGGAGCGCTTTTCGGTGAACTCTGTCTCGGAGGGGCCGGTGGGGATGAAGTATTCGGTCATAAGAATCCTTCCTCTCTATCTCGCCGCTTCCCACGCCTGGCGGGTCATGGAGTAGCACAGGGCCAGCCTGGTCTCTCCCAGGTCGGGCACCTCCTGCATCCGCAGGAAGCGGAACCGGAAACCGCACTTGCGGATGACCCGCCTGGACTTCTGGTTGCCGTCGTAATGGTCGCACCAGATGGTATTGAGTCCCAGGTCCTCAAAGCCGTACCGCAGCAGCTCCCGTACCGCCTCGGGGATGAGGCCCCGGCCCCAGTAATCGGGGCTGAGGGAGTAACCGATCTCGTCATCCGGCCCGGCGGCCTCCTTCCGGTGCCGCCCGGTGAAGCCCGCCGAGCCCACCGCTTTTCCGTTCTCCTTGAGCACCACGGCAAACACGCCGGGGGCAGAAAAGACCGTGCGGATAATCTCCCGGCTCTCCTCCGGGCTTTCATGGGGCTTCCAGCCCGCCGGGGGTCCCACCCGGGGGTCCCGGGCGTATTCATACAGATCGGCCGCGTCCTCCTCCGTAAAGGGGCGCAAGATCAGCCGTTCCGTTTCCAGCTCCATAGCTCAGTCCTCCCAGAACTCTTTGGGCGGCTTCCAGCCGTCCACGATATAGTCCTTCATCCGGCCCAGCAGGATGGGGGTGAGCACGGCGGTGACCTCGATGGTCTCGCCGTACTCCACCTGCTCCACCCTGGCGTCCCGGTAGAGCATGTCCAGCGCCCCGCCCTGGTCGTAGGGCAGGTGGAGGACCACCCGGTGGGCGCCGGTGTCCAGCCGCTTGCCGATCATGTCCAGCAGCTCGTCCAGCCCCTGGCCGGTCTTGGCGGAGATGGACACGATGTCCTCCCCGTGGGGGACGATGTCGCCGGTATAGCGGTCCGACTTATTGAACACGTCGATGCGGGGGGTCTCGGCGGCCCCCAGCTCGGCAATGAGCTTTTCCACCACCGCCGCCTGCTCCCGCCACTCGGGGTTGGAGGCGTCAATGACATGGAGCAGCAGGTCGGCGTACTCCAGCTCCTCCAGCGTGGCCTTGAAGGCCTCCACCAGGTGGTGGGGCAGCTTGGAGATGAAGCCAACCGTGTCCGAGATGAGGACGGTGCAGGTGTCCGAGATCTCCAGGGTGCGGGTGGTGGTGTCCAGTGTATCGAACAGGCGGTCGTTGGCGGGGATGTCCGCCCCGGTCAGCTTGTTGAGCAGGGTGGACTTTCCGGCGTTGGTGTAGCCCACGATGGCCACCACCGGCACCTCGTTCTTGATGCGCCGCTCCCGCTGGACCCCCCGCACCCGGCGGACCTGCTCCAGCTCCTCCTTGAGCTTGGAGATCTTGCGCCGGATGTGGCGGCGGTCAGTCTCCAGCTGAGTCTCGCCGGGGCCCCGGGTGCCGATGGCGCCCTCCTGCCGCTCCAGATGGGTCCACATGCCGGTAAGCCGGGGCAGCAGGTACTGGTACTGGGCCAGCTCCACCTGCAGCCGCCCCTCCCGGGTGCGGGCCCGCTGGGCGAAGATATCCAGGATGAGGGCGGAGCGGTCCATCACCGCCGCCTTCAGTTCCTCGGACAGCACCCGCTGCTGGGAGGGCGAAAGACTGTTGTCAAAGATGACCATGCCGGCCCCGGCGTTCTCCACCAGCTCCCGGACCTCCTCCACCTTGCCCTCGCCGATGAAGGTGCGGGGGTCGGGGGTATCCTTGTTCTGGAGCACCACGCCCACACACTCGCCCCCCGCTGTCTCCAGCAGGGCTTCCAGCTCCTCCATGGTGGTCTCGGTGGCGTTTTCCTCCCGGCTCAGGCAGTGGGCCGACAGGCCCACCAGCACCGCCCGGTTGATGCTTTCCTTTTTTTCCTCGCTCATAGTACCTCCGCGGGGCGCCTCAGTCCCTCTTCAGGACCTCCACGATCTCCCCGATATACATTCTGTGGTAGTCTTTGCCCGGATACCACTTCTCATCCAGACTGCTGTCGGTAAAGCAGGCCGCGTCCAGGTCCTGGCGGTACAGCTTCCGGCACACCAGCACCAGCCGGGCCTCCTCAAAATAGGGAGCGTTCCCGACGGCGGCCACGGTAAAGCCGCAGGCCTTCACCTTATCCACGTCCCGGCCGCTCTCCCTGCCGCACAGGGCCAGCGCGTCCCGCCGCTCCCCGCCGAAGAAGGAGAGCGTATAGTACTCCCCCTGCTCCAGCAGCTCCCGGGTGTACCGCTGGGGCCGGATGACGCACATGGCCACATTCTTCCCCCACAGCACGCCCAGGCCGCCCCAGGACGCGGTCATGGTATTGCACTTCTCCGGCGTCCCGGCCGTGACCAGCATCCACTGGTCGGCCAGCATGGAAAACACATTTTCGCTCAGAGCCTTTGGGTCCATTTGTTTCAGCATATCGAGCCGCCTCCCTATCATGGTCCGTATTCTGCTGCCAGTATATGCACACAGCGCCGGAATGAACAGAAAAACCCGTACCGAAACCGGTACGGGTTTTGTCTTGCCAACTTACTTCTTATCCAGACCGAACTTCTTGTTGAAGCGGCTGACACGTCCGCCAGTATCCACCATCTTCTGCTTGCCGGTGAAGAAGGGGTGACACTTGGAACAAACTTCGACCTTGATGTCCTTCTTGGTAGATCCGGTTTCGATCACATTACCGCAGGCGCATCGAATGGTGGTCTGAGCATAGTTGGGATGGATGCCTTCCTTCATTTATGTTCACCTCTTTCTCCCAGGGGATAAGTCGTCATAAACGCAACTGATATATTACCACATACCCCTATAAAATGCAACTCTTTTTTCGGAGAAAATTTTATTTTTTTGTTCTCTTCCGTCCGGGGCGGCATGAAGCGCCCGGCCGGCGCATATCTCTCTTCCGAATGGAGGGATGGACATGACCTTTCTGACCCGGCTGGGGGACGCGCTGTGGGATCCCTGGCTGCTGGGGCTTTTTCTCATGACCGGGCTTTGGTACTCGGTGCGCACGGGCTTCTTCCAGCTCTTCGGCCTGCCGGTGTGGCTGAGGGCCACGGTATGCTCCCTCTTCCGCAAGCGGCAAAGGCGCTCCGGCGGAGGGCTCACCCAGTTTCAGGCCCTGTCCACCGCCCTGGCCTCCACCATCGGCACGGGCAGCATCGCCGGGGTGGCCACCGCCATCTTCTACGGCGGGCCAGGGGCGGTGTTCTGGATGTGGGTCTCAGCTCTTCTGGGCATGATGACCGGCTGCGCCGAAAAGACCCTGGCCGTGCGCTGGCGGGAGCGCGCCCCCGGCGGCGGCTGGCAGGGCGGTCCCATGTGCTGCATGGAGCGGGGGCTGGGGATGCGATGGATGGCCCTTTGGTTCTCCCTGTGCTGCGCCGCCGCCTCCCTGGGGGGCGGCAACCTGGTGCAGGCCAACTCCATTGCCACCGCCCTCCACGTCTCCTTCGGCTGGGACCCGCTGCTCGTGGGCCTGATTACCGCCGGGTGCTGCGGCGCGGTGATCTGGGGCGGCATCGGCCGCATCGGACGCATCAGCGAGGGGCTGGTGCCCTGTATGGCTCTGCTCTTTCTGGGCGGGGGCGTGGCCATCCTGGCGGCCAACGCCGCCGCCATCCCCGGCGCCCTGGCTGATATTTTCTCCTGCGCCCTCTCTCCCAGGGCGGCCCTGGGGGGCGGCGCAGGCTATACCGTGTCCGCCGCCATGCGCTACGGCGTGGCCCGGGGGGTCTTTACCAACGAGGCGGGCATGGGGTCCTCCGCCATGGCCCACGCGGCCGCCGATGTGGACGACCCGGCCCTGGAGGGCATGTGGGGCATCTTTGAGGTGTTCATCGCCACCATTCTGGTCTGCTCGGTCACCGCCCTGGTCATCCTGACCACCGGGGTCTATCAGCCCGAGGCGGCGCTTGAAGCCATCCGCTCCGGCACGGTCACCGACGACATGCTGGGCGCGCCATTGTCCGCCGCCGCCTTTTCCACCCTGTTCGGCCCATTTGGCGGGGCCTTCGTGTCGGTATGCCTGCTGCTTTTCGCCTTTACCTCTCTGCTGGGGTGGAGCTACTACGGCGAGCGCTGCCTCTCCTACCTCACCGGCGGGGAGGGCTGCCGCCCGGTCTACCGCTGTGTGTTCACGGCGGCCATCGTGCTGGGCAGCGTGGGCGACCTCTCGGCGGTCTGGCAGCTGGCCGACATCTTCAACGGTCTGATGGCTCTGCCCAATCTTCTCGCCCTTCTGCTCCTCTCCCCCCAGGCCCTGGAGCTGATGCGGCCCTGGACCGCCCCCGGCTCCCGCACCGGGGCCGCCCGGACGAAAAACGGCGGCCGCCTCAGTCGAGACGGCCGCCGGGTGCGGCAGTAACTTTCCTTACAGGTTGGCGTCCAGCACGGCGGTGTAGGCGCCGGCGGGCATCACGCCCACCTTGCGGTCGATCTCCCGGCCGTCCTTGAAGAAGATGACGGTGGGGATGCTCATGATGCCGAAGCGCTGGGCCAGGGCGGGCTGCTCGTCGGTGTTGACCTTGCCCACAATGGCCTTGCCCTCGTACTGGTCGGCCAGCTTCTCGATGGTGGGGCCCAGCATGCGGCAGGGGCCGCACCAGGAGGCCCAGAAATCCACCATGACCAGGTTCCCGGAGGAGACCGCTTTGTCAAAACCCTCGGTGTTGAAATGATACAGTGCCATAATTCATGTTCCTTTCTATTTTTGATCGGTTCTTTTTGATCCTCCGGCGGCGGGGCTCAACCCCGTCTGCCGGCCTTTCGGTCCACATATTCCGCCGCCCGCTGGCCGGCCACCAGGCCTTCGCCCACTGCCTTGGACACCTGAAGGGGCAGCCCGGTGCAGTCCCCCGCCGCGAACACGCCTGGAATACCGGCGGCCATGTCCCGGTCCACCCGGATATAGCCGCCCTCCAGCTCCAGGCCGGGCAGCAGCTCGGCAGGGGCCACGGAGGGCCGCAGCAGGAAAACGCAGGCGCAGGGCAGCTCCTTCCCGTCGGCCCGGAGGGCGGTCACCGCCCCCTCGCCCACGATCTCCAGCCGGGACGCCGTGACCACCGGGATCTCAGGAGAGAGCCCCTCGGGGGCCCGGCGGCTCACATAGGTCACACGGCAGCCCAGCTCATGGAGGTAATTGGCCTCCTCCGGCGCCTCGGCGGAAAAGCCCGCCACCACCACGTCCCTGCCCCGGTAGAGCATGCCGTCGCAGGTGGCGCAGTAGCTCACGCCCCGGCCCAGATACTCGCTCTCGCCGGGATACCTGGTCCCGTGGGCCGCGCCGCAGGCCAGGATCAGCGCCCGGCCCTCCACCACCTGGCTGCCCACCGCCACGAAGAAGCCCTCGTCGGTGGGCATGGCGCTGAGGGCCCGGCCGGTCATCCGCTCCACCCCCGCCGCGTCGGCGTGGGCGCCAAAGCGCTCCAGCAATTCTGCCCCCGTCAGGCCGGGCAGGCCCAGGTAATTGTCCACCCGCGGGGCCCGGCCCAGGGGATTGTCCGCCGGGGAGCTGCTCACCACCAGCACGGACTTGCCCCGAACGCGGGCCTGGACAGCGGCAGACAGGCCCGCCGGACCGCCGCCGATGACGATCACATCATAGCTCACTGTGATAATCCTCCTCCCGCTCCCCCAGCAGGGCGGCCACCACCGCCCCCACGCCGGGGTCCGCGATCTCATAGTATACCTCGTTGCCTGCCCGCACGGCTCTGACCACTCCCGCCGCCTTCAGCTTGGCCAGGTGCTGGGAGATACAGGACTGGGACTGACCGGTGTTCCGCTCCATACACGTCACGTTCCGGCAGCCGCATTTCAGCAGACCGCGGACGATCCGCAGGCGCAGAGGATGGGCCAGTGCCTTGAGCAGCTCCGCCTTTTCTTCATAGGGGATGCCGGGATCGTTCACGTTCTCACCTCGTTCCAAATTTTCTAATATTATTATATTCTAATATTCTTATCTGTCAAGCCCCATTCGCGTTTTTTCTCCAATAAACAGATCAGTTGCTCTTTTCCATTTCTTTTGATAAAATAATCATATATCAAGATCTTCTCCCATCTCTCTCATTTTTTTACTGGAAAGGAGTCTTTCGTGACCTTTTTGCTGATCCTCATCGCGCTGGTACTGGTGCTGGGCGTCCTGCTGGGCAGGCTCTCCGACCATGTGGGCATTCCTGTCCTGCTGGCCTTTCTGGCCCTGGGCATGGTCTTTGGCTCCGACGGCCTGTTCAAGATCCCCTTTGAGAATTTTGACTTTGCCAGCCAGATCTCCACCGTGGCCCTGATCTTCATCATCTTTTACGGCGGCTTCGGCACCAACTGGAAGGCGGCCCGGCCGGTGGCTCTTCCCGCCGTCCTGCTCTCCACGGCGGGTGTGGTGCTCACCGCCCTGTTCACGGGAGTATTCTGTCACTTTGTTCTGCGGCTCTCCTGGCTGGAGAGTCTTCTCCTGGGGGCGGTCATCAGCTCCACCGACGCAGCCTCGGTCTTCTCCATCCTGCGCTCCAAGCGGCTGAGTCTGAAATACGGCACCGCCTCCCTGCTGGAGCTGGAGAGCGGCAGCAATGACCCCTTCGCTTACATGATGACCTTCCTGCTCCTGCGCATGATGAGCGGGGGCGTCACCGGCGGAGAGGTGGCCCTGCTGGCCTTCCGGCAGATCTTTTTCGGCCTGGCCTGCGGAGCCGCCCTGGCCTGGGCAGCGGTCCGGCTGTTCCGAAAGCTGCGGCACGACCCCGCCGCCGTGCCCCTGATGACCGTGGCGGTGGCACTGCTCTCCTATGCCCTGCCCACCGCCCTGGGCGGCAACGGCTATCTCAGCGCCTACCTGGTGGGCATCGTACTGGGCAACCAGAAGTTCTCAGACAAGAAGGCCATGGTCACCTTTCTGGACGGCGTGGCCAGCCTGATGCAGATCGCCCTCTTCTTCCTGCTGGGCCTGCTCTCCTCCCCCTCCCGCCTGCCGGCCTGCCTGCCTGCGGCCCTGGCCATCATGCTCTTCCTCACCCTGGTCAGCCGCCCGGCGGCCACCTTTCTTCTGCTCACACCCTTCCGCGCACCCCTGCGGCAGCAGGTGGTGGTGTCCTGGGCCGGCCTTCGGGGGGCCACTTCCATCGTCTTTGCCATCATGGCGGTCATCGACCAGGCTCAGACCCATGGCGACCTGTTCCATATCGTATTCTGCGTGGTGCTGCTTTCCATCGGCCTTCAGGGCACTTTCCTCCCCTGGTGCGCCCGCCGTATGGACATGATCGACGAGCAGGAGGACGTGCTGCGCACCTTTACCGACTACACCGCCGACACCCCGGTCCAGTTCATTCGCCTGCGCATCCACCAGGACCACCCCTGGAACGGCGTTCCCCTGCGCCAGGCCGTCCTGCCCCCTGACACCCGGGCCGCCCTCATCCTGCGGGGGGACGCCCGGATCCTGCCCCGGGGCGACACCTGCCTCTGCGCCGGCGACGTTCTCATCCTCAGCGCCATGGCCTACCAGGATGACCGCCATCTCTCCCTCAGCGAGACGATCCTGGACCGAAAGCACGAGTGGTGCGGCAAGCGTCTTTCGGAGATCGACTGGGGCGGTTCCCTGGTGATCCTGGTCCGCCGGGGAGAGGAAGCCCTTCTCCCCACCGGCAGCCTGGAGCTGTGCCCCGGCGACACGCTGGTCATGGCCTCGGATCCCGGCTAGCGCCGCGCAGACGGCATCTTCTATTTTTTCAAAAACGGGGCACCCTATTCCGGTACGCATACCGTCTCGGAAAGGAGTGTTTTCTATGATCAACCCCCGCAAGGCCGCCATCATCGGCTGCGGCTTCGTGGGCTCCTCCATTGCCTTCAGCCTGATGCAGCGGGGCCTGTTCTCCCAGCTGGTCCTGCTGGACGTCAATCACGCCAAGGCTGAGGGGGAGGCCATGGACCTGAGCCACGGCCTCCCCTACGCCGCCTCCATGGACCTCTATGCCGGCACCTATGACGATGTGGCCGACTGCGCCCTCATCATCATCACCGCCGGGGCCAATCAGAAGCCCGGCGAGACCCGGCTGGATCTGATCGGCAAAAACATCGGCATCCTCCGCTCCATCATCCCGGAGATCAGCCGCCGGGGCTTTGAGGGTATCCTGATGGTGGTCTCCAACCCGGTGGATGTGCTGACCTACGCCGCCTGGCGCCTCTCCGGCTTTCCCGCCCACCGGGTCATCGGATCGGGCACGGTGCTGGATACCGCCCGTCTCAAGCAGCTGCTGGGCCAGTACCTCCGGGTGGACAGCCGGAACGTCCACGCCTTCATTATCGGCGAGCACGGGGACAGCGAGCTGGCGGTGTGGAGCAGCGCCAATATCTCCGGCATCGACCTGGAGCATTTCTGCGCCCTGCGGGGCTGTTCCGACCACAGAGACGCCATGGAGCGGCTCTATCAGGGCGTCCGGGACAGCGCCTATGAGATCATCGCCCGCAAAGGGGCCACCTACTACGGCATCGCCATGGCCGTGCGGCGGATCGCCGAGTGCATCATCAAGGATGAGCAGTCGGTCCTCCCGGTGTCGGTGGTCCTTCAGGGAGAGTACGGCCTGGACGGGCTCTGTCTCAGTATTCCCTCGATTCTGGGGAAAAATGGTCTGGAGAAGGTGCTGGAGATCCCCCTGGACCGCCGGGAGACCGACGCTCTTACCGGCTCCGCCGCGCAGCTCCGGCAGGTCATCCGCCAGCTCTCACTTTGAGATACCGCCGCGTCCCGCCC
>JALEZN010000107.1 GCA_022772585.1 Clostridiales bacterium
AATTTGACCTTGCCGTCCTTCAGAGCGAACAGGGTGTCATCGCTGCCCTTGCCCACATTGACGCCGGGATGGATGTGGGTGCCGCGCTGGCGGACCAGGATGTTGCCGGCCAGAACGAACTGACCGTCCGCGCGCTTGACGCCGAGCCGCTTGGACTCGGAATCGCGGCCGTTACGGGTGGAGCCGACGCCCTTCTTGTGGGCGAAGAACTGAAGACCGATGTTCAGCATTGTCGTACACCTCCAAACGTGTGTCGATGATCCGCGGCGAGGAGGTCACTCCTCCGCCACCACGAGAATATTTTCAGGGTACTCCTCGTGCAGCTCCGTGAGATAGAGCATGAGCGCGGTCAGAAGGGTCTGGCCGGTGCTCTCGCTGGTCTGGCTCAGGCCGCCGGGGAGCTTGAGGGAAATGGAGTCGTCCCGCACCTTGACCGAGGCCTCCAGGCCAAGCACGTCGTTAAGGGCGCACTCAGTCATGCGGATGGCGCTGGTGATGGCGGCGCAGACGATATCGCTTCCCGCTTCGGCGTAGCCGCTGTGGCCTTTGCATGTAAAGCCGGTCACACGGCTGCCTTCCATGTGAAAGGATATGGTAGTCATATCCTTATTACACGGAGATCTTGCCGATGGTCACCTTGGTATAGGGCTGACGATGACCCTGGCGCTTGTGATAGCCCTTCTTGGGCTTGTACTTGAAGACCAGGACCTTCTTGCCCTTGCCGTTCTTCACCACGGAGGCGTCCACCTTGGCGCCGGCCACCACGGGGGTACCGAAGGTGGCCTTCTCGCCGTCGATGACGGCCAGGACCTGATCAAACACGATGGCGTCGCCAGCCTCCACGGGCAGCTTCTCGACGAAAATGGTATCGCCCTCAGCCACCTTGTACTGCTTGCCGCCGGTCACAATGATTGCCTGCATTCTGTTTTTCACTCCTTTATTACGGGCTCGCTATCGGGGGCGGGAGCAAACTCCACTTGCAGACCCATTCAAAGCGGCTTTAATAGTATATCAATGCTCTTTTGGATTGTCAATCATTTTTCCAAAAAACCGTGCTTTTTTTGCGGAAACCCGGTGTTCCGCGCCCTCACCGCCGGAGCCGCCCGCCGTACCAGCCGGTGACGCCGTCCTTTTTGCACAGGCAGCCCCGGGAGGTGGCGCGGACAATGGACAAAACATCCCCCGGCTCCACCGGCAGGCGGTAGTCGGTGGAGTCCTCGCACCGGGTGACGCCGCCCTTTTCGTAGATATATTCGGTCAGGATATCCAGCACCCGGCCGCTGGCGATGTGGCGGCAGCGGCAGAACTCCTCGCCCCGTTCCAGCACCTCCACCGGGTTCTCGCTCCAGCGGATGTTGATGGAGCCGGTGCTCGCCTCCTGCCGGTCCAGGGCCACCCCGGTGGGGAGCCCGTCGTACCGCTGCCAGGAGAACTCCTCCGACGTCCCGTCCGGGATGATGAGCATGTTGAGCTGGCCGTCCCACTTGAGCTGGCAGCCGCCGTCGATGCTGATGATATGCCGCTCGGGCAGCACCATGGGGTCGGCGCCGGGGATGTCGGGGCGGTACAGGGTCACCGGCCAGTGGCCCACCACCACCCACTTGTGAAACGCTCTGCCAAGGCTCAGAAAATCGTCGTTCTTCATGCACCGCCAGGCAGCCAGGGTCTCCATGTGCTCCTCCCGGAAGATGCCTCCATGGACGAAAATAAACCGTTCCGTCTCGATGATGGTAGGCAGCCCCCGGAGAAATTCCAGCTCCGGGACGTACCGCTCCCGGATCACCTGCCGCAGGGCGGGGAAGTCCGCGGGGCTCTCCAGCCGTGTGCCGGTCTCCTCCGCCATCTGCCGGAGCACGCACTTCCTCCCCCAGCCGAACACATAGTTATCGTAGAATTCCGGCGGGATGTCGGGGATCTCGTCCACGAAATTATAGGCCAGGTTGTCGCAGTTGCCGCAGAGCATGTGGACCTCGTAGTCCTTTTGCAGCTCCATCACATAGCGCAGGGTCTCCAATCCCCGCTCGCCCTTTTCCAGTACGTCCCCCAGAATGATGAGGATGTCGTTCCGGCAGAAGCCCACCTGCCTCAGCAGAGCCTGAAAAAAATCCAGATTCCCGTGGATATCGCTGACCGCCAGCACCCTCCGCCCGGCGGGCAGCTCCAGTTTTTGTACCTTTGCCAGTTCCATGGCCCGACCTCGCCTTATCTGTCAGAATTTTTTTATTTTATCACAGTTTTTCCGGTATGAAAAGCAGGGATGCAGAATGCCGTTCCGGCTTGCAGATCCGCCGGACGTATTGTATCATGGCTTCAAGGGGACATGCCCCATATTTTCTAATGACAGGAGCGCTGCACCATGGGATCCAGCCGCCGTTTTGAGACTACCTCCATGTCGCTGCACGTCATAGCCATGGTGTGCATGCTCTGCGACCATCTGTGGGCCACCGTGGTCCCGGGGAACGACTGGCTCACCTGCGTGGGCCGCCTGGCCTTTCCCATCTTCGCCTTTCTGATCGTGGAGGGCTACTTTCATACCGGAAGCCTGCGCCGCTATGTGGGGCGGCTGCTGCTGTGCGCTCTGCTCTCCGAGGTTCCCTTTGATCTGGTTATGGGCGGTACGGTCTTCTACCCCTTCCACCAGAACGTGCTGTGGACCTTCCTCATCGCGCTGCTGCTCATCCGGCTCAACGAACGGGCCAGGGCCACCGGTCGGCTGTGGGTACGGCTGCTGACCGGGGCGGGCACACTGGCGCTGGGCTATGTGCTGGGGCTTCTGTCCATGGCGGACTACCACTTCGCCGGGGTGTTCACCGTTCTGGCCTTCTACTTCTTCCGGGGCCGCGGATGGCGGCAGTTTGCCGGCCAGGCGCTGGCCCTGGCGTGGATCAATCTGGACATTCTGAGCGGCTATTGTTACCAGTTCGTCCTGGCCGGGCATACCGTTCTTCTGCCCCGGCAGGGGCTGGCCCTGCTGGCCCTCATCCCCATCTGGCTCTACCGGGGCCGTCAGGGGCCCCACGGCAGGGGCCTTCGTATCCTCTTCTATTCCTTCTATCCCGTACATCTGCTGCTTCTTGGCCTGATCCGGATGCTGTAAGCCCTGTACTGTGCCCCGCCTGTCGGAAAGGCGGGGCCTTTTTCCGCCCGCCCGAATTTGTAAACATTTTTTGAACCCCCTTGAAATTTTCCATGCGAAGGGCTATCATACGTTTAGCACTCATCCATTCAGAGTGCTAACATTTCGGTTAACAAATTATGTTTTTATATGGAGGCGCACACACCATGGAAAAGAAAGCGTTTCAGGCCGAATCCAAACGGCTGCTGGACCTGATGATCAATTCGATCTACACCCACAAGGAGATCTTCCTCCGGGAGCTCATCTCCAACGCCAGCGACGCGGTGGACAAGCTGGCCTACAAGGCCCTCACCGACGACCAGGTGGGGCTGGACCGCTCCGATTTCAAGATCACCATCACTCCCGACCAGATCGCCCGCACCCTGACCATCTCGGACAACGGCATCGGCATGACCCGTGACGAGCTGGAGTCCAACTTGGGCACCATCGCCAAGAGCGGCTCCCTCCAGTTCAAGCAGGACATGGCCCAGCGGGAGAACGGCGAGGGCAAGAGCGACGTGGACATCATCGGCCAGTTCGGCGTGGGCTTCTACTCCGCGTTCATGGTGGCCGACAAGGTCACCGTCCTCTCCAAGGCCTACGGCAGCGACGAGGCCTGGCGCTGGGAGTCCGAGGGCGAGGACGGCTACACCATGGAGCCCTGCGAGAAGGCGGGCGCCGGCACCGACATCATCCTCCACATCAAGCCCAACACCGAGGATGACCACTATGACGAGTATCTGGAGCAGTACCGCATCGCTGACCTGGTGAAAAAGTACTCCGACTATATCCACTATCCCATCGTCATGCTCATGCACAAGTCCCGCCAGAAGCCCCGCCCCGAGGACGCCGGCGACGACTACAAGCCCGAGTGGGAGGATTACGACGAGTGGGAGACCCTCAACTCCATGGTACCCCTGTGGCAGCGGCCCAGGAGCGAGGTGACCGAGGAGGAGTACAACCAGTTTTATAAGGAGAAGTACGGAGACTGGGAGGATCCCATGAAGGTCATCCACGTCAGCGCCGAGGGCGCTGTGGACTACAAGGCCATGCTCTATATCCCCTCCCACGCGCCCTATGACTTCTACACCCGGGAATATGAGAAGGGCCTGCAGCTCTACTCCTCCGGTGTGCTCATCATGGACAAGTGCGCCGACCTGCTGCCCGACCACTTCCGCTTTGTCCGCGGCGTGGTGGACTCCCAGGACTTCTCGCTGAACATCTCCCGCGAGATGCTCCAGCATACCCGCCAGCTGAAGGTCATCGCCTCCAACCTGGAGAAGAAGATCAAAAACGAGCTCATGAAGCTCCAGAAGGAGGAGCGGGAGAAGTACGAGCAGTTCTGGAAGGCCTTCGGCACCCAGATCAAATACGGCATCCTGGGGGACTACGGCGCCCACAAGGACCTGCTGAAGGACCTGCTGCTCTTCTGGTCCTCCAAGGAGGGCAAGCTGGTCACCCTGGCCGAGTACAAGGAGCGGATGGGCGAGGACCAGCCCTATATCTACTACGCCAGCGGCGAGAGCGTGGACAAGATCGCTCAGCTCCCCCAGACCGAGCGTATCCTGGACAAGGGCTACGAGATCCTCTATCTCACCGAGGATCCGGACGAGTTCATCATGAACATGCTGGGCGAGCTGGACGGCAAGGCCTTCAAATCGGTGAACGACCAGGACGCCCTGCCTGAAAGCGACGAGGAGAAGGCCGACGCCGAAAAGAAGGCCCAGGACAACAAGGACGTGCTGGACTTTGTCAAGGAGGCCCTGGGCGAACGGATCAAGGAGGCCCGGATCTCCCGCATCCTCAAGACCGGCGCGGTGTGCATGACGGCCGACGGTCCCGTCACCCTGGAGATGGAAAAGTACTTCCGCCGCACCGACCCCGAGCACGCCGGCGAGATGAAGGCCCAGCGGGTGCTGGAGCTCAACCCCGATTCCGAAGCCTTCGCCGCCCTGCGGCAGGCCATGGAAAACGACCCCGACAAGGCCAGGACCTACGCCGAGGTGCTCTACCATCAGGCCCTGCTCATCGCCGGCCTGCCCATCGAAGATCCCGCCCGCTATACCGAGCTGGTATGCTCCCTGATGCGGTGATCCCTTCGTTCCCTTACTTTGGAAGGTGAAATATTCTTGGCCATTTTACCAAAATGCTACCGTTTTCACCGCTCAAAACTGGCCGAAAAAAACTCATATAATCTTTCACTTTTTCAGCCCGTGTAGTATAATAACAGCAGGAATGTACAACAGGGGGAATCACCGATGGTCATTACAAAGACGTTCTCCACCACGGAGGACATCCAGCGTCTCCGGGATCTGGCGCTCACCGTACCCGAAGAAGTCATCATCCGCTCTCTGGACGGGGAGATCAGCCTGAATGTCAAATCTCCCATGGGCATCTATGCCCTGGACTTTTCCCAGCCGGTAGAGATTGTTACCGACTCCGCGGCGCTTCTGCAGGAGATGGAGCGCTGGTAAGCATCCTCCGCACGACAGGACCAGGTCCGCGCCGCAAAACGGCGCGGACCTTTTATTTTTCCTCAATTCATTTTTCTTTTTACATTTATTCGATATTTCCTCCTTATAATCTGTAAATTTCATTTTACATTAACCTTACATTATATATGACCATCTATTCTGCTTGTATATCGCTTTTAATTTCCTACCATCTTTATATAAGTTTACTATTGATTGATTATTTGCTCCGTGATATACTCTCGTTCGAACAAGGAGGTATGACTTATGGTCATCGAAAAGAAATTCAATTCCATTGAAGAGCTTGCCGCCTTCCAGCGTCTCGCCAGCATGGCGGATAAGGACGTGTTCATCGCCAATCAGGACGAATCCATCAAGGTGGACGCACGCTCCTTCGTGGGCCTGTTCGCCCTGGATTTCACCAAGCCCGTGAAGATCATTACCGATTCCCTCTATGTCTTCCGTATGGTGGACCTGGACCTGCGGCAGCATGCGGCTGCGGCCGTCTGATCATTCTTGCTTTTTCTCTTTCCCCCCTCACAAATATATGCGTGACAGCAAAGGACGCGGCGCCGGTTTCCGGCGCCGCGTCCCATTTTGCCCGATGCTCTCTTTTCTCTCCTGCAAAGGGGGCGGCTCGGGGTTGTTACTTGCCTTCTCCCTGTGTTATAATAATGCGTACTGAACAAAGCTGTAGGCCTTGAAAGCCAAGGCTTACAAGACCAAACAACTTTGTTCGGGTGCAAGGTTTTTGGGCGAAACCGCCCAAAAACCTTGCACGTTCCGATGAAGCGCTGTGCGCTTCATCGGAAATACGCATTGTAACAATGCCTGAATTCGATCAAAAGGGCCGAGAATGGCCCTTTTGATCGAATTGTGCGGCTGCTGCCGCACGAATAAACCGCAAAGCGGTTTATTCAGCAGACATTATAATAACGTTTACCGCATAACCGCATTGCGGCTTCGTCCGGTACGCATTATAATATTCTCAGTGAACCGCGCCGCTTTTCCGCATGGTCTGCATATATTACCGGGACCGCTTCCCGTGAATGGAGGATCTCCCGCCTATGGACAAGACTCTTTTGCAGCAGCTTCCCAAGATGGACGTGCTCCTCGCCCACCCTGCCATTCTCTCCGCCCAGGAGGAACTGCCCTACCACGCCCTGAAGGAGGCCGCCCGGACGGCGCTGGACAGCCTGCGCCGGGCCATCCTGGACGGTTCGGCCGCCGCTCTTCCCACCCTGGACGCCCTGGCGGAGGACACGGTCCGCCGGGCCGCGCAGGCCTGCCGTCCCCACCTGCGTCATGTGATCAACGGCACCGGTGTGGTGCTCCACACCAACCTGGGCCGCGCCCCCATGGGGGAGGCGGTGGCCCGGGCGGTCTATGACGCCGCCCGGGGCTACTCCAACCTGGAGTACAACATTGACAGCGGCGCCCGGGGCAGCCGCTTCTCTCACGTGGACCGGCTGCTCTGCTCCCTCACCGGCGCGGAGGCGGCCCTGGCCGTCAACAACAACGCCGCGGCCGTGTTCCTGATGCTCTCGGCTCTGGCCGCCGGGAAAAAGGTGGCCATCTCCCGGGGCGAGCTGGTGGAGATCGGCGGCTCCTTCCGGGTGCCCGAGATCATGGCCCGCAGCGGGGCCGAGCTCATCGAGGTGGGCACCACCAACAAGACCCACCTGTCCGACTACCGCCGTGCCATTGAGGAGCAGGGCGCCCAGATCCTGCTCAAGGTACACACCAGCAATTTTCAGATCATCGGCTTTACGGAGGAGGTCTCCATCGGTGAGCTCACTGCCCTGGGCCGGGAATTCGGCGTACCCGTGTTCCACGACCTGGGCAGCGGCGCCCTCTTTTCCGACGCGGCCCTGGGCGTGCCCGCCGGGCCCACGGTGGAGGACAGCATGCGTGCCGGGGCCGACGTGATCTGCTTCTCGGGGGACAAGCTGCTGGGCGGCCCCCAGGCCGGCATCGCCATCGGCAAAAAGGCCTATATCGAGGCCATGAAGAAAAACCAGTTCGCCCGTGTGGTCCGCATCGACAAGCTGACCCTGGCCGCGCTGGAGACCACTCTGCGCTTCTATCAGGACCCGGCCCTGGCCGCCCGGAGCATCCCGGTGCTCTCCATGCTGGGCGCCCGGCCGGAGGAGCTGGAGCGGGAGGCCCGGTCCCGGGCCTCCGCCCTGGAGGAACGGTTCGGTGCCCACTGCGCCTTCACCGTGGCCGCCGACAACGGCGAGGTGGGGGGCGGCAGCCTGCCCGGCGTTCCCCTTCCCACCTGGGTGGTGGAGCTCTCGCCCCACGCCATGACGGTGGACCAGCTGGAGCAGCGTCTCCGCCTGGGCGAGCCCCCCATCGTGGGCCGCATCCGCCGGGACCGCTATGTACTGGACGTGCGCACCCTCACCGCCGCCGACTGGGACGAGATCGAAGCCGCACTCAGCCGTCTGTTCAACCGATAAGCACAGGAGGTAGTTCCCCATTATGAAGCATATCATCATCGGCACCGCGGGCCATGTGGACCACGGCAAGACCTGCCTGACCCGGGCTCTTACCGGCGTGGATACCGACCGGCTGAAGGAGGAACAGAAGCGGGGCATCACCATCGAGATCGGCTTTGCCCAGCTCACCCTGCCCAACGGCCAGACCGCCAGCATCATCGACGTGCCCGGCCATGAGAAGTTCATCCGCAATATGCTGGTGGGCGCGGCGGGCATGGACGTGGTGCTCATGGTCATCGCCGCCGACGAGGGCTTTATGCCCCAGACCCGGGAGCATCTGGGCATCCTCTCCCTGCTGGGGGTGCAGAACGGCATCATCGTGGTCACCAAGGCCGACATGGTGGATGAGGAGTGGCTGGAGGCCATTGAAGAAGAGGCCCGGGAGACCGTCCAGGGCACCTTCCTGCAGGACGCGCCCATCATCGCCGTCTCCTCCTACACCGGCCAGGGCATCGAGGAGCTCAAGGCCCTCATCGTCCAGCTGGTGGAGGGCGCCGAGCAGCGCAACCAGGACCGGCCCTTCCGCCTGCCGGTGGACCGGGTCTTTTCGGTAGACGGCTTCGGCACCGTGGTCACCGGCACCCTCATCGAGGGCTCCATGCAGCTGGGGGAGGAGGTCTGCATCTACCCCTCCGGGAAGAAGGCCCGCATCCGGGGCCTTCAGAACCACGACAAGCCTGAAGAGCGGGCCAGCGCCGGCATGCGGGTGGCCGTCAACCTGTCCGGCATCGACAAGGCCGATATCCATCGGGGAGACACGGTGGCCAAGCCCGGCTCCATGGTCCTCTCCCGCCAGATGGATGTGCAGCTCACCGTTCTGAAGGACTCTCCCTATCCCATCAAGAACGACACCCAGCTCCATTTTCACCATGGCAGCCGGGAGCTGGTGTGTAAATGCGTGATTTTGGGGCAGGATATTCTGGAGCCCGGCAGCACCGGCTTTGCCCAGCTCCGGTTCCAGGAGGATGTGGCCGTCAAGAACGGCGACCACTATGTGGTCCGCTTCTTCTCCCCCATGGTCACCGTGGGCGGCGGCGTGATCCTCAACGCCGATCCCGGCCGCCACAAGCGCAGCGACCCCAAGGTTTTGGAGGGTCTGGCCGCCCGGGCCTCCGGCTCCTCGGAGAAGCAGGTGGTGGAGGCCCTGCGCCAGGCGGGCTCCTCCATGCTGAAAAAGCACGATCTGGCCAAGGCCGCCGGCCTCACCGAGGCCGAGCTGGACGAGGCCCTCTCCCTTCTGATGGAGGAGGGGAAGGTGGTGGAGCTGGGCGGCCGCTATGTGGACCACGACACGGTGGAGGCCCTGTGGGACAAGGCTGTGAAGCTGCTGGGCAGCTACCACAAATCCCAGCCCCTGCAGCCCGGCATGAACCGGGGTGAGTTCCGGGGCAAGCTGCTGCCCACCGCCTCCCCCGTGGCCATCGACGCTCTGGTGGACTACTACGCCCGGCACCGGGGCCTGCGGCTGGAGGGCCCCACCATCGCCCTGCCCGACTTCCAGGTGGTGTGGAACTCCTTCTATTCCGGACTGAAGGACCAGCTTCTGGACCTGTACGGCAAGGCCGGACTCAGCCCGGAGAATCTGGACGATATCCTCTCCTCCTTCGGCAAAAAGCAGGACGGCGCCCGTCAGGTGGTGCAGCGCCTGCTGTACGACGGAGACCTGGTGGCCCTGACGCCCCAGATTCTGCTGCGGAAGGACCACTACCAGTCCGCCGCGGCCGGCCTCCTCTCCCTCTTCGACCAGAAGCCCGAGCTGCTGCTGGCCGAGTTCCGGGACGCCCTGGGCATCTCCCGCAAGTACGCCCTGGCCCTGCTGGAGTACTGGGACGGCACCGGCGTCACCCGCAAGACCGGCGACGTCCGGGTCCTGGTCAAGCGTCCCTGACGCAAAATTTCCAGGGGTTTTATGGGAAAAGTGATACGGTTCCGGTTGACCTTTTCCCGGTTTTCAGCTATAATAACATCTGCTGTATGCGGCCGTCCTCAATAGCGGCCTGTACAGCGGATGATATGGGAGCAGAAGGGTATCTGGTGAGCCCCGCGGTCTTCAAAACCGTAGAGGGCGGCGATCCCGCCTTGGTGAGTTCGATTCTTACCTGCTCTCGCCAAAAAGGCTCCGTTCCGAAGTTCGGAACGGAGCCTTTTTTATTTATGTCATTCTTCCGCCGGGTGGGGCCTGCCGGGAGCATCCTCCCGGTGCCAAAACTCCTCCAGCCGCTGCGCCCGGAGCCGGGGCACCCGGACGGCGCGCAGGGGGATCTCCCCTTCAAAGGGCTCCCACTCGCCCACATCGCTCCGGAACACGCAGGTCGCTCCGCCGCAGGCCGAGCGGTACAGCGTCCGGGCCTCCATGTCGGCGTACCAGGTCATGAACAGGTCCCTGCAGAGGTCCGCCATCTCCCGGTACACCTGCCGGGCGGCGGGGTCGAACTGCATGTCGTACAGCGCGTCCTGCATGGCGCTGTTGTACCAGGACTGCTGCTCCCTGGGGGCCTTGAAGCGGTCCCACAGCGCCTCGCCCATCCGGCTGTAGTCGGAGGCCATGCTCCGCAGGTTGGACACCTTGTCGGCCAGGATGAGCAGCCGGGTGTCCCGGTCCGCCGTTTTGAGCATATCCAGTGTGTGCTGCTTGCGCTCCCTCCAGCTTTTGCTCTTGTCCTCGGTGTGGGCCGCCACCAGCGCGGCCACCCGGTCGCCGAAGGCGGCGCGGACATCCTCCAGCACCACGCCGGTGTCCTCCACCGTATCGTGGAGAAGGCCGGCGATCTGCACCTCCCGCCCGGCGCCCATGGCCGTCAGAATCTGCAGCACCTCCATGGGATGGGTGATGTAGCTGATATCACTGCCCTTGCGCTTCTGCCCCCGGTGGGCCCGCTCGGCGAAGAGGATGGCCTCGTGGACCGGGTCCAGCTCCCGCTCCGGGATGACGCCCCAGGCAAGGTCGAAGCGGCGCAGGATCTGGGCCAGGTCCTGCGGCAGGCGGGAGAAGGCCGCCTGCTTCCAGCCCTCATCGACGCCGTAGTACCCCTCGGCGATGCTCCCCGCGATGGCGGTAAGCGTGTCGCTGTCGCCCCCCAGGGAGACGGCGGTGCGCAGCACATCCTCGAAGCTCTCCCCCTCCAGAAAGGCGGTAATGGCCTCGGGCACAGTCTCCTGGCAGCTCTCCACATGGCGGTAGTGCGGGCGGATCTCATCGCAGGTGCGGCTCAGGTCGTAGCCGAAGGTACCCTCGATGCAGTCCCTGATCTCACCCTTGCTATGGCCGGTGCGGGCCAGGAAAATGGCCGCCGCGGTGGCCTCGGCTCCCTTTATGCCTTCCGGATGATTATGGGTCACCTCCGCAGAAAGCCGGGCCGCATGCCGGACAGAAGCCAGATCATCGCAGAGCCAGGCGGCTGAGGACACCCGCATGGCCGAGCCGTTGCCAAAGCTGTTGTACGGTCCGGCTCCCTCAAAAGAGAGCCAGGCGCCGAACCGCGCCCCGTAGCCGGCATCCGGATACCGCCGGCCCAGCTCGTGCATGGCGCGGGCGATGCTCTGCCGGATGGTATCATCATCCGCACCGGGGGGAGCATCCATAAATCCCTTCGCCACCGCCAGGGTCATCACGGAATCATCGGTAAACACAGAGCGGCCGCTGAACAGCGGAAAATTCTTGGTCTTGATGTTATTGCAGTCGAACTCGTAGGGGCTGCCCACGATGTCGCCCAGGATGGCTCCGAACATTTTTATGCTCCCCCTCTCTTTTCCCATTTCCGCCGGGCAGGCCGGGCTCAGGTCCCGGTCTGCTCCAGGTCAGCCTTGAACTGTTCCCATGCCTCCGGGTGCTGAACGTAGTAGCGGGGGCACTCCTTTCCGGTCACGTCATAGTGCCGGATGATCTGCTCCCCGTCCAGGTCAAATTCCTCCTGGAGCCACCGGACCAGCCGCAGCAGGGACTGATAAGTGGCGTCGGTAAATGCTCCCCCGTCGTCCGGGTGGCAGCACTCGATGGAGATGGTGTCCCGGTTCCGCTCCCCCGTGCAGTAGGCCCACTCGTCCAGTGGGATGCACTGGATGATCTCCCCGTCCAGTCCGATGAGGAAGTGGCTGCTGGCGGACACCGTATTCTCCGCCCCCTCGGTCTGCTCGGCCAGGCCGGCGAAGAAGCTGCGGTTCTGCTCCGCCGTGGTGCCGGGATTACCCACATAGTGGACCACCACGCCGTTCACTTCCTCCAGCCCGGTCCCGGGACGGGAGAAGGGATTCACCGGCAGATACTCCTTTGTGACCCACTCGGGGGCGGGATGCTTTTCCCGCGTCTCCTCTCCGGCTGTGGAAAACCGCTCCAGCCCCAGCTTGACGCCCAGCAGGAGCACTACGACCACCGCCAGTATTCCGGGGAGAAGCAGGGGGCTGCGCCCCTTTTTCCGTCTTTTTGCTCTGGGCGCCACCCGCTTTCCGCCCCGCGCCGCCTGTGCCATACGCCATCTCTCCCCTGCGCCGTCTTTCCGGCTGATTTTTCTCCATTATAATACCAATCTCCAAATTAAAATGCAATATATTGCATTTTAATCCCACGGCCACAGCCGTGGGCGCAAAAATCCATTGGATTTTTGCGGGTTTGGCATTGAACGGCTTCGCCGGCTGTGCCGGCGCAATTAAAATCATGTCTGCTTTTCATTGCGAATAGTATAACAGGTTTTGCGACATGGGTCCTTAAAATTTTCTGAAAATTCTCCGGCCCCGGGCAGGCAAAAAGCCCCTGCCGGACACGGCGGCGTCCGGCAGGGGCACGGTTCGATTTTCTATGCCGCTCTTACGGCGCGGCGGAACGGAGGTACTCCTCCACCGCCCGGCTGTCGTCCAGGACCATGGCGGCATCGGCGGTGCGGGCGGCGGCGGCGTCGCTCCAGCGCCCGATCTCCCTGCGGACGGCCAGCACCGCGGAGGGGCTGACGCTGAACTCGTCCAGTCCGAAGGCGAGCAGCAGCGGGATCATGGCCGGGTCGGCGGCGGCCTCCCCGCACATGCCCACCGGGATGCCCGCAGCCTTTCCGGCGGCGATCACACTGCGGATGCTCCGCAGCACGGCGGGATGGAAGGGGGAGTACAGCCCCTCTACCCTGGCGTTGCCCCGGTCCGCCGCCACGGTATACTGGGTCAGGTCGTTGGTGCCGATGGAAAAGAAGTCGGCCTCCCGGGCCAGCAGGTCGGCCACAAGGGCGGCGGCGGGGGTTTCGATCATCACGCCCAGGGGGATGCGGCCGTCAAATTCCCGCCCCTCGGCGGTGAGCTCGGCCTTGCACTCCTCCAGCAGGGCCCGGGCCGCCCGCAGCTCCTGCACGCCGGAGACCAGGGGCAGCATGATCTTGATGTTGCGGTGCTCCGCCCCCGCCCGCAGCAGGGCCCGGAGCTGCACCTTGTAGAGCTCGGGACGGCCCAGGCAGTAGCGGATGGCACGGTATCCCAGGAAGGGGTTCTCCTCTTTCTCCATCTCCAGATAGGGGATGCCTTTGTCCCCGCCCACGTCCAGGGTGCGGATGATGACCTCTCTGCCCGCCATCTGTCCGGCCACCGTGCGGTAGGCCTCATACTGCTCCTCCTCGGTGGGAAGGGCGGTCCGGTCCATAAAGAGGAATTCGGTGCGGAACAGGCCGATCCCCTCCGCCCCGGCGGCCGCGGCGGCCGCGGCGTCGGCCACGCCGCCGATGTTGGCGTACAGGTCCACCCGCCTTCCGTCGGCATTCACTGTGTCCCGTCCCCGGTAGAGCTGGAGGAGCAGCTTTTCCCGGTCCTGCTTCCTGCGCCGCTCCAGATATTCCTCCTGTATGCCGGAATTGGGGTCCAGCATGGCATACCCTTTCCCGCCGTCCACGATAACCAGCATCCCATCCCTGGTCTCGGAAAGAAGGTCGGGGATGCCCAGCACCGCCGGCACCTCCAGCGCCCGGGCCAGGATGGCCGAGTGGCTGGTCTTTCCCCCCACCTCGGTGAGGATGGCCTCCACGTTTTCCCGCCGGAGGCCCACCGTCATGGAGGGCGTCAGGTCATGGACCACCAGCACGGTGTGTTCCGGCAGCTCAGAGAGATCCACGTTCCCGCTCCCCAGCAGGATGCCCAGCATGCGGGTGCGGATGTCCTCGATATCGGTGGCACGCTGGCGCATCATCTCGTCGTCGATGCCGGAGAACATGTCGATGAATGACCGGCACACGGCGTCCAGCGCGGCCTCGGCGCAGGCCCCGCCGTCGATCTGCTCCTCCATCTGGGAGAGCAGAAAGGGATCGCCCAGCATCACGATCTGGCCGGAGAGGATCTCCGATTCCTTCTCTCCCACCCGGGCCTTCACGTCATCGGCCATGGCCTGGGTCCTGGCGCAGAAGGTCTCCATTGCCGCCTTCAGCCGCGCCTTCTCCCGCTCCGGTCCGGAAAAGGCCACGTGGGAGTAGTCCAGGTCCTGCTCCCGGACACACACCGCGGTCCCAAGCCCGATCCCCGCGGAGGCGCCAACGCCACGTAATACCATCGTCATGTTCCTTTCTGTTGAAAGATGTTCAGCGGGGGCCGGGCCTTACTCACCCAGGCCGGACTCCACCAGGGCCACGGCGGCCTTCAGGCACTCGTCCTCCCGCTCGCCGTCGCAGCGGATCTCGATCTCGGCGCCCTGCTTGATGCAGGCGGCCATCAGGTTCATGATGCTCCGGGCGTTGATCTCCCGGCCGTTGGCAATAATGGTCACGTCGCAGGCAAAGGGGGTGATGGTCTTAACGAACAGCTGGGCGGGGCGCATGTGCATGCCCATGGGGTTGATGACGGCAGTTTTGGCGGATACCATGTCAGATCTTCCTTTCTTTTCTTGCGGGGCGCGGCCCCGGTTTCAGTTTCTCTTTTTCTTCAGCAGGGCCAGCAGCACCATGCCCACAGCAGAGCCGATGGCCAGCGCCGCGATATACATCAGTGCGTTGTGCATAACGGGGAATACAAACAGGCCGCCGTGGGGCGCAGGGGAGGCGCAGCCGAAGAGCATGGACAGCGCTCCGGCCACGCCGGAACCCGCAATGCAGGCGGGCAGCACATGGAGGGGATCCGAGGCCGCAAAGGGGATGGCGCCCTCGGTGATGAAGCACAGGCCCATGATATAGTTCACCGGGCCGGACTTGCGCTCCTCCTCGGTAAAGCGATTCTTGAAGAAGGTGGTGGCCAGGGCGATGGCGATGGGGGGCACCATACCGCCGATCATCACCGCCGCCATGACGCCGGAGCCTCCGGCAGCGATGTCGGCCGCAGCCAGGGTGGACGTGCCGAAGAGGTAAGCCGCCTTGTTGAAGGGGCCGCCCATGTCGATGGCCATCATGGCGGCCACCACGAAGCCCAGGGCGACGCGGCTGCCCTCGTTCATGGCGGCCAGGCCGCTGTAAAGGGCATTGTTCAGCATGCCCACAAAGGGGTTGACCACGCACATGAACACGCCGATGAGCACCAGGCCCGCCACCGGGTAGATGAGCACCGGCTTGATGCCCTCCAGCGCCCGGGGCAGCTTGTCGCACAGGCGGCGCATGCCCAGCATCAGGTAGCCCGCGGCAAAGCCGGCGATGAGGGCGCCCAGAAAGCCGGCGGAGGTGGAGCCGCCGCCCGGCGCGGCAAAGGTGGCCCCCGAAACTGCCAGCGCGCCGCCCACAAAGCCCACCATCAACCCCGGCCGGTCGGCGATGGCCATGGCGATATAGCCCGCCAGGATGGGGAGCATGAAGTTGAAGGCCGTGCCGCCGATGTTCTTGAACCAGGCGGCCACAGGGGTGTTGGTGCCGAAGTTGGCGTAATCAATGCTGGGATCGTCCAGCAGGAAGGCCAGCGCGATAAGGATGCCGCCGCCGATGACAAAGGGCAGCATATGGCTGACGCCGTTCATCAGCTGTTTGTAGAGCTTCCGGCCCAGGCTCTCGCTGACCTCCTCCCCGGCGGTCTCGCCCACATGGTGGTAGACAGGGGCCTGCGCGGCCTTGCGGATCAGTTCCTCCGGCCTGTGGATGCCGTCGGCCACCGGGACCCGGAGGACGTGCTTGCCGTCAAACCGGGCCAGGTCCACCTTTTTGTCGGCGGCGATGATGATGGCGTCGGCCTTCCCGATCTCTTCCCGGGTCAGAACGTTCTTGGCCCCGCCGGAGCCCTGGGTCTCGGCCTTTACCGGGATGCCCAGCTCCCGCCCCTTCTTCTCCAGGGCCTCGGCGGCCATATAGGTGTGGGCGATGCCGGTGGGACAGGCGGTGACGGCCAGAATACGGAAACCTTCTTCTCCGCTCTCCTCCGCCGGGATCTCTGCGGCGGAGACCTCATCGGGGTACTTCTCCCGCTCCTGCCGGTCGATGCAGGCCAGAAATTCCTTCACGTCCCGGACGGCCAGCAGCTTTTGGCAGAATGCCTCGTCCATCAGCATGACCATCAGCCGGGACAAAATCTCCAAATGGGTGTCGGCCCCCGCCTTGGGGGCGGCGATCATGAAGAAGAGCCTGGAGGGCAGGCCGTCGGGGGCGTTGTAGTCCACGCCGGCGGGGACGGTGATGGCCGCCAGTCCGGGCCGCCTGACCGCGGCGCTCTTGGCGTGGGGCACGGCGATGCCGCTGCCGATGGCGGTGGTGCCCTGGGCCTCCCGGGCCAGAATGTCGGCCTTATAGGCTTCCCGGTCGGTGAGGTTGCCTGCACGGTCCTGCAGGCTCACCAGCAGGTCGATGGCGGCGTTCTGATCGGCGGGGGCGGCCCCGAGCGCAACGCCCTCGGCTTTGAGAAGGTCGGTGATACGCATAACGCTCATCCTTTCCTGTTTCAACAACGTAGTCTACATGGTCTTCAAAAGGACTTCCACCTGCTGCCGGGTGGCCAGTCCGTCGGAAAAGGCGGTGGCACTTCCGGCCGCGGCCCCCATGCGCAGGGCCGCAGCGTAGTCCCCGGTGCGGAACCACCCGGTGAGAAACCCGGCTACCATGGAGTCGCCGGCCCCCACCGAGTTGCGGACGGTCCCCCTGGGCGCGGCGATCTTGTGGAAGGCTCCCGTCTCGTCCAGCAGGATGGCTCCGTCCCCCGCCATGGAGACCAGCACGTTCCGTGCACCCTGCTGCTGCAGCTCGGCGGCGCACGCCCGGATCTCTTCATCGGTACGCAGTTCCCGGCCAAAGATCTCCCCCAGTTCCAGGCTGTTGGGCTTGATGAGGAAGGGCCGGTATTGGAGCACGCTGCACAGCAGCTCCCGCTCGGCGTCCACCACTGCCTCCACGCCCCGGCCATCCAGCCGCTCCAGGATCTGCTGGTAGATATCCCCGGGCAGGCTGGCCGGGATGGACCCGGCCAGCACCAGCACATCCCCCTCCCCCAGCTGTTCCAGGCGGCGGAAGAGCTGCTCCAGCGCCTCAGGGCCGATCTCAGGCCCCCGGCCGTTGATCTCGGTCTCGGTGCCGGCCTTGATCTTCACATTGATCCGGCTGAACCCCCGGTCCAGGTGGATAAAGTCAGTGCGCACCCCGGAGCGGGACAGGCCCTGCTCGATGGCATGGCCGGTGAAACCCGCCAGAAAGCCCAGCGCCACATTTTCCACCCCCAGATTCCGCAGGACACTGGACACGTTGATGCCCTTGCCCCCGAACTGGATCAGTTCCTCCGCCGTCCGGTTGACGGCCCCCGGCTCCAGGGCGTCCATCCGCACCACATAGTCGATGGCGGGATTAAAGGTCACAGTATAGATCATTCCTCATCCACCCCCACTTCCTTGACCACCGCGTACTGCCGGTAGCTCTCCTCAGGCAGACGGTCCGTGATGATGCACACGTCCTTCAGCGGGCAGACGGTCACCGCGGTGACCTTTCCGAACTTGCTGGAATCCGCCAGGACGTAGGTCATGTAGGCCTGCTCCGCCGCCCGGGTCTTGACGGCGGCCTCCTCGATGTCCGGGGTGGTGCAGCCCTGCCGGACGGCGACGCCGTTGGTCCCCAGAAAGGCCTTGGTGAAATTATACTGCCCGATGGCGGCCAGGGCCTCCGCTCCCACGATGGCCTCGGTGCCCAGCTTGAGCCGTCCGCCCACCACATAGACCTTGCACCCCAGCTCCCCCAGCTTCCGTGCGCATGCGATGCCGGTGGTGACAAAGGTGGCCTTGGAGCCCCCCAGATAGCCGGCCATGGCCAGGGTGGTGGTGCCCGCGTCCAGGAACACAAAGTCCTCGTCGTAGACCAGAGCGGCGGCGTAGCGCCCGATGCGGTCCTTCTCGGTCACGTGTCGCTGGGCCTTCGTAGGGAGGTCGGGCTCCTCCGGATCAAATTCGCCGCCCAGAGCCATGGCCCCGCCATGGACCTTGGTCAGCTTGCCCTGCCGGTCCAGCAGGAGCAGGTCACGGCGGATGGTGGCCTCGGAAGCCCCGGTCTCCCGGCAAAGCTCCGCCACACTGATGGCCCGCCGCTTTTCCACTGCTGCCAAAATGGCCGCCAGTCTCTCTTCTGCCAGCATCTGTCTTGCCCCTTCCTGATTGTATTTGATTGTTTTTGATTTGTTGTGACGCCATTATAGCATGCACTCCAATCAATTTCAATCATTACCAATCAATTTCCCGCTCTCGTTTTTCACAAAAATGTGCTGCCCTTTTTATGCACTTTGGCTGCACCTCTTTCCCGCCATATCTTCTCTCCTCTTTTTACCCAAATAAACGGAACTTATTCCCTACCTGCCGAATGGCACGGACCGGAAAGGCAGTGCGCTTTCCGGCCCCAAAAAATACTTGCATTTCCCTTCGGTCCATATTATACTGATTCCAATTTCTGATTGGAGTCTATCCGGTCAAAGATAATGACCGCTCTCCTCCGGGAGAGCCAAGGCTACACGGACGGCCGGGTCAAATGCCGAAAACCCGTCGAAGAGCCGGGGACCGCACCGCGGGTGCGGGTTGGCAACTTTCGTTGCCTTATTGATTGAGTTAAAAGCTCAAATTTTATAAGTTGGAACAGGTCAACTTGTGAAACGGTCAATAAGAGTAGTAAAAGTATCTTTGCTGTATAGACTCTGAACTGCCAGCCGGTCCCGGCCTCCCGCCCGTTTGGGGCGGATGTGGTCGTTTGCTTTCACAGGTGACACGTTTCCATACGTGTCACCTGTTTTTTTATAGATCCATCTATTCATCCAAGGAGGAAACACGATTGAAAAAAGTCCTGACCGCGCTGCTCACATTTGCCCTGCTTTCCGGCCTTTCGGCCTGCGGCCCCGCACCTTCCGATCCCGTTGAGACTTCTGTCCAGGCAGCTGTGCCCTCTCTGGAGGAGCAGTACACCGGCTATCTGAGTGCCGTCTCCCCCAGCTTTGCCTATGAGACCGCCCTGGAACTGACCACCAATCCCGCCTACTTCAACTCTGAGCAGGGCGGACGAAATGCCGGCAGCGACGCCGAACACGCCGCCGCCGATTATCTGGCCGGCCTGATGGAGGATATCGGCCTGACCGATGTGGAAAAGGCTGCCGCCCAGTGCGACCGCTGGCAGTTCAACGGCGCCAGCTTCACCGTGGACGGAAAGGACTATCCGGTCTATTCCTACGCTGCTGCCGCCACCCCGGCGGAGGGCATCACCGCCGAGCTGGTCTATGTGGGCAAGGGAACCATGTGGGATTACGAGGGTCTGGACGTGACCGGCAAGATCGTTCTCATCGATATCGACCAGCGCAATGACTGGTGGATCACCTATCCCATGCTGGAGGCCGAGCACCAGGGAGCCGCCGCCGTCCTGGCTGCCAACACCGGCGGCTTTGCCCAGATCGCCGATGACGCCCTGAACTGCCAGGATATCTGCGGCCCGGACAACATCCCCACCCTGTCCATCAGTCTGGCCGATTCCCGCCAGCTGCAGGAGAAGCTGAAGAGCGGCCCCGTCACTGCCACCCTGACGGTGGACAACGAGGTGGACGTGGACGCCGGCACTACCTACAACATCACCGGCGTACTCAGGGGCAAGTCCTCCGGCCACCAGATCATCGTGGGCGGACACTACGACGCGCATTTCTGGGGCTTCCAGGATGACAACTGCGCCGTGGGCCTGGTGCTCTCCATGGCAAAGGCCATGATCGACTCCGGCTACCAGCCTGAAAACGACATCGTATTCTGCCTCCACGGCGCCGAGGAGTGGGGCTCTTCCTACACCCAGTACGACTGGACAGTGGGCGCCTGGGAGATGATCAACAACGTCCATCCCGAGTGGGTGGGCAGGACCCTGGCCTTTATCAACTTCGAGCTGCCCGCCTATGAGTTTGACACCTACACCAGCACCTACTCCGCCCCCGAGATGTTCACTATGCTCGATTACTTTGCCAACGAATATGAGTACTCCCCTGACCCGGAGGGCTGCTTCCCCGACGGCGTGCTTACCGGGGGCTATCAGACCTACACTTACTCCGATGACTTCTCCTATTATGCCGCAGGCGTTCCCTCCACCGTCAACGGCTTCCTGCTGCAGGAGGATATGGAGACTGTATTCCCCTTCTATGTGGACATCTACCACAGCCAGTACGATACTCCGGATACCTATAACGAGGCCGTCATGAACTTCAACCTCCGCTACTACGGCGCCCTGGCCATGTACATCGACCAGACTCCCGCCCTCTATCTGGACTTTACCGCCCAGTATGACCGGGTGCTGGCCTCCATGGACGAGGAGCTGATGGCCGAGGCCGGGGTGGACATGGCCGCTTTCCGTTCCGCGCTGGAGGAGCTGAACACCGCCGCCCAGGCTATGAAGGAGCGGGTCGAGCAGGTCAACCGGGATTACCGCCGGGCCCTGGAGGAAAATGACGCCGAAAAAGTGTCCTCTCTCCGCCGGGAGGGCATGCAGCTCACCGACCGGAACCTGAAGGCCTTTGAATACGCGCAGAAGCATCTTCTGGGCCTAATGTACGAGCGGCCCATCGTTCCCCACGAGGCGCCTCAGGAAAACGTCCGCCTCTGCCGGGACATCATCGCCTGTCTGGAGACCGGTGACGTGGCCGCCGCGGTGGATGAGTACGCCTGGACCGTGAACAACGTGCTGGAGTGGTATGCCATGTACTTCTCCCCCGAGGTCATCGCCGTACAGGACGACATGCTCTGGGGCGAGGGCAACCGGGACAACCTGTACTGGGGCACCGGCATCGGCTTTGCCAAGGCCGACGTGGACGCCGCCACCCGCAGCATCTTTGCCCGCTATAACGAGACGGGCGGGGACTTCTCCTCCGAGATCGCCGTCTACCAGGCCGCCGCGGAGGCCCAGCTCCGGATCCTCCGGGACCTGGGGACCCGGGAGACCGGGGCCATGTCCGAGCTGGCCGGCCTTCTGGCCTGACATTTAGTCAAAACGCCCCACAGCATACGAAAAAAGGGGGCCTCCCATGGGAGGCCCCCTTTTCATGGCTCAAAAAACGGCACGGATATCCTCTCACCGTTCTGTCCCTGCACGCGCGGGCGCAGGAACAATGCGGGCTTCACAGGCGTTCTCTTTCCGGTCGGGGCAGAGCCTACGCAGCCTGCGGATACACGCCGCACATGCGGGCACCAGAAACAGGTCGGCACACACCCAGGCCGCCGGGGAGGCGAAGCACGCCGCCGTATAGCCCATGGCCGGGACAAAGAAGCGGCCCGCCGCCGCCCGGGCCGCCATCTCCATCACACCGGCCAGGACGGCAAAGGAGCTGAAGCCCATACCCTGAATGGAAAAGCGGAAAATATTCACCAGGGCCAGGGCAAAGAAAAAGGCGCAGCTGGTGACGATATACCGGCTGGTCAGATCCACCAGCAGGGTCAGTTCCTGTTCTTTGGGGTCCAGAAACAGCATAGCGCATTGGGGAGCCAACACCAGCATGGCGGCAAAGGCCATAACGGCATAGACAAATCCCATGAGCGTACAGGCCCGGACGCCCCGGCCCAGCCGGTCCAGCCGGCAGGCCCCTGCATTCTGGCCGCAGTAGGTGGCCATGGCGGCGCCCATGGCGTCATAGGGACAGGCCAGCAGCTGAAAGAGCTTGTTCCCGGCGGCCACCGCCGCCACATAGAGGCTGCCCAGTCCGTTCACCGCCGTCTGCAGGACGATGGAGCCGATGGCAGTGATGGAATACTGCAGGCCCATGGGGATCCCCATAGCGCACAGCACCCTGCAGGAGGGGAGGTCCAGCCGCCGCTCCTCCCGGCTCAGGTGCAGGATGGGGTACTTTTTCCGCATATAAAACAGGCAGGTCACCCCGGATACGCCCTGGGACAATACTGTGGCTGCCGCCGCTCCCGCCACCCCGGCATGAAACCAGAGGATCAGGGCAAAGTCCAGAAAAATATTCAGGAAGGAGGACATGGCCAGGAAATACACCGGCGTCCTGCTGTCCCCCAAGGAGCGGATAATGCCCGCCAGCAGATTATAGAGGATGGTGGCCGGGATGCCCATGAATATGATAAAAATGTAGGCGCGGGAATCTTCAAAAATATCCGCCGGGGTATTCATGGCCGTCAGGATCGTCCGGCACAGAAGGCCGGTAGCCACTGTCAGCACCAGGGCGAAAGCGGCCGCCAGATAGGCGGCATTGGCCACGCATCTGCGCATCTTTCCCGGCTCCTGCGCCCCCATCCGCTGGGCGACCGGAATGGCGAACCCGCTGCACAGTCCCATGCAGAAACCGATGACAAAAAAGTTAATGGATCCGGTGGCGCCCACCGCCGCCAGGGCGCGGGCCCCCAGCAGCTTACCCACCACCATGGTGTCCACCAGATTGTAAAGCTGCTGGAACAGCATCCCGAACAGCGTCGGCACAGTAAAGCCCAGGATCAGCCGCATCGGGCTGCCCCTGGTCAGGTCCTTGGTCACAGAGATCCCCTCCTCAGGGCGTTTCACCGTCTTGCTTAAATACCGCACTATTATAGCCATCTCAGGCAGGACTGCATAGCGCCGTTTTTCACAATCTTTCCCGGTTTTTCCCTGAAAAATGCCGCCGAAACGGCGAACACAGAGCGGCGGATCGCGTCCAAACGTGAAGGGAGCGTGTATCCGTATCTCCAGGAAGTCCCTTGGCAAACAGCCGGACCGCCCTGAACTGTGATCGGTATCATCAGGAAGATCGAAGTTTGGCCCAGGCTGCAGGCTTTCCGTTTTTCAAACCTGCAATATGATACCGTATCAAGTGCCTTAATCTAATCAACTTCAAGAAGTCCATGAGATATACCCCCCTGGCCTACATTCGGTCAGAGGAAGATATCCTGAAGCTGGTGAACGCCCTGTAGTCACGAAACGCTATGCGTACATTCTGGATGAGGACCGAAGAATGTTAACTTCTGAAATAGAGCAGCAATTCTATCAGCAGGGCGGCACTGCAATACAGCCAGCAGCAACAGAAAAAGCGCCCGCGATGGACGCAGATGCCCTGGCCGCGCTGATTCCCAACAGGCACGACCAGCCAGCAGGCAGTTCGAAAAAGGTGGGAAATTCAAATTAGCAAACTCCCGTTTTTTCTTAGCAAACTGGTGAAAACCGTTCAAATCCAATTAGCAAACATACATCATGCAGCGCATAAAAACCTCCCAGCTTCGGAGAACCGGCTGCCGTGAGAAATGAGAACAAAAAACGCTGCAAGCCTTTGGAAAAAGGCTTGCAGCGTTTCTTTTGGCACCCCCGACCAGACTCTAACTGGTGGCCTACCGCTTAGGAGGCGGTCGCTCTATACAACTGAGCTACGGAGGCATATACAAGAATTATTCAGTTTTCCGGCTTAGCAGGACTCGAACAAACTGCCGCTTAGGATGTGGCCGCTCTATCCGGCTGAGCTGCAGACGCGTATGACAAAATCGGGAAATACGCTTTAAAAGCGGACACCCCATCCAGTTGAGCGATCAGGGCATGCCCTATCCCTCCGGGAGAAGTACTTTTCTATTGTAACCCAAAGCTCCGCCGGTGTCAACGCTCTCCGCTCCGCCGGGATGGCGATTCCTTTCGCCGCAAAACCGACTGCGTCTCCCGCCGGGACGGCCCGTTCCATTGGGAAAATAGCTGAAACAACACTTTTTTGAGAATTAAAGTTGCGCTCTTTATTGCATTCGGTTATAATAAATGGTCGGAATTACAGAGATCCTGTTTTTTCGCTTCCCAATGGCCGGACAGAGCCCCGCTCTGCCCTGCCCGGGTCTCCATTCCCCGCGTTATTCATATGTCCGCCGGACAGGGCCCCGGTAAGGGGGCGTCCGGTGGTCTTGCCATACAGGAGGAAGTGCAACTATGCAGAACACAAAGCTGAGAAACGTAGCCATCATCGCCCACGTCGACCATGGCAAGACCACGCTGGTGGACGAAATGCTCAAGCAGGGCGGTATTTACCGTGACAACCAGGCCACGGTGGAGCGGGTGATGGACTCCGGCGACCTGGAGCGTGAGCGCGGCATCACCATTCTGGCCAAGAACACCGCTGTCCACTACAAGGACGTGAAGATCAACATCGTGGATACCCCGGGCCATGCCGACTTCGGCGGTGAGGTGGAGCGCATCCTGAAGATGGTCAACGGCGTCATCCTGCTGGTGGACGCCGCCGAGGGCCCCATGCCCCAGACCCGCTTCGTCCTCTCCAAGGCCCTGGAGCTGGGCCACAAGGTCATCGTGGTGGTCAACAAGATCGACCGCCCTGACCAGCGCATCCACGAGGTCATGGACGAGGTGCTGGAGCTTCTGCTGGACCTGAACGCCACCGATGAGCAGTTCGAGTCCCCCACCCTGTTCTGCTCCGGCCGCCAGGGCACTGCCTCCTATTCCCCCGACGTGCCCGGCACCGACCTGACTCCCCTCTTCGAGACCATCGTCAACTATATCCCCGGCCCCGAGTCCGACGACGAGGGCCCCTTCCAGATGCTGGTCTCCTCTATCGACTACAATGAGTTTGTGGGCCGGATCGCCATCGGCCGCATCGAGCGGGGCACTATCAAGCAGAATCAGGAGATCGCGGTGTGCAACTACCACGATCCCGACGCCCCCGCTCAGAAGGCCAAGGCGGTCTCCCTCTACCAGTTCGACGGCCTGGGCAGGGTGCCCGTGACTGAGGCCACCTCCGGCAACATCATCGCCATGAGCGGCATCGGCGACATCACCATCGGCGACACCATCTGCGCTCCCGACTGTGTGGAGCCCATCGAGTTCGTGAAGATCTCGGCCCCCACCATCGAGATGACCTTCTCGGTCAACGACTCCCCCTTCGCCGGCCGGGAGGGCAAGTTTGTCACCTCCCGCCAGCTGCGGGACCGCCTGTTCCGCGAGACTTTGAAGGACGTGTCCCTGCGGGTGAGCGAGACCGACTCCACCGACGCCTTCAACGTGGCCGGCCGGGGCGAAATGTCCCTGTCCATCCTCATCGAAACCATGCGCCGGGAGGGCTATGAGTTCCAGGTCTCTCCCCCCCGCGTGCTCTTCCGGGAGATCGACGGCAAGAAGTGCGAGCCCATCGAGCGCCTGGTGGTGGACGTGCCCGCCGACGCCATCGGCTCGGTCATCGAGGCCCTCGGCCGCCGCAAGGGCGACCTGCTGGACATGAACCCTGTGGGCGAGCGGATGAAGGCCCAGTTCCTGGTGCCCTCCCGTGGCCTGTTCGGCTACCGCAACGAGTTCCTTACCGCCACCAAGGGCGAGGGCATCATGGCCTCGGTCTTTGAGAATTACGCCCCCATGAAGGGCGAGATCGCCCGGCGGAACACCGGCAGCCTGGTGGCCTTCGAGACCGGCGAGGCCGTCACTTACGGCCTGTTCAACGCCCAGGAGCGGGGCACCCTCTTCATCGGCGCAGGCGTGCCCGTGTACGGCGGCATGATTGTGGGCGAGTGCCCCAAGCAGGAGGACATCAGCGTCAACGTCTGCAAGAAAAAGCAGCTGACCAACATGCGGGCCGCCGGCTCTGACGACGCCCTGCGCCTGGTCACCCCCCGCACCCTCAGCCTGGAGCAGTGCCTGGAGTTCCTGGCAGACGACGAGCTGCTGGAGGTCACCCCCGAGAACCTGCGCCTGCGCAAGCGGGTGCTGGACCACGGCGACCGGATGCGCATCGCCAGCAAGAAGAAGTAAATATACGAAGGCCCGCCGCGGAGCGTCTTTCCGCGGCGGGCCTTTTTTGCGAGTTTCGCCCTGCGGGGCGGTTTTTTCCCGCCGCGGGCGGGGACGGGGGTTTGTCCTCGCCGGACGGGCGTCCTACGCGGACGGCGCCCCTTTTCTTTCACGAAAGAAAAGGGGGAAAGAAAGGTCCAGAGGGAGGCCCAGCCCTCCCTCTGGACTCCTTCCCTACACGGGGGCCGCTCCCCCGGTGCCATCAAGCTCAAGATGGCTTTTCGCCGCGCTCGCATGGTGCAGACGTAGGGCGGGACACCACACAGGCAGCGCGGAAGGGCCCTGTCAACGCAGGCACTGCGTAAGGACTCCCCGTGTTGCGGCCCCCGCTGGGTAAGCGGCCCGCGCGACGAGCGCATGTCCCGCCCCGTGGGCGGCCGGCCTTACTTCACTACCATGCCGGCTAAGACAAAAACGCCGTGCAGGGTACTCCCCTACACGGCGATGGAGACGGTGACTCCATGCGGACACACGACAAAAAAACGGAAGCTCCGCCCTCTTGTAAAAGAGGGGAAATTCCCGTATAATTGCCATGCGGTGCGGCGAATACCGCCGTCAGGCGCCGAAGCACCTGCAAGTTCCGTTTTAAGGCGTGTCTCCCCTTGGACGTGCCGTATTTTCCAGGGATGATTTTACCATATTTCAGTGCAAATTG
>JALEZN010000124.1 GCA_022772585.1 Clostridiales bacterium
CAGGATCAGGTCATCTTCATCAGCCACAGCGACTGCCTGGAGGACGCCATGATCGTGGGCGAGGAGGCCAAAAAGCGCTTTGGCGTAAAGGACGTGGTATACAACCACATCGGCCCCGTCATCGGTGCCCACACCGGCCCCGGCACCGTGGCCCTCTTCTTCCTGGGATCGGAGCGCTGAGATGGAGGATATCAAATGGCTGGAGGTGGCCATCGACGCCGCCCATGACGAGCTGGACGACCTCTCCGCCCGCCTGACCATGAACGGCGTCACCGGACTGGTCATCGAGGACGAGACCGATTTTCAGCGTTTTCTGGAGCAGAACCGGCAGTACTGGGACTATGTGGACGAGGAGCTCCAGGAAAAGATGCGGGGCGTGTGCCGTATCAAGTTCTACGTCCCGGACGACGCCGACGGAGAGAAGCAGCTCTCCAGGTGGATGGCCGGCGTGGACAAGCCCTATACCACCGCCGCCCTGGGCGAGAACGACTGGGCCCACAGCTGGCAGAAGTATTACAAGCCCATGGAGGTGGGGGAGCGGCTCTATATCGTGCCCGAGTGGGAGCGGGAGGAGCCCGTCCCCGCCGGAAAGACCGCCCTCTATTTAAACCCCGGCCTCACCTTCGGCACCGGGAGCCACGCCTCCACCCAGCTCTGCCTGGGCGGGGTAGAACGCTACACCGTCCCCGGCGGCCGGGTGCTGGACCTGGGCTGCGGCAGCGGCATCCTCTCCATCGCGGCCCTGCGGCTGGGCGCTTCCTCCGCCGTGGCGGTGGACATCGACCCCAAGGCGGTGGGCGTGGCCTATGAGAACGCCGGGATGAACGGCATCGGCAAGGACCGCTACCGGGTTCTTGCCGGCGACGTGCTCACCGACCAGGGCCTGGTGGACGAGCTGGCCGGTCAGCAGTATCAGCTGGTGCTGGCCAACATCGTGGCCGACGTGATCATCCCCCTGTCCGCCACGGTGCGCCGGTTCATGGCCCCCGGCGCCGTGTTCCTGTGCTCGGGCATCATCGACACCCGGGCCCATGAGGTCAGCGCCGCTCTGGAGCGCAGCGGCATGACCATCGTGGACCGGTGGGAGAAGAAGGGCTGGGTGGCCTTTGCCGCCCGGTTCCTGTAAGCGCATGAAAAGGAGAGCGCGGCGCGCTCTCCTTTTTTTGTCCCATACCGCCCCTTGCGCCGGCGGCGGATATCCCATATAATAATGTCTGCTGAATAAACCGCAAAGCGGTTTATTCGCGCGGCAAGGACCGCGCACCAAAACAGGCCCCGGGCTCCGGGGCAGAGGAGAACGCTATGCCTGAGAAGAAGAACCGGCTGACCCCGGTGGGGATCGTGGAGGAGGAGACCACTTTGCTCCCCTATCTGCTCACCCACGTGGAGGGAAAATCCCGCAACAACATCAAATCCATGCTCTCCGGCGGGCAGTTCCGGGTCAACGGCAAGAACTACACCCGCTTTGACCACCCTCTGGTCCCCGGCGACAAGGTGGGCATCATCCCCCGGCAGGCCGCCCCCGCCGCCGAGCTGCCCTTCCCCGTGCTCTACGAGGACCGGGACATCATCGTCATTGACAAGCCCGCGGGCCTGCTCACCATCGCCAATGAGAAGGAGAAGGTCCGCACCGCCTACCACATCCTCACCGACTACATGCGGGAGAAGGAGAAAAACGGTCGGGTCTTTGTGGTCCACCGGCTGGACCGGGACACCTCCGGCGTGGTGCTCTTCGCCAAGAATGAGGAGACCAAGCTGGCCTTCCAGGAGGACTGGGAGCACCGGGTCCTGCGCCGGGGCTACCGGGCCCTGGTGGAGGGTGTGCCCGAAAAATCCCGGGGCCGCATCGTCTCCTATCTGCGGGAGACCCGCACTCATCTGGTCTACTCCGGCCCTCCGGGCCGGGATGCCAAAGAGGCCATCACCCGCTATCAGGTCCTCTCCTCCGGCGGAGGGTACGCCCTGCTGGAGGTGGATCTGGAGACCGGACGCAAGAACCAGATCCGGGTCCACATGGCCGACATGGGCCACCCCATCGCCGGGGACCGGCAGTACGGCGCCCGCACCCGGCCCCTGGGCCGGCTGTGCCTCCACGCCCATGAGCTGACCCTGACCGACCCCCGCACCGGTGGGGAGCGCACCTTCTCCGCCAAAGAGCCCGCCGCCTTCCGCCGCCTTTGCCGGGGCGGAGACAAGCCCCAGGACTGAGCTCCCGTCTGAATATAAAAGGCTTCCCCGACCGCGGTCGGGGAAGCCTTTTTCGCTATCTGGAATTGAGATGGTAAAGCCTCAAAAGGCCGACGAGGAGCAGGTCCTCCCGGTAGTGGACCTCCCGCTTGCAGAAGGGAGCCACCACGCCCATAAGCCCGCCGGTGGCCACCACCGTCACCTTCTCTCCCAATTGCTCCTCCACCCGGTCCGCCAGGCCGTCCAGCATGGCGGCGTTGCTGTAGATGGCTCCCGCCTTCATGCAGTCCACCGTGTTGGTGCCGATGAGGCGGGCGGGTGGCTCATCCAGGTTGATGAAGGGGAGCTGGGCCGCCCGGCCGGAGAGGGCGTCCATGGAAAGACGCAGGCCGGGGATGATGACGCCGCCGATGTAATCCCCCGCGGGGTCCAGCACCGACATGGTGGTGGCGGTGCCCATGTCAAAGACCACCAGGGGCGGCTTGAAGAGGGAAAGGGCGGCGGCGGCGTCCACCAGCAGGTCGGCGCCCACCTGAGTGGGGATGTCCATGCGGATCTTCATGCCGCCCAGGTCCATCTGATTGCTGACCACCAGGAATTTCTTCCCGGTCAGCCGCTCCATCACCTTGCTCAGCACATAGCGCAGCTCAGGCACCACGCTGGAGATGATGCCACCCTCCACGGCGGAGAGATCCACTCCCTTATCCAGCAGCAGTCCCCGGAGCAGCAGGGCATATTCGTCTGCCGTCTTGTTCCGGTCGCTCTGTATGCGCAGGCTCAGGCGGAGGTTCTCCCCCTCGAACCCGCCGATGACGGTATTGGTATTTCCCACATCCAGGGCCAGGATCATGACTGGTCTCTCCCTCCGGTCTTTATTGGGCCGCGCCCCGCCTCAGGGCCTTCTGCAGCGGCATGGACACCGCGGGTACCAGAATGGCGGCGGCAATGGCCTCGGGGATACCGTTGGCCGCCACCACGCCCAGGATGGCCGCCTGCACCGCGCTCACGGGAATGTCCTTCATGGTGGCGTAGGCATCCTTGAAAAGCAGGTAAATAAGGCCCATCACCAGTCCGGTGTTCATGAAGAACGCGCCGATGACGGCGGCCGCCACCGCGGCAAAGGTCATGCTCCAGGCCTTTTTGCCCAGCAGACGGGTCAGGCCCCGGTACACCAGGCCGGACACCAGACCCACCAGGATCCGGGGGGCAAAGCAGATCACCAGAGCCCAGAGGCTGCCGCTCTGGGTGCCGGGCACCGGGATAAAGGGCGAAAAGGCAAAGGACAGGGCGCTGGGGGCCATGGTGTTTTTGATCAGGCTGGTCAGTCCGAACATCCCGCCCAGAAACGCGCCCTTCCTGGGGCCCAGCAGGATGGCCCCGATGATGACGGGGACATGCAGGATGGTGGCCTTGATGAGGGGCAGGTCGATGAGACCAATGGGGGTGTAGGCCATCAGGAAGATGATGGCCGTGAACAGGGCCAGGAGTACCATGTCGTGGATGGACGAGCTCCGGGCGGCGCGGTTGGGACCTTGCGTGTTGTTCAATTGTAAAACCTCCTGCTGCCGTTCTCCCTTTGGGAGATACAGCGCAAATTTTAATGTGCCCTCCGGCCCGCTTTGCGGACGCCTGCCGTCCCATCCGGGTGGGTACAGCGGAATCCCGCAGGCCATTGAGCGGCTTTCATTATAGCCGCTCCCGGGGTGATATGCAAGCAAAAACCCTGCAGTCTGCATATTGCCCCGGCCACTGGCGGTTTACACATCCCCCGGAATTTGCTATACTAATGTCTGC
>JALEZN010000128.1 GCA_022772585.1 Clostridiales bacterium
TCCGGCAGATCAAAGTTGATACTGGGGTTTTTGCGGAATTCCTCCAGATCCTCCAGCATGGCGTCGGCCGAGATATACCGCTTGTTCACGTCGGAGGCCATGGCCTTCAGCGTGATGGCCTCCAGGGCCTCCGGGATGTCGGGCTCCAGCTCCCGGGGAGACAGGGGGATGGAATTGATATGCTGGATGGCCACCGCCACCGGAGAGTCCCCCTCGTAGGGCAGGCGGCCGGTGAGCATCTCGTAGAGCACCACACCGGCGGAATAGATGTCCGAACGGGCGTCGATATGGCTGCCTCTGGCCTGCTCCGGGGAAATATAGTGGACCGAACCCAAAGCCTCCTGGGTCATGGTATTCTGGTTGGCTGAGGTGAGCCGGGCGATACCGAAATCGGCCACCTTGATGCTGCCGTCCCGCAGGACCATGATGTTGTGGGGCTTGATGTCCCGGTGGATGATCCCCCGGCTGTGGGCATGGGACAGGGCCTTCATGATCTGGATGATAAAGTGCAGCGCTTCCTTCCAGCTCAGCTTGTTGCCCTTTTTCTGCATATACTGCTTGAGGGTGATACCGTCCAGCAGCTCCATGACGATATAGTCCACGCCGTTGGAGGTGCTGACATCGTACACCGCCATGATATTGGGGTGGGACAGCATGGCCACGGCCTGGGACTCATCGTGGAAGCGGCGGCGGAACTCCTCATCCTGAGCCAGCTCCTCTTTGAGGATTTTGATGGCCACCAGGCGGTTGAGCCGGTGGCAGCGGGCCTTGTAGACCACAGCCATGCCGCCGGTGCCGATCCGCTCCAGGATCTCATATCGGTTATCGAGTAATTTGCCTATGTAGCGATCCATAGTCATTACCCTCCCTTACTCAAACTGAAAGAGGACACAGGTGACGTTGTCCGGCGCGCCGCGGGACAGCGTGATGTCCAGCAGGCGCTGGCAGCACTCCCCGGCAGGTCCGCCGTGGAGAACCTCATAGAGCATCTCCTGGTCGCTCACCACGTTGGAAAGCCCGTCGGAGCACAGCAAGAGCCAGTCTCCCGGCTTCACGCTCTGCCGGTAGAAGTCGGCCCGTACCTGCTCCTCGGTGCCCAGTGCCCGGGTGATCAGGTTCTTCTGGGGATGGGTGCGGGCCTCCTCCGGTGTGATATCGCCCCGCCGGACCATATCCTCCACCAGAGAGTGGTCCCGGGTGATCCTGCGGATACCGTCGCCGCTGATGTAGTAAGCCCGGCTGTCCCCGATGTTCAGGAGATAGGCCCGGCCGCCGGTGACCAGCGCGGCCACCATGGTGGTCCCCATGCCGGAGCAGTCCGGGTTGGTCCGGGCCCGGTGGTAGACCGCCTCGTTGGCCCCGGCGCTGGCCCGGGCCAGCAGGGCTTCCGGGTCCTCCGGAGTCCCCTCCGGCAGCTGCTGGAGGGTGTCCACGAACTGCTCCACCGCCAGCATGCTGGCGATATTGCCTGCCCGGGCGCCTCCCATCCCGTCACAGACCAGGCCCACTGCCAGGTCATCGGAAAGGACGTCCAGATAATAGGCGTCCTGATTCTGTTGTCTCACCGAGCCTTTGTCGGTGATTCCCCATGCTCTTATCATAACAGAAAAGCCTCTTTGCCGCGCTGATTTTGGATGCTCCCCCTCCGCGCGGGAGGAGCGGGAGCCGGGTATTGGATCGGTCAGGAACGGCCCTGTTCCAGCATCTGTTTGCGCCGGAGCTGGCCGCAGGAGGCGTCGATATCGCCGCCCAGCTTGCGCCGCACGGTCACCGTGATCCCGTGGGACTCCAGCCGCTTCTGGAAGGCCGCCACCCGGCGGCTGGGCCGCAGGGGGCTCTCCTTCACCTCGTTGAGGGGGATGAGGTTCACGTGGCCCGGGGTGCCCTTCAGGTGGCTGGCCAGAAGGTCGGCCTGCCAGTCGGAATCGTTGACCCCGTCGATCATGGCGTATTCGTAGGAGATGCGCCGACCGGTCTTTTCAAAATAGCGCCGGCAGCTTCGGAACAGCCGCTCCACTCCCACACTCCGGTTTACCGGCATAATTTTGGAGCGGGTCTCGTCGTCAGGCGCGTGGAGGGACACGGACAGAGTGAGCTGGAGCTGACGGTCGGCCAGTTCGTCGATCCTGTCCACCAGGCCGCAGGTGGACAGGGAGATGTGCCGCATGCCGATGTTCAGTCCGTCCGGGTGGTTCACCAGCTCCAGAAAGCGCATCACCGTGTCGAAATTGTCCAGCGGCTCGCCGATGCCCATGAGCACGATGTTGGAGATGGGAACCCCGGAATCCAGCTGGGTGAACAGCACCTGGTCCAGCATCTCGGCGGGAGTCAGGTTGCGCACCCTGCCCGCCAGCGTAGAGGCGCAGAAGGCACATCCCATCCGGCAGCCCACCTGGGAAGAGATACAGACAGTATTCCCATGTTTGTAGCGCATCAGAACCGTTTCGATGCAATTCCCATCCGAAAGCCGCCAGAGATATTTGATGGTGCCGTCCTGGGCCGAGACCTGCTTGCGCTCCACCACCGGCGGCGTAAGTACGCAGGTTTGAGCCAGGGTCTCCCGCAGCTCCTTGGAGAGGTTGGTCATCTCGTCAAAGGACCGGACCCCCCGGTGGAGCCACTGGAATACCTGCTTGGTACGAAAGGCGGGCTGGCCCAGCTCCTTCAGAAAGACGGTCAGCTCGGCCTGATCCATGGATTTGATGTCGGTCATTGCTTCACCTCATGCTTCAGAGACTTCATATCATCCGCTCAGCCCCGCTTTCTCAGCCGGGCCATGTAAAATCCGTCGGTATCGTGCAGATGGGGCCACAGGGTGATGCGGCCCTCCGCCACGGTGCCGAAGGGGCCGGGCAGTTGGAAGGGCTCAAGTGTAAAGTCAGAATGCTTTGCAAGGAAGCCGTCCACCACCGCCCCGTTCTCCCGCTCCAGCAGGGTGCAGGTGGAGTAGAGCAGCACGCCGCCGGGGCGCACATAGCCCGCCACATTATCCAGAATGGCGGACTGGACGGCGGGCAGAGCCGCCAGGGGTTCCGGGGCCTTGTAGCGGATATCCGGCTTTTTGCGGATGATGCCCAGGCCGGAACAGGGCACGTCGGCGATGACCAGGTCAAAGGACTCCTCCCACCCGGCCCGGCGGGCCTTTCCGTCCTGAACGGCGGTGTGGATGATATCCAGGCCCAGCCGCCTGGCTCCGGCCCGGATGAGGGTTTCCTTGTGGGGGTGGATATCGCAGGACCAAATCTCGCCCCTGTTTTCCATGGCGATGGCGGCGGCGAAGGATTTGCCGCCGGGGGCGGCGCAGGCGTCCAGCACCCGCATCCCCGGCTCCGGTCCGGCAGCCAGCACGGCCAGCCGGGCCGCGCCGTCCTGAATGTAAAAGGCCCCGTCCCGGAAGGCCGCCAGTCCCTCCAGGTCGCCGGTGCCGGTGAGCAGCAGGCAGCCGGGCAGCCAGGGGTGGGGCCGGGCATCCACGCCGCCGGCCCGGAGGGCGTCCAGTACCTGTTCCGGCGTGTACCGAAGGGTGTTGACCTGGGCCATGGTGGGGGGCTGGCCGTTATCGGCGGCCAGAAGGGCCTCTGTCCCATCCTCACCCAGTGCAAGGTCAAATTCCTTTACAAGCCAGTCGGGATGGGAAAAACGGGTGGCCAGGTCGGCCGGCTGGGGCAGGTCCTCCCTGCTCCGGGCCAGATTGCGGAGAACAGCGTTGACCATGCCGGCCGCCCGGGGATTCTTGCTGTATTTCCGGGCAAGGTTCACCGATTCGTTGACGGCGGCGCTGTCCGGCACCCGGTCCAGCAGCAGGAGCTGATAGGCCCCCAGCCGCAGGATGTTGCGGATGCGCACCTCCAGCGTTTCCAGCGGAAGCTTGCAAAAGGCGGAGAGGTGGAAGTCCAGCAGCATCCGGTTTTGCAGCACGCCGAAGCACAGCCGGGTGGCCAGACCCGCGTCCCGTCCGTCCAGCCCCGCGTCCCGGATGGCTTTTTTGAGGAAGCCGTCCGACCAGGCCCCCTGCTGTTCACAGGCGGTGAGGGCCAGGAGGGCCATCTCCCGGGCTGTCCTGCCGGTGCTCATCAGTCGTCCCTCCGCCGCCCGGCAAAGGCCAGGACAAAGCGCAGCAGCTGGGCCACCGACACCAGCAGGGCGGCCACATAGGTCATGGCGGCGGCGCTGAGCACTTTCCGCGCACCGCCCAGCTCGCCGTCATCCAGCAGGTGGGCGCTCTCCAGGGTCTGGAGCGCCCGGCGGGAGGCGTTGAATTCCACCGGCAAGGTGACCAGCTGAACCACCACAGCCAGGGAAAAGAGCAGGATGCCCACGGCGAAGAGGGGCTGGATATAGAGTATCATACCCAGGACGATGAAGATCATGGAGAGCTGGGAGCCCAGGTTGCACACCGGGATAATGGCGTTGCGGAGCTTGATGGGGCCGTACCCCACGGCGTACTGCACCGCGTGGCCCGCCTCATGGGCGGCCACTCCCATGGCGGCCACGCTGGCCGAACCGTACACGCTGTCAGACAGGCGGATGGTGTTGCTGCGGGGGTCAAAGTGGTCGGTGAGATGGCCGGACACCCGCTCAATGCGCACGTCCCGCACGCCGTGGGCCCGCAGAACAGCCTCGGCGGCCTGAGCCCCGGTATAGCCCCGTGCGGAGCGCACCCCGGAATAGCGGCGGAAGGTGGCGCTCACCTTCCACTGGGCGATGGCGGCAATGGCCATAGCGGGCAGCAGCAGCATCCAGTAATAGGGATCATAGTAGAACATGGCGGCCTCCTTTCAGGCGCAGGGGGAGAGAATTCGCGTTATCTGGTCAGGGGATTGCCCCGAAGGTAGTCGGCAGCCCTCATCCGCTTTTTTCCGGCGGCCTGGAGCTCCAGGATGCGCAGGACCGTACCATCGCCGCAGGCCATGTCGATGCCCTGTTTGCCGGCAGACACTACCGTGCCCGGCTTGGCGGAGGTGGTCTCCCCCGTTACCTGGGTGCGGCAGAGCTTCATGGTATCGCCGGTGATGGCGTCAGTGGTGGCGGCGGGCCAGGGGGACAGGCCCCGGACCTGATCGTGGATCTGCCGGGCGGAGCGGCTCCAGTCCACGGGAGAGAGCTCACGGCTCAGCATGGGGGCCAGAGTGACCTGAGTGGGGTCCTGAGGGGTGCGGCGGGCGGTTCCCGCCTCCAATTCCTCTACCACCCGGAGCAGCAGCTCGCCGCCCAGGACGGCCAGGCGGCCATAAAGGGTCTCGGCGTCCTCGTCGGGGTCGATGGGGGTGCGGACCTGGTCGATGATATCGCCGGCGTCCAGGTCGTGGGCCATGTGCATGATGGTGACGCCGGTCTCCTCATCCCCGTTGAGAATGGCCCAGTTGATGGGGGCGGCGCCCCGGTAGCGGGGCAGCAGGGACGAATGGACGTTGATGCAGCCCTTGGCCGGGTAATTCAAAATCTCGTCGGGCAGGATGCGGCCATAGGCCGCCACCACGATGAGCTGGGGGTCCAGGGCACGGATCTGTTCCAGCGCCGTGCCGTCCCGCAGCTTTGTGGGCTGGAACACAGGGACGCCGTGGGCCAGGGCGCACTCCTTCACCGGAGTGGGAAGGAGCTTCATCCCCCGGTTTTTGGGCTTGTCGGGCTGGCTGAACACGCCCACCACCGAGTGGCCCGCTTCGATCAGTTTTTCCAGAGAGGGCACCGCAAATGCAGGCGTGCCCATAAAAACAATACGCATGGCTCAGTCACGCTCCATCATTTCGTCCAGTTCCTCATTGGTATAGAGCCGGCCGGCATGCTCGGTAAAGAGGTGGCCGTCCAGGTGCTCCAGCTCATGGCAGAAGCAGCGGGCCACGATCTCCTCTCCCTCGGCCTCGAACCAGTTGCCGTGGCGGTCCTGGGCGCGGACCCGGGCCCTCATGGGACGCTTCACCACACCCCAGCGGCCGGGGACGCTGAGGCAGCCCTCAAAGCCCTCCTGCTCCCCGTCGGTCCACACCAGCTCGGGGTTGATGAGCTCCAGCATCTCGTCGTTTCCGTCCACCACAATGACGGCACGGCGCAGGATGCCCACCTGAGGTGCGGCCAGACCGGCGCCGTTGGCGTTGGCCAGGGTCTCCTTCATGTCGTCCAGCAGATCCCAGAGCCGCTGGTCAAATACGGTATAGGGGCGGCAGACTTTATGCAGAACAGGGTCTTCGCCGGTCAGGATCTTTCTCAGTGCCATGATACTTTCCTCCTAGTCCAGGGGGTTGAGATCCGCGTAAACGGACACGCCCCGATTTTTTTTATCGTTCTGCGCGCAGCACAGCAGGTGTCCCACAAGGGCGCGCATGGTCTTATCGTTTTTCGCACTCAGCGTCAGGCGGTAGCGGTAGCGGTTGTTGATCTTGGCCACAGCGGCGGGGGCGGGGCCCAGAAGCTGGACAGCGTATCCGCCGTAGGCCGGCTGGCGGAGCCAGTCCTCCAGACTGCGGCGCAGCCGCATACAGGTCTGGAGCACGGCGCTCTCCTCCCCACCCGAGGCGGTGATGACGAACAGGTCCCGGAAGGGCGGGCAGCCCCGCATCCGCCGCAGCTCGATCTCCTGGGCGTAAAAGGCGTCGTAGTCCTGCCGGGCGGCGGCGGTGATCACGTCGTTCTCCGGCGTATAGGTCTGGATGACGGCACGGCCCTTCTTGCCGCCCCGGCCTGCCCGGCCCACCACCTGGGTGATGAGGGAGAAGGTCCGCTCGGCGGAGCGGTAGTCGTCCACATAGAGAGAGAGGTCGGCGGCCATCACGCCCACCAAAGTCACGTTCTCAAAGTCCAGTCCCTTGGCCACCATCTGGGTCCCCACCAGGATGGGCACCTTTTCTTTCTCAAAGCGGGTGAGCAAATCCTCATGGCTGTGGGTGGCCGAGACGGTGTCGGCGTCCATCCGCAGTACTTTGACTCCGGGGAACTGCTCCTCCAGCTCCTCCTCCACCCGCTGGGTGCCGGTGCCGATAAAATTGAGCACGCCGCCGCAGGAGGGACAGACCTCCGGCGCCTTTTCTGAGTGGCCGCAGTAGTGGCACATGAGCCGTCCGTTGGCCGAGTGGTAGGTGAGATAGACCGAGCACCGGGGGCAGGTGGGTACCTGGCCGCACTCCCCGCAGGAGAGCATCCGGCTGGCTCCCCGGCGGTTGAGGAACAGGATGCTCTGCTCCCCCCGTTCCAGATTTTCCTCCAGCGCCCGGCGGAGGGGACGGCTCAGGGAGCCTCCGTTGCCGGAGCGCAGCTCCTCCCGCAAATCGGCGATGGTGACCTGGGGCAGCGGGCGTTCGTTGTAGCGGTGGGACAGGGTAAAGAGATGATAGACTCCGCTGCGGGCCTGATACATGGTCTCCACCGAAGGGGTGGCCGATCCCAGGACCAGCAATGCGCCGTGCTGGGTGCAGCGGTATTTTGCCACGTCCCTGGCGTGGTACTTTGGGACGTTCTCTGATTTATAGCTCCCCTCCTGCTCCTCATCCAGAATGAAGAGCCCGGGGTTTCGCAGAGGTGCGAATACGGCGGACCGGGTGCCGATGACCACCCTGGCCCGGCCGGAGCGCACCCGCTTCCACTCGTCGTACCGTTCTCCGGCCCGCAGCGAGCTGTGGAGCACGGCGATGGCGTCCCCGAAGTGGGCGGTGAAGATATGGAGCAGCTGGGGCGTCAGAGCGATCTCGGGCACCAGCACCATGGCGCTCTTTCCCCGGTCCAGGGCGGACTGGATCAGGCGGATATAGACCTGGGTTTTGCCGCTGCCGGTGACACCGTAAAGCAGGGCGGCGGCGGGCTTTTCCTGCCGGGCCAGAGCGTCCAGCCCCTCAAAGGCGGACTGCTGTTCCTGATTGAGCACCACCGGGCCGGCCGGCTCCGCCGGCTCGGCTGTCACCCGGCGAAAGACCTCCCGCCGCTCCAGGGTGATGAGTCCGCTCTTTTCCAGGGAGCGCAGGGTGGCCTGGGAGGCACCGGTGAAATAGCACAGCTCCTTGGAGGACGCCTCTCCGATGGCGGAGAGCAGCTCCATGACGGCGTAGCGCATGGGAGCCGAGCGGCGGCGGGGTGCCACCTGGGCCATGGCGTCCTCCGGCGGAACGGCCAGGGAGGCCACCTGTTCGGTCTTGTCCCCCACGCCCCGTGAAGCACTGGTCTCCAGGGTCAGGATGCCCTGGTCCCGGAGCATTTTCAGCGCCGGGTTGGGATCGCGGGTGCCGAAGGCGGAGCGGATATGCCCTACCTCCGCCCTTCCCCCACCGGCCAGGATCATTTCCACCAGTGACTTTGCGATCTCAGAGCGGCCGGCGGCCTCATAGGCCCGCTCCCGGTCCACACCGGGGGCCAGGCACCAGCTGTCCTGAAGGGAAAAATAGAGCCCGGCAGGCAGCATGGCCCGGGCGGCGTCGTACACGGTGCAGAAATACCGCTCCCGCATCCACAGCGCCAGCTGGACTCCCTCCCGGTCCAGCACCGGGTGCTCGTCCAGCTGGGTCAGCACTGGTTTGCATTTGGGAGGCAATAACTGGGCCTCCTCCACCGAGAGCACCAGGCCCTCGGTGCGGCGGTTACCGGCCCCAAAGGGGACCACCACCCGCATCCCGGCGGACAGCGTGGAGCAGAGCTCTTCCGGGACAAGGTAGGTATAGGGCTTGTCGATGGCGTAGGTCGCCGCTGAAAGGGCCACCCGGGCCAGTCTGTATCGCTCCATCCGCCTGCCTCCTAAAATCCCGGAAAAGGCAAGCGTCAGGGCGGTTGCCCCGGCGCTTGCCCTTCGTTTCGTTCTCCTGTTTATTCCTCCGTCTGCACAGCAGCCTTACCCTCGGCCACCTCACGAATGGCCAGGGTTACGGGCTTGTCGTCCAGGGAGATCTCATTCATCTCCGCGTCGCTGGCGATCTGGCGGGCACGCTGGGCCACCACGTTGACCAGCATATAGCGGCTGGGGATCTGTTCAAGCAGCTTATTCATGGGAGGATCGAGCATCATAAAGCAATCAGGCTCCTTCTGTTCAAAATCGAATGGATTTGTTTACACTTCGCTGTACACGTCGCTGACCAGATGGATACGGTTGCGGGTGCGGCAGCTCTCAGCGGTCAGGATGGAGATGATCTCGGCCGCCGCCTCAGATACCTTATCGTTGACCACCATGTAGTCGTAGTTGGGGATCTGCCGGTACTCTTCCCGGGCCTTCTGCAGCCGGCCCTGGATCACGTCCTCCTGGTCGGTGGCCCGGCGGTGGAGACGGCGGGAGAGCTCCTCAAAAGAGGGCGGTATGATAAAGATGAGCACCGCGTCAGGGCATTTGGACCGGACGGTGGCCGCGCCTTGGACCTCGATGTCCAGCAGCACGTCGATACCGGCATTCAGCTTGTCCTGAATGACTTTCAGCGATGTGCCATAGTAATTACTGACATACTCAGTATATTCCAGAAGTTCGTCCCGGGCGATCATGCCCTCAAACTCCTCCCGGGAGACAAAATTGTAATTCACACCGTGGGCCTCGCCTACCCGGGGCTGCCGGGTGGTAAAGGAGACCGAGAAATAGATGTCGCTCCGCTCGCTGAGAAGCTCGGCGATCACGGTGCTTTTGCCCACGCCGGACGGTCCGGAGAGCACGATGAGCTGGCCCTTGGTCTTTTTCTTTCGTATCATTCCAGTTCCTCCTCCGGCTCCGGCGGGAGCTCTTTTCCGGCAAGGCGGCCCGCCACGGTCTCAGGCTGAAGAGCCGAGAGCACGATGTGGTCGCTGTCCATGATGAGCACCGCACGGGTCCGGCGGCCATAGGTGGCGTCCACCAGACAGCCCCGGTCCCTGGCCTCCTGCACCATGCGCTTGATGGGGGCCGACTCCGGGCTGACAATGGCGATGAGCCGGCCGGCGGAAACCATATTGCCAAAGCCGATATTGATCAGTTTCATCCTGCAGCCTCCGGATCACTCAATATTCTGGATCTGCTCGCGGATCTTTTCGATCTCGCCTTTGATGTCCACCACATAGCGGGCGGTCTCGATATCGCTGCATTTGGAGCCGATGGTGTTGGCCTCCCGGTTGAACTCCTGGATCAGGAAATCCAGCTTCCGGCCCACGGGGCCGCCGCCGGCGAGCATATGCTCCAGCTGGGACAGGTGGCTGCGCAGACGGACGGTCTCCTCGTCCACCGCCACCTTGTCGGCAAAGATGGCCGCCTCCGTGAGGATACGGCTGGCATCGATCTGGGTGTTCTGGAGCACCTCGGTCATCTTGGCCTCCAGCCGGGCACGGTAGTCGGCCACAATGCCGGGGGCGCGCTCCTCCACCTTGCCGGTGAGCCCTGCGATCACGGCGGCACGGCTGCGCACATCCTGTACCAGCTTCTCGCCTTCCCGGAGGCGCATGGCGTCAAAATCCTGTAGGGCCATCTCCAGCACGGAGCAGATGTCTCCGGACATGACTTCCAGGTCCTCCTGGGTCTTTTCCACCAGGAACACGTCGGGGAACCGGGAGAGCATGGAGACTGAGATATCATCCTTCAGGCCGTAGGCGTCCCGCAGAGCACACAGGGCGTTATAGTATCCGTCTGCCATAGGCCGGTTGAGCGAGATGCTCACATCCCCGTTTTCCGACGGACCGATGGAGACGAACACATCCACCTTTCCCCGGGAGATGTGGGCCTGAACCATGCTTTTGATCGCGTCCTCCGCAAATACGTAGATGCGGGGCAGTTTGACGGTGCAGTCCAGATAGCGGTTGTTCACCGAGCGCAGCTCCACCGTGATGGCGCGGCCGTGGAGCACAGCTTCTCCCCTGCCGTAGCCGGTCATACTCTTGATCAAAGAGCGTCCCCTCATTTCTCTTCAGAATAGGTCTGAACCATCCTCAGACCGAGGTCATCTAATTATTATACCATGCTTTTTCCTGTTTGAAAAGGGATCATTTCCGAAGGTTGCGGTCGATCCGCGCGATATAGAACGCGATCACCTGTGAAAACCCGGCGTCGTAAAGCACAAACACCAGGTTTCCGGCCAGATATACCAGCCAGCTCCGGTCCAACGCCCCCGGCAGCATGGGAGCGATCAGGCCCCGAAGGCCGAACCAGAGCACCGTCAGCGCCAGATTGAAAAAGCCCAGCTTGCAGAAAAGGCCCGCCCACCGGGAGCGAAGGCGTTCGGCCAGGGATTTCACCACGGAATAGGGACCGAAGAAGAGCAGATAGAGCACCGCGCAGCTCTTGTTGGGCGAGAGCAGGAGTCCCAGAACTCCGGCTGCGGCGCAGCAGAGCAGACCGGAGCGGGGCCCGCCGCAGGAAACCACCGCCGCGGCCGGCACCAGCCCGGCCAGGGCGGTAAGACCCAGCCGCCCGGAAGGAGCGGCAGCGGCCAGATACAGGAGGGCCAGCGACAAAGCCGCAAGCACCGCAGTCAGGGCGGTCCTTCCGGTCCCTCCGGACGATACGCGGGACACGGATCAATACCCCCCGCAGCCGCCGCACAGGCAGTTGAGGCAGAGCAGGCTGGTGCAGCAGTCGCAGGAATCCGCACCGCCGTAAGTGGCATAGGGGCGGTAGGCCTGTCCGCCGTTCTGCATCATGGCCAGGGCCTGACGGTATTCGCCGTTGGTGGGGTCCAGCCGGCAGGCCATCTGGTAGTGCTGCATAGCCTCGTCCAACCAGCCCTTGCGGTAGGCGATGCTGCCCATCAGAAAATGCCACTCGCCGTTCTGGGCAGGGGCCGTCCGTAAAAGCTGTTCAGCCCGGCCCAGATCCCCCAGGTTGATGGCCTGACGGGCCTGCTGATACACGCTGCCGCCGCCGGAATAGCTCTGCTGCCGGGTATAGCCGGCGCTCTGCCCGCCCGTCTGGTAGGAGGCGCCGCCGGTACGGCCCCCGGCGCGCTGCTTGGTGATCTGGTCATAGGCCTCGTTGATCTGCTTCATCTTCTCCTCTGCCAGATCAGCCAGAGGGTTGTTCTGATAGTTGTCGGGGTGATATTTGCGGGCCAGCTCCCGGTAGGCTTTTTTCACCTCAGCGTCGCTGGCGCTGGGATCCACGCCCAGCACCTGGTAAGGATCGGTCATAGGTCCATTCTCCTGTTATGCTTCATTTTCTTCCGGGTTCCGTCAAATACCATACGCTCCACTGCCGGAAGACCCAGATAGACGATATTTTCCAGAATACCCCGCCAGGCACCGCGGTCCAGCAGCTCCAGAGCGGAGGCGGCCAGATTGCGGGAGTGGCACAGGGTGATCCGTACATCCTCGCGGTGCGCTGCCGCTCCGTCGGGAAAACGGGCCGCCAACGGATTGTAGTTTCCCTGCTCCAGATCCTCCTCCAGGTCGTCCCAGGCGTCCACCAGATAGATCCAGCGTCCCACATGGTAGAGCAGCTGCTCCACCGCCCGGTCCTGTCCGCTGTTCCCGGTGGCCGGGGCGGCGGCACTGAGGAGACAGGCAAAGGCGTCGGCCGGCCGGTCCAGTGAGGGACAGTTCTCTTCCTCCAACTGGTGGAGCCGGGCAAGGCAGTCCTCCACCGTGCGGGCGTATTCGGGCCGGGCCCGGGCAGCCCGCCGGTAAGCGGGGGTGAGCAGCAGGACCAGCAGGCGGGCGCCCTGCCGTTTCCAGAAGCTTCCGTCCAAAATGCCGTCCCGCAGCTTCCAATAGGTCAGGATCACGCTTTCATCAGCCGCCAGATCCATACCCGGGTGGACGGCGGTGCAGTCCCGCTTCCGGCACCACAGCCGGGCCGGGCAGCGGCACCGGGACAGCTCCGGCCGGGGGTCCGGCGGCAGCAGCAGCATGGCAAGAAAGGTGAAGTCGTAATTGAGAAACATCCGGGCCGCCAGTCCCATGCGCCGCCCCATGGTGTCGCACACGCCGCAGTAGGCCGCCCGGTAGTACTTCCATTCCTTCACCTTCAGCTCGTCCCGCACCGGTCTCACATATCCGAACATGGTCAGGGTTTCAGGACGTCGGTGATGCGGAAGGAAGTCAGACGGCGGCGCTTGACCACGCCGTTGACGAACACGGCCAAGGCCACGCCCATGGCGAAGCCCAGGACGCCCAAGGCCACAGCGATACTGTCGGTATGGGCCAGGTACTGCCCGATGAAATAGAGTACGAAAAAGAGAAGTATCGGCACCATATAGACCACCGCGGCGATCCCCAGGATCTGGCTGGATTCGCTCTCCACCCGCACCAGGTCACCGGGCACCGCGCCCACATAATTGGACGCAGCGGCCTTCACTTCTGTCTGGACCAGCATCTCGCTGCAGCCTCCGCCGCATTTGGAGCAGTCATGCCCACAGGCACTCTTGCGCTGTACCGCGATCTCGGCCACATGGGGATTGATCAGTCTGGTTACTTTTGCGATCTGTTCCATAAACACCTCGTGTACCGGGTCCGGGCCGAACGGCCCGGACCCGGATCAATCATCCGTTGCGTTTGATATTGACGACGATGTTGTAGTCGCCGCCGACCACGCCCACATCGCTGCTGCCGTTCAGGTATACCTTGACGGGGATGGTCTGATTTCCTGAGGCGGCCCCTTTCAGATCGGCCACGATGCTGATCTGAGAGGGGATCACGGCATTGACGGCCTCCTCTTCTCCCCGGATCTGGACCAGGCGGGACTGGGTCACAGGCTGTACGGTGCAGCCCTCCGGCTGGTTGATGAACTCAATGTTGTCCACCTCCAGGGTCCGGGTGGTCAGACCGCTGATCTTCACAGTGACGGTAGCCTCAGTAATGCCGCTCACGTTCTCCAGTGAGGTGTTGAGCTGGATGGGGAAGGTGAAGGTGTCCTGGCTGAACACCTTGTAGAGCTCCACCTGGCCCAGGGACAGCTCCTTGATTCCGTCCAGAGCCTCCTCGCTGCCCGAGACCATGATGCTCCTGGGCTCGATCTCGACGCGGGCATTGGACTCCCGGGCGCCGCCGCCCTCCACGATTTCCACCGTGAGGGGGACCTCCTTCAGCTTGACCACGGGCAGAGTCACGTAGGCAGAGTCCACATTGGTCTCCAGCTTGAGAGCTTTGGTATCCAGTATCGAGCCGTCAAAGCCCACCAGCTGGATGGGCCGCTCACCGCTGTAGGTCTCCTGGAGCTCGTCCTCCTGTGAGACCACCACCTGGGCGTAATCCACCAGCTTCACGGCATCCTCTTCGCCGCTGACCGTGACAGCGCCGGGGGTGATGGAGAATTCGCCGGCCTGGAAGCCCTCGGCCACCTCACCGTTGAACACGCCCCGCACTTCTATCTCCCGGTCGCTGCGGCGGGCTACTGTGTATTTGATGTTCTGGTCGCCGGAGGCACTGACAATGCTCACACTGCTGATGCTGGCGCGGGAAATGTTGGAGGGGTAGATGATGCTGCTGTAGCCGGAGGACTGGCTGCCCGGTCCGGTGATGTTGGATACATCTACGGTCACACTGATGTTGTCTTTGCTCAACTTGGTGAGCACTTTCCACGGGGCCCGGATCTTCAGTGTCACCTTCTGCTCGGCGCCGTCGGTGATCATCAGCCCCCGCTCCTCCAGACGCTCCACACCGGTAAAGACCACAGGAACGCTGTATGTGCTCTCGTCCTCCTGATTCAGGTCGCTGCCTACATAGAGCCACAAAAAGATGGCCAGCAGCACGGACAGGGCGATATAGAGCGCTTTATTTTCCTTCTTCTCCATCGCCGTTACCTCCCTTCCGTCCTCTGATCAGTCCGAACAGCCTGAACTTCTGGCTGTCCGTTTCTTCCTTCAGGGGCATCAGCTCATTGCGCAGCAGGCGGTCCAGGGTCTCAGGGGCCAGATGCCGTTTCAGCATGCCGCCCACCGCCACCGAGATGGAACCGGTCTCCTCCGAGACGATGGCTACCACCGCGTCGGAATGTTCGCTGGCGCCGATGCCGGCCCGGTGCCGCATACCCAGATCCCGGGAGAGGTTCACGTTTCCTGACAGGGGGAGCACGCAGCCTGCGCCCACAATGCGCCCGTTGCGGACGATGACCGCACCGTCATGGAGGGGCGCCTTGTTCCAGAACAGGTTTTTCAGCAGCTCGCTGCTCACCGAGCAGTCCAGCGCGGTGCCGGTCTTGATGGCATCGTCGAAAAGGTTCTTCCGCTCAAAGACCATCAGCGCGCCGGTCTTGCTCTTGGACAGAGCGGCATAGGCCTCCACAGTCTGCTGGATGGCGTGTTCGATCTCATCCGGTGCTTCCGTGTGGGCGAACACGTCGCCAAGGCGGCTGCTGCCCATCTGCTCCAGAAATTTGCGAATCTCCGGCTGGAACAGGATGACAAGTGCCAGAACACCCCATTCCACCATTTTCCCAAGGAAAAAATTGACGGTACTCAGCTGCAGCAGTGATGAGGCCCACAGAGCCGCAAGAATGAGCATAACGCCCTTGGCTACCTGCCCGGAGCTGCTCCGCCGTACCAGAAGGATCAGCTTGTAGATGATGAAGGCCATGATACCGATGTCAATGATATCGGTAATATGCACCAGTCGAAGATAATTCAGGAACCACTGCAAAAACTGATAGATATGTTCCATTTCCAACGTCTCCCCCATGCGCCCGGAGCTGGGGCAGCCCCGTGTCAGCCGGCATTTCGCAAACGAAATACGTCCACTCTTTAACTCATTTATTATACTGGTTTTCCGCTGTATTGGCAATAAGAAAGGAGATTAAACTTCTCTGAACATTTTGTGAATACCCCGGAACGCAGACAGAACCGCGTTTTGTTCCCGCGAGCCGTCATTCGCCCGGAAGATAAAGCGTCAGACATTGTGCCCGGGATGCCGCGTTCTGTTGCAGGACAGCAATCAGGGGCGCGGCGGATGCTCCGCCGCGCCTGCTCTCATGAAGTAATACGGCCCAGGGCCGCCGCCAGCTGCCGGACCTCGCCCCCGGTATTGAAGACGGAGAAACTGGCGCGCACGGTTCCGGTATCAAAGGTACCGGCGGTGCGGTGGGCCAGCGGCGCACAATGGAGCCCCGCCCGCACTGCGATATCCCGTCCGGCCAGGGCCTCCCCCACGGCCTCGCAGTCCATTCCCTCCACCCGGAAGGACAGGACGCCGGCCTGATGGGCCAGAGTGGGCCCGGCGAATACCGTGACCCCCGGCAGGGCGGACAGGCGCGCGGCCGCCATGGCGGTCAGCCCCTCCTCATGGTCCCGGATCCGCTGGATTCCGGTGCGCTCCAGAAAACGGAGCCCTTCCAGAAGCCCGGCGATCCCCGCCATGTTGTGGGTACCGGCCTCCAGGCGGTCGGGCAGGAAATCCGGCATCTCCGTCAGCGCCGAGGCACTGCCGGTCCCGCCCTCCAGAACGGTGGATACCTCCTCCCGGCCGCAGAGCAGCAGGCCGGTGCCCTGGGGGCCGTAGAGCCCCTTGTGCCCGGGCATGGCGATGAAGGCCGCACCCAGCGCCTCCATGGATACGGGAAGGACGCCGGCGGACTGGGACGCATCCAGCACAAATGGGACGTTTCGTTCCCGGCAGATCGCCGCGATCCCCTCCACCGGAAGGATATAGCCAAACACATTGGAAACGTGGGTACAGACTACCGCCGCCGTCCCGGGCGTCACCGCCCGCTCAAACTGCTCCAGCATGGCCTCCGGCTGAAAGAGCGGCGCCTGAATTGCGGTGGTATTGGCGCCCAGCGCGTTCAGGGGACGGGTCACGGCATTGTGCTCATAGCCCGAGATGACCACCCGGTCCCCCGGCTTCACCAGTGTTTTGATGGCGATGTTGAGGGCATGTGTGGCATTGAAGGTAAAAATAACACGGCCCGGGTCTTCCATCTCAAACAATTTGGCCGCCAGGCTCCGGCACCGAAAGGCGGTGTCGGCCGCCAGAGAGGCCGGACGGTGACCGCCCCGGCCGGGTGTGGCCATATGCTGGATGGCGTAAGAAGCCGCCCGCGCCACCGCGGGCGGCTTCTGGAGAGTGGTGGCCGCACTGTCCAGATAGATCATAGCAGCACCTCTTTGTAGCTTCCGTCGCTGGTCGTTACGAATACGCGCTTGGGGCCCAGCCCGGCCCGCTTCAGCGCGGCGAGGGCGTTGGCCAAGTTCTGTTCGGAGACCTTGACTGAATAGCCGCACCCTTCCCCGGCAATTGCCTGGGGAGAGCGCAGGATATGGCCGACGATGCCTGCCCGCTCCAGGGCGGAAGCCGTCCGCTGGGCGTGGGTCAGGGAACGGCACAGGATAAGATAATAGACCATGTTGAAACGCTCCTCTCGCCACAGATTATGCCGCGGACAGGGCGGGTGTGCAAAAAAACAGCCTGCGGCGGAAGGAAAAATTCCTCCGCCCCAGGCCATCTTTTCTCCCGCATTCTTATACTTCCTCCAGCAGGGCCACTGCGTGGGCGGCCATGCCCTCCCCCGCGCCGGTGAAGCCCAGGCCCTCCTCGGTGGTGGCCTTCACATTGACCCGGTCCTCCCACACGCCCAGATGGGCGGCCAGATTGGCCCGCATCTGCGGGATATGGGGAGCCAGCTTGGGGCGCTGGGCCAGGATGGTGGCGTCCACGTTGCCCACCCGGTACCCCCGCTCCGAGAGCATCTCCATCACCCGGTCCAGCAGGAGCAGACTGTCCGCCCCCTCATAGGCCGGGTCGGTATCGGGAAAAGCGTGTCCGATGTCCCACAGACCCGCCGCCCCCAGCAGGGCGTCCATCACCGCGTGGGTGAGGACGTCGGCGTCCGAATGGCCCAGAAGACCCTTTTCCCACGGAATGTCCACCCCGCCCAGGATGAGCCTGCGGCCGGAGGTGAGCCTGTGTACGTCATATCCGTGTCCGATCCTCAATTCCGCTCCCTCCAGTCCAGCAGGGCCTCCGCCAGGACCATGTCCTCCGGCGTGGTGATTTTCAGATTCATATAGTCCCCCTCGGTGAGGGAGACCTTCATGCCCATGCGCTCCACGGCGGAGCAGTCGTCGGTGAGCTCAGCGCCCTCCTCCAGCGCCCGGGCCAGCGACCCCCGGATCAGGTCGGCGTCAAAAACCTGGGGAGTCTGGACCGCGAAGAGTTCGGAGCGGTCAGGGGTGGACTCCACCACATGCCCTACCGCCCGCTTGATGGTGTCCTTCACCGGTACGGCAGGGGCGGCGGCTCCGGTCTCCTCCGCGCGGGCGATGACCGCATCCAGCAGGGCCTGGCTCACCAGGGGACGGGCACCGTCGTGGATGGCGATAAGAGCGGCATCGGGGTCGGTCTCCCGGATGCCCCGGAGCACCGACTCCGCCCGGCTGGCGCCTCCCACCACCACCCTGGTCACCTTTTCCAGGGCGGCGTCCCGGCAGAGCTGGCTGATGGGCACGATCAGGTCCTCCCGGGTGACCACCACGATCTCGTGGATCCGGGGGCAGGCGTCCAGCGCGCGCAGGGTGTGCAGGAGCAGCGGCACGTCCCCCAGGGGAAGCAGGATCTTGTCCTGTCCCTCCATGCGGGAGGAGGATCCGGCCGCGGGGACCACTGCGGAACAGAAGGCACTCTCCGCCCGGTCCCGCCGGAACAGACGCTTGAGCCATTGGGCCATATGTATTCTCCCCTTTTCTTACGAAAAAGGAGCCCGAAGGCTCCTCTTATCCGATATCATGCCAGGTCAGATGCAGTGCGAAACACCGCTGTTCAGTCTAGCGTTATTATAGCATGTCTCTATTCTATTAGGCAAGGGCGGTATTGATGCGCGCCTCCACATCCTCATAGCTGGAATTCTGGGAGAGAACGATCTCAGAGATCAGAATCTGCTTGGCCGAGTGGAGCATCTTCCGTTCCCCGGTGGACAGGCCCCGTTCCCCATCCCGCACGGACAGGCTCTTGATGACCCGTGCCACCTCCAGCAGGTCTCCGCTCTTCAGGCGCAGCATATTTTCCCGGTAGCGCCGGTTCCAGTTCTGGGTGGTGTCCACCTCGATTTCCGGGAATGCTGCGATGATGCGCTCCGCCTCCTGCTCATCCACCACCGGCCGCACCCCGATCTCGCCGCAGCTCTGGACCGGGATCATTACCAGCATGCCGCCCATGGGCAGCTTGAGGATATAATACTCCCGCACGACTCCATTGACCTTTTTCTGTACGATGCTGTCTACGATACCGGCGCCATGCATCGGATGGACGATCTTATCTCCTACCTGAAACATTACTCCCACCTCCCGGAAGCGACTTTGAGCCGTTAACTGTTTCCTACTTCCAAATACATTAAGTATTATACCTGCTTTTATGATGTTTTGCAAGCAAAAAGCAGGTAAAAAACCGTGGAGTCCGGGATATTGTTTCTGTTTTCGCTACTATCGGGCCCCGCACAGCGGGTAAGGAGCGCCGCCGTACCGCGCCGGCACAAAAAACAGCCCGCTTCCGGAGAAGCGGGCTGTTCTGCGCTGATCTGAAAATGGGGGAAGCAGGATTACTCCTCGGCGCCCTCGCCCTCATTCTTGGCATCCTCCAGCAGGGCGCGGATGGACAGGGAGACCTTCTTATTCTCGAAGTCGATGTCGGTGATCTTCACGTCCACCATCTGGCCCTCGGACAGGACGTCGCCGGGCTTGTCGATGCGGTGGTCGGCGATCTGAGAGATGTGGATCAGGCCGTCCACGCCGGGAACGATCTCGGCAAAAGCGCCGAAGGTCATCAGCTTGACCACCTTCACGTTGGCCACGGAGCCCACGTCGTAGGTGGAGGTAAACTTGGCCCAAGGATCCTCGGTGCGGTCCTTCATGCCCAGGGAGATCTTCTTCTTCTCCTTGTCGGCGGAGATGACATAGACCTCGACGGTGTCGCCCACCTTGACCACCTCGGAGGGGTGCTTGATGCGGCTCCAGGACAGCTCGGAGATGTGGACCATGCCGTCCACGCCGCCGATGTCAACGAAAGCGCCGTAGGAAGTCAGAGACTTCACGGTACCGGTGTAACGCTTGCCGTCCTCGATGTTCTCCCAGACCTCGGCGGCCTTGGCGGCGCGCTCCTCGGCGGCGACGGCGCGGATGGAGCCCACCACGCGGCGGCGGGCGCGGTTGACCTCGGTGATGCGCAGGCGGACGTGCTGCTTGACCAGCTCAGTCATGGCAGCATCGCGGGGCAGACCGGTCTGAGAGGCGGGAACGAACACGCGGACGCCCTTGACGCTCACGACCACGCCGCCCTTGTTCTCCTCGGTGACCACACCCTCGACCACGGTGTGATCCTCCTTGGCCTGCTCGATATCGTCCCAGCTCTTGACGGTATCCAGGCGCTTCTTGGACAGGGTGACCACACCCTCCTGATCGTTGACACGCATGACGTAGGTCTCGATCTCGTCGCCTACCTTCACGATGTCCTCGACCTTTACAGTGGGATCGTCGGTGAGCTCAGACACCGGTATGTAACCGGCGTGCTTGGTACCCAGGTCGACGTAGATCTCAGTCGGCGTAATGCCAGTGACGACGCCGGTAACCTTCTCCCCTGTATTTAAAGTTTTGATCGACTTCTCCAGCATTTCAGCAAAGGATTCCTCGATCTCCATGTTTTCTGCGCTCATTTTGTCATAGACCTCCTTTATAATCCACCCGGGCGTAGACGCACCCGCGGTGATTCCTATAGAAGCCTTCCCGTACAGGTTGGAAGGTTCCAGTTCCTCTGCGCGTTCGATCCAGAGGACCTGCGGACAGAGAGCCGTGCACAGTTCAGTCAGGCGCCGGGTGTTGGAGCTTTCGCGCCCGCCGATGACGATCATGGCGTCACTTTGGGACGCCAACGCCTGGGCCTCACTTTGCCGTTTGCACGTAGCATCACATATTGTATCAAAAATTTTTAAATTTGTACACTGTTTTTTTGCTTTTTCTATGCACGAATTCCATTTGGCCTGGGTAGAGGTGGTTTGGGACACCATCGTGATGGGGATATCCGGCCCCTCTGGCAGCCCGGAAAGCCACTGTTCCAGGGCCTCCGGCCCTTCCAGCACCACCGCGCGGCGGCACCAGCCGGCGATGGCCTGCACCTCCGGGTGGGACGGCGTGCCGATGATAACGGGCTGCCGGCCCTCTTCCTCGGCCTGGGCCACGATGCGGTGGATGCGGGTGACATTGGGACAGGTCGCATCGATGACCGGGTTGCCCCGGGCGGCCAGGGCGTCGTACACCGCTTTTCCCTCCCCGTGGGAGCGGATGATCACCGAGGCCCCTGAAGGGGCCTCCTCCGGGGAAGAGATCACGCCCACGCCGGCCTGCCGCAGCCGGTCGATGACGCTGCTGTTGTGGATGATCTGTCCCAGCATCACGCAGGGGCGGCCGGAAGCGGCAGCCTCCTCCGCCATCTTCACCGCCCGCTTGACGCCGTAGCAGAAGCCCGCCGATCCGGCCAGCGTAACGCGGCTCATTGTGCAAGCTCCCGCAGCCCGCGGATGCGGTTCATCAGATCGGCGGTGATAGCCTCGTACTCCTCAGGCGTTCCTTTACGGGAGGCCACCTGGGGCATGTAAGGCTCGCCGATGACCACGGGGGTCCGCCGGAACCAGGGCTTTTTCTCCGGTACGTACACAGGCAGGATGGGAACGCCGCAGCGCACGGCCAGCATGGCGGCCCCCGCCTTGGGATGGCTCACCTCTCCCCTGCTCTCCCGGACCCGGGTGCCTTCGGGGAAAAGGAGTACCTTTTCTCCGCTGCGCAGGAACTTCATGGCGGTCTTGACGGCGGCCACATCGGTCTTTTCCCGCTCCACGCCGAACACACCGGCCTTGCCCAGGACCCAGCCCACCACCGGTACCCGCATCAGTTCGGCCTTGGCCATGGCCCGGAGCTGGTTTTTCAGCCGGAAGGCAAAGGCCAGAAAGAGCGGATCGCTCATGGCGGTGTGGTTGCAGCACACCATGGCCGCCCCTTCCGGGATGTGTTCCCGGCCGATGACCTTGCCGGGATGGACCAGATTGAAGAACGGAAATACCAGGCAGTAAACAAAGATATACCAGCCTCTCATGCGCCCACTCCCTTTCTCGCCACGTCCAGCAGGAGGCGGAAGCTCTCCTCCAGCGTGTTTCCGGTGGTGTCCACAGCCACGGCGTCCTCCGCCTGGCGGAGAGGCGCGGCGGCGCGCCGGGTATCCCGCTCATCCCGGGCGATAATGTCCCTGAGGACCGTGTCGAAGTCCACGTCGTTTCCCCGCTCCCGCAGCTCCTCATAGCGGCGCCGGGCCCGGTCCTCCGCCGTGGCGGTGAGGAAGATCTTCACATCGGCGTCAGGCAGGACCACCGTGCCGATGTCCCGTCCGTCCATGATGACATTCTGCCGCCGGGCCAGGTCCCGCTGCATCTCCATCAGGAAAGCGCGCACCTCCGGGATGGCCGACACCGCCGAGGCGTAATGGGACACCTCCGGCTCCCGGATGGCGGCGCTCACGTCCTCGCCGTCCAGATACATGTGCTGCAGGCCGTCCCCGCCGTGGCGCAGGTCGATGCGGATCTGCTCCAGCAGCTCCACCACCCTGCCGCTGTCCTCCGGGGACACTCCCCGGCGCAGGGCGGCCAGACCCAGGGTGCGGTAGATGGCCCCGGTGTCCACATAGAGGTAGCCCATAGCCTGGGCCATCCGGCGGGCCAGGGTGCTCTTCCCCGCGCCGGAGGGCCCGTCAATGGCAATGCTCTTAAAACCCATGGTCAACAAGCTCCTTTTTCCAACAGGGATTGGGCGGCGGCCTCTCCGGCCGCCCGGCCGGTGGACCAGGCGATCTGAAGATTGAAGCCGCCGGTATAGGCGTCCACGTCCAGTACTTCCCCGGCCAGGTAGAGGCCGGGCGCCTTTTTGGACGCCATGGTATGGGGGTCCACCTCCGACACTTTCACGCCGCCGGCGGTGATGATGGCCTCCTCAATGGGCCGGGGGCCGGCGATATCCACCCGGAAGCACTTGAGCAGCTCCAGCAGCCGCCGGCGCTGGGCCCGGGTGACCGAGTTGGCCTTAGTCTCACCCGGGATACCGGAAAGCTCCACCATCACCGGGATCATCAGCCGGGGCAGCAACCCCTCCAGCACATGGTCAAAGTCCCGGTTGGACTGTTCGGCCAGGTCCCGCAGCAGCCGCTGGTCCAGCTTCTCCTCATCCAGGGCGGGCTTCAGGTCCAGCAGCACGTGGTAGCGGTCCTTCTCAAAGTCCCGCATGTGGGCGCTGGCGCTGAGGATCAGCGGGCCGGACAGGCCGAAGTGGGTGAAAAGCAGCTCGCCCTGCCCGGCGTAGACCACTTTTTTCTTCTGATTGCGGACCTTCACGGCCACGTTGCGCAGGGAGAGCCCCTGCATCCGGCGGCACAGGTCGCCTTCGGCCACCAGAGGCACCAGCGAGCCCCTGGGCGGCAGGATGGTGTGCCCCAAAGCCGCGGCCATGGCGTATCCGTCCCCGGTGGAGCCGGTCAGCGGATAGGAAGCCCCGCCGGTGGCCAGGATCACCGCCCGGCCGGCATAGGACCCGTGCTCACAGCGGACGCCGGTGACCCGGCCCTCCCCATCGGTGAGCAAAGCCTCAGCCCGGTCCTCCACCAGCTCCACCCGGGCGCGGCGCAGTGCCATGAACAGGGCATCGATGATATCGGCGGCCTTGTCCGAACACGGGAACACCCGGTTACCCCGCTCGGTCTTGAGTGGGACGCCAAGGCCCTCAAAAAACGCCTTCACCTCTTCCGGCGGGAAGCGTGTGACGGCGCTGGTGAGAAATTTGCTGTTGCGGGGCACGTTCTGAAGGACCTCGGCCGCGGGGCAGTCGTTGGTCACATTGCACCGTCCCTTGCCGGTGATATACAGCTTGCGGCCCACCTTCTGGTTGCGCTCCAGCAGCAGTACGGAGCAGCCGCGCTCCGCGGCGGTGAGGGCGGCCATCATCCCGGCCGCCCCCGCGCCGATCACGATCACATCTGTCAAAGGCTCTCTCTCCTTTGCGGGGAAGCTCATACCTCGTCTTCCACCTTCTCGTAGACGTCATACTCATCCCAGATCTGCTCCAACGCGCTGAAGGTCTGGGACAGATCGCTGTTTTTCCGCCGGCCCACGGCCACGATCAGGGCGTTGACCAGGCTCAGCGGGGCCACCAGCGAGTCCACGAAGGAGGCCATGTCACTCTTGGCCATCAGGGTGTGGGTGGCCATGGCGGTAAGAGGAGACGCCTCGCTGTCGGTGATAGCCACCACCTGGGCGCCCCGGTCCCTGGCAAAGTGCATGGCCTTCACGGTACGGCTGGAATAGCGGGGGAAGCTGATGCCGATGACCACGTCCTGAGGGCCCACCCGCAGGAGCTGCTCAAAGACCTCGCTCACCGACGTGCTGTGGACCATCACCACGTTCTCGAAGATCAGATTGAAGTAGAAGCCCAGAAAACTGGAAAGGGCGGCGGCTGAACGCACTCCCAGGATATAGATCTTCCGGGCGCCCACGATGGCGTCCACCGCCCGGCCGAAGCTCTCCCGGTCCACCTCTTCCAGCGTCATACGGATCTTCTCCACGTCGGACTGCATCACCATGGACAGGATATCCTGGTTTCCGATGCGGTCGTTGGAGACCTCGATGCGCTGTATGGAGGTGAGCTTGTTGCGGATCATCTCCTGCAGGGCCTTCTGCATGGCGGGATAGCCGTCATAGCCCAGTTCTGCGGCAAAACGGACCACGGTGGACTCGCTTACATTCACCGTTTTGCCCAGCTTGCTGGCGGTCATAAAGGCGGCCTTGTCATAGGATTCCAAAATAAAACGGGCGATCAGCTTCTGGCCCTTTGAGAAGGTATTCATATTGGCCTGTATCACAGACAGGATATCTTTCGGCATGCGGGAACATCCTCCTGATCACTTGCCCATAGGGCATTTTTCATTCCATATCATCATAGCGGGATTGGAGGAAAAATGCAAGCCCTGATTGCAGGAATTGCGTGATACCCAGCTCCGCCGGGATCAGTCCCGGTACAGTGAGCGGATCTCGTCCTCCGTCAGCGGACGCCAGCGGCCCGGCTTCAGGCTGCCCAGCTCCACGGTGCCCTCCCGCACCCGGCACAGGCGGCGCACCCGGAGACCGGCCAGAGCACACATCCGCCGCACCTGCCGGTTGCGTCCTTCGTGAATGATGACGGACAGCAGACTCTCTCCGCCATCCCGCCCCAGCAGCTCCACCCGGGCGGGATGGAGCGCCACACCGTCCAGTTCCATGGGCCCCCGCAGGATGGGGAGACCCCGGTCCACGTCCCCGGTGACAAGGACGTGATACTCCTTTTCCACCTCATGGCTGGGGTGGATCAGGCGGTTGGTCAGCTCTCCGTCATCAGTGAGCAGCAAAAGGCCCTCCGAGTCCAGGTCCAGCCGCCCCACCGGCCACACTCTGGCTCCGCAGTCCCGGACCAACTGGGCCACTGTGGGGCGTCCCTTCTCATCGGAGAGGGTAGTCACATACCCGCGGGGCTTGTGGAGCATGAGATAGGTACGCTTTTCTGTCCGGCGCAGAGGCTTCCCGTCCACCTCGATCCGGTCCCGCTCCGGGTCGGCCCGGTCGCCCAGGCGGGCCGGCCGGCCGTTCACCCGCACCCGGCCGGCCTCTATGTACCCCTCAGCCGTCCGGCGGGAGGCGACCCCCGCCGCAGACAGGATCTTTTGCAGCCGTTCTTCCAAACGCAAGTCCCTCCTGTTCTCGGTGCGCAAGCAGGAGACCGGTCGGAACAGGCCGGTCTCCTTGGTCGGTTCTTTCAAATTCTCTCCTGCGGGAGTAAAAGCGCCCACATTGCGGATGCACAGGCCGCCTCCCCGCCGCCCAGCAGCCGGGAGAACAGTCCCCCGCCCCGGGTCCGGTCGTCGGCGGCGCTCCTGCTGTAGACCAGGTAGGTCTCCCCCACCGTCTCGCCGTCCACCGAGAACCGGAGCTGCCCGGCGATGGCCCCCCGCTCCACCGGGGCCTCCGCCCGTTCCGGCAGGATGACCTCTACCTTCACCCGTTCCTGGGCCGTCAGCGGGTAGCGGACGTCGGAATAGACCTCCACCGGGATAAAGCGATTGAGACTCCCCTCCAGCGGCAGCATGCGGAATTCCTTCCCCGCCCGGGCCAGCAGAGTACTGGGATAGGTCTCAAAGCCGTAATCCAGCAGGGCGGCATGGTCATCCCAGTCGTCCCGGTCAAAGAGGGTCACAGCGATGAGCCGCTGCCCCTCCCGTTGGGCACAGGACACCAGAGTCCGCCCGGCCTTTTCGGTATAGCCGGTCTTCATGCCAATGCAGCCCTCATACCGCCAAAGCAGCTTGTTGTGGTTGACCAGGGTCCGGCCGGCCACGGTGATGCTCCTGGTAGACATGATCTCCACCAGTTCCTCATACTCCAGCACCGCCCGGGCCAGCGCCGCCATATCCCGGGCGGTGGAGTAGTTGCCCTCATCCTGCAGTCCGTTGGGATTGGAGAAATGGGTGTGTTCCATCCCCAGATCCGCGGCCCGCCGGTTCATCCACTCCACGAAGGTCTCCACGTCCCCGGCGCAGCCGCCGGCGATGGCCACCGCCGCATCGTTGCCTGAGGAGAGCATCAGGCCGCAGAGCAGCTCCCGCAGGGTCAGCTGCTCCCCCGCCTTCAGATACATGGAGGAACCCTCTATACCGGTCCACTCCCGGCGGATGGTAAAAACGGTGTCCAGCTCGGGGGTGGATTCCACCGCCACCAGGGCGGTCATCAGCTTGGTGGTACTGGCGATGGGTCTCTCTTCCCCGGCGTTGTGGGCATAGAGCACCCGGCCCGAATCCGCGTCCACCAGAATGGCCGACTGGGCGGATATGGCGGGGCCCGCGGCCAGAGCGGGCGCCGTCCCGGTCAGCAGGAGCAGGGACAGCAGCGTTCCCCAGACGCGTTTCATACCTCATCACCTCAGACAAACGGATGGTGAGAGTATGTCCCATGTTCCGGCGGATTATAATCAAAGAAGTTCAAAAGGAACAAACGCGCCCATTGAAACATAATTTGTTATGTTTCAGCTTCTGTGATGATATTACAGCTTATCTCAGAAAGACCCGGTCTCCTCCGCCTTTTTGGCCTTCTGCTGGTCGATAAATCCGGTGACCTTGTCCACCAGCTCAGGCACCATCTCCACCACCCGGTCCACGGTATTGCCTGCCGGCGGGTCCACCGGCAGCAGGCGGACCGAGTCTCCCTTGACGATGAGGAAAGACATGGGCGTGATCTTCACGCTGGCCCCGCCTCCGCCGCCGAAGGCATTCCCGGCGTCCGGCTTCTGCTGTTTGGTGGCGAAATCGCTGCCGCCGGTGGCAAAACCCACGCTCACCTTGGACACCGGGATAATGGTGATGCCCTGGGTCTCGATGGGCGTGCCAATGACGGTGTTCACGTCCACCATCTCGCGGATCTTCTGCATAGTCGTGCTCATCAGGTCGCCGATGGGGTGCTTATTTTCCATTGTTTACCGCCTCTTTCTGTTTGGATGCCGTTTTTGCCTTCTGTTCCTTCCGCCAGGCCAGAAAGATCCGGAGAAAGGATATTCCCAGCCAGAATACAAACGCCAGAAGCTGCCCCAGCGTGTAGGAGAGGGCGGCGTTGAGATAGATTACCGGCTTCTCCAGTTCAAAATCCACCGCCGTGCGGATGCGGCGTTCCCTCAGATCAAAATTCTGCTCCAGAAACGGGATGAGTATACCAAGGACCGCGTTGGCCCGGCCATAGGCGTCCACCGCGTCGGCCGGGTCGTCGTTCCCTACCGTCAGATCCAGATACAGCCGGTCGATGCGCAGCTTCCGCTTCAGCCGCCCGGCGGCCTCGCCCACCAAGGGCAGGCAGTTCAGCACCAGGGATACCGCACCTCCGGGTTTGGTCCCGGCGGGTTTCTCCTTGGCGTCCTTCTTTTTCCCATCCTCTTTTTTGGGCTTTTTCGGTTTGTCCCGCTTTTTCTTCGGCTTGCGGGGAAAGACGCGAAATCGCAGTCCCCCCACCCGGACCCAGGCAGAAAAACCGGCGGCGGAATACTCCGCCGTGCCGCCCAGGCGCAGCCGGGACAGCAGGAACAGGATCAGCAGGATCAGCGCCGGGATCATCCAGCTCCTCACGGCGCCACCCCCTCCTGCTCCTCCCGGAGCCGGGCCAGCCGGGACTCCATCTCCAGGCTGATCTGTCCGTCCTCCGGCGAGATATTGGGCAGCTCGGGCAGCTCATCCAGGCTGCTCAGGCCAAAGGAGCGCAGGAAGGTCTGTGTGGTACGGTACTGGATGGGACGGCCGGGCACTGCCAGGCGTCCGCACTCCTCGATCAGGTCCCGGTCCACCAGCAGCCCCACAGTGTAGGAGCTGTCCACTCCCCGAATCTGGTCGATATAGGCCCGGGTGATGGGCTGAAAATAGGCCACCACGGCCAGCACCTCCAGCGCCGTCTGGGACAGCTTGGCGGGGCGCCGGCTCTCCAGCGCCTTACGGATCACCTCCGCGTGCTCCGGTGCAGAGCACAGCTGGTAGCTGCTGCCCAGGCGCACCAGCCGGATGCCCCGGCGCTCGTACCGGCAGCGGTCGGACAGCCGCTGGCAGATGGCGTCCACCGTGGCCCGGTCGCTGTCCAGAGCCAGACACAGCCGCTCCACTCCCACCGGCTCCCCGGCGGCGAACAGGATGCCCTCAATGGCGGCTTCGGTCTCTTTCAACTCCATGGGCTTTTCCTCCTCTCGGCCGGCTCTACGCCTGGAATTCGCTTTCGAACGACGGCATTCCGGATTCCCCGTCGATGCACGTCACGGTACACTCCGCCTCCGTTCCGGCCAGACGGAGCCGGCGGGCCTTGCACAGCTCCAGCACGGCAATGAAAGTGGCCACGATCTCGGACCGGCTCTTGTTGCCCCGGAACAGGGAGCGGAACCGGGTCACGCCGGAGCGGAGCAGCCGGGTGAGGATCTCGGCGGCCTTGTCGGCCACCGGATAGGGCTCCCGGCCCACGATGCCCTCGAAGGCGGCCATGGGCGGGGGCAGCTTGCGGTCGCTGCGCTCCAGCACCGCCATCACAGCCTTATAGAGCTCGCCCGGCTGATGGGAATAGCGGTAGGTCCGGTCGGCGGGCAGCTGCTCCGGCGGCTTGGTCAGATAGTCCCGGCCCACGCTGTAGCATCGGTCCAGCTCGGGGACCACCGCCTTGAGACGGGCGTAATTCTCGTGCCGCTGGTGCTCCTCCAGCGAGGCGATAAGCTCCTCCATCTCCGAGAGTGCCTCCTCATCCCGGATGGAGAGCAGCATCCGGGTCTTGATAAAGACCAGCTGGGCCGCCATGGCAACGAACTCACTGGCTACCTCCAGATCCATCTGCTTGCGCTGCTCCATCCAGGCCAGATACTGGTCCAGGATGAGGGAGATCTGGATGTCCTTGATCTCCATTTTATTTTTGCTCAGCAGGTGGAGGATCAGATCCAGCGGGCCGTTAAAGTCCTCCATGCCCTCGGCCCGGACGTGGACCACCTTTTCCAGGTGATAGATGGGTGTTTCCATGTCTCCCGCTCCTATAATCAAAGAAGTTCAACAGGAGCAAATACTCCGTTTGAACCGCGCGGCAATTTCCACCGCGCGGGGCCGCTTTGCAGCCTTGCTTTGGATCTCATCGTCCAGAAGGCGCGTCATACGCGCCGGCAGGCAGTGCCCGCCGATGGAACAATAACTTGTTATTGTCCAACCTCTGCGGCTATAATCCCAACAGCCCGGCCGCCAGGTCAAAAGGCAGTCCGGACAGGCGGTAGAGCCCTTCGAATACCCAGCCGCGGACAGCACTCAGCGGGCCGTCGAACACGCCGGACCACAGCAGAACCATCAGCAAAAGCATGCCATAGCGCTCATAGCGCAATATGGTGTAGTACACACGGTCGGGCAGGATGCCCTCCAGGATCTTGGAGCCGTCCAGCGGCGGGATGGGGATCAGGTTGAATACGCCCAGGCCGATACTGAGCAGGGCCGTCAGCACGAGAAAATTCATCCACCAGTAGAGAGCTCCGCTGTCGGACCGGTAGGCCAGCGGCAGCAGTACATGGTAGACCAGCAGGGCAGCGTAGGCCAGCACGAAATTGGACGCGGGGCCGGCCAGAGCCGTGATAGCCATGCCGCTCTTGGGATGGCGGAAATAGCGCATGTCCACCGGTACCGGTTTGGCCCAGCCGAAGCCCGCGATCAGCATCATCAGCGCGCCGAAGGGGTCGATGTGCCGCAGCGGATTGAGGGAGAGCCGGTGCATCCGTTTGGCGGTAGGGTCCCCCAGGGCGTAGGCCGCCAGGCCGTGGCAGGTCTCATGCACCGTCAGGCACAGCAGTACCGCCGCCGCCTGGGTCAGCAGCCAGATCAGCCCCTCCCAGTCGAGATGATGAAAAAAGTCAGCAAACGCGTTCAAATCCCGGTCCTCCCGCAGTCTCTGCTCCGCTTCGCCGTGTGGGCGGAGCAGGACAGATCCGAATTGAAATAATTATAACAAATTCCCAACCAAAACACAAGGAGAAGGGCGGGTGTGTCCTTTTCCCTCCTGCGGACAAAAGCGGCCGTTGATCCTGTTCTTTCTTGCATGATGCGCTCTGCCGCGCTATACTCGGGGCAGGGCAGCATTCAAGCGCACAGAACGGAGTGAGGAGTTTTATGACAGCGGAAGAAATGTGGGCGCTTTACGCCCGCGAACAAAAGATCGACGCTTCCTACGAGGCGTGGGCCTTCTGCGGCGGCGGCGAAGCGGGAGACAGACTGGCGCGGCTGACACTGAGCGGCACAAAAACCGCCACCTCCAGTCCGCTGATTGCCTATCAGACTGAAGGCATCGCACCGCCGGAGGAGGGCTGCTACAGCGTGGTCCTGTATGATGACGGCCAGGCCGCCTGTGTCATCCGTACTGACCGGGTCTCCATCGTGCCGTTTCTCCAGGTATCGGAACGGCATGCCTGGCTGGAGGGCGAAGGCGACCGCAGCCTGGACTACTGGCGCACGGTCCACCAGGAGGCCTTTGAGCCTGATTATATAAACGCCGGGCTGGATTTTGATGAAAACGGCCTGTGCGTACTGGAGGAATTTCAGGTCGTATTTCCGTAGTACCGTGTCCCATGCCGGAAAAAGGCCGCCTCCTCAGTCCGGCGGTGTCCGTAAAACAGTATTGAGTACGTCCGAAGAAGCCTATACTTCTTCGGACGTTTCTCTGTGCGGATGGTAGACTTTTTTAGATTTATTGAATATACTGTATTCAATAAACGGGCGGGATAAGCAAGAATTTGTAAGTTGACCTATTGGAAGATAAGGGAGCGGGAAATGTGAAAAAGAAATGTTGTACATTTGTTATTATCCTATGCGTGGTAGTATGTATAGTCAATTGGCTGGGTATTGGATATAGAACAAGCAGTTCTGCCGTTTTAGATTTAAAGGCTGAGTTAGAAGCTCTGTACGGTGAAGAATATACAGGAAAAGAAGTGGAAACTGGAACAGAAGACATGGTGTTTATTGTAAAACCTAAGACATTTTTCTTTACGAATTGGAATCTGCGAAACGCTTTATGTAAAGATTACGAATATGAGTGTAGGGTTATCTTTACAAACTATATTGAAGGTGAAAAGATTAAGGTTCGAACTATTACATATCAAGGCTTTGACCCTATGGGAATAGAACACGCCGAGGATAGAGCACATTTGAATATAGCCAGCAAGGTTGAGACGGAAGAGTTAAGATGATAAACGAAAGATTGATTCCAATTTATTGGGCTGTCAAAAATTCCTTTAGGAACGAAACGGCGCACTTTTATACTCTCCTGTCGAGAGCATCGTGCTTTCTGGGCCGCTTCATTCGACCTCAGCAGAAGAAAAGTACTTGCCCGGGAATGTTGTGTCACTTCGTTCCGTCAAGGTGACTACACCCCCTTGCGCCGCTAAAGCGGCTATCCCCTGTGGACGTGCCGTCCACAAACGGTTTTGACAAACCGTTTATTGCCAGCAAGTTTGAAGATTGGACACAAACAAATCCTCCGTATGATTTGAACCATACGGAGGATTCATTGTTTTACAGATGCTGCCTCATGAGGCGGCCTTTTCATTTACAGGTCAAATGCTCAGACGATATGGCTGCGGAGCACGCCCACGTCCTGGATTTCCACCTCCACAGTGTCTCCGGGGACCATGGGACCGATGCCGGCGGGGGTGCCGGTCGCCACTACGTCGCCGGGCTCCAGGGTCATGGAAGCGGTAATAAAGGAAATGAGCTCAGGCACGCCGTGCATCAGGCAGGAGGTGCGGGAGCTCTGGACCACCCGGCCGTTGAGCCGGGTCTGGATGGCCAGGTCGGCGCCGTCGGTCTCGTCGGTGACCACCGGGCCCACAGGGGCGAAGCCGTCCATGCTCTTGCCCCGGGTCCACTGGCCGTCCCCCTTCTGCACATCCCGGGCGGTAACGTCGTTGAGACAGGTGAAGCCCAGGATATAGTCTGCAAAGCTTTCCGGCTTTACATTCTTTGCCCGGCGCTTGATGACCACTGCCAGCTCGCCTTCGTAGTCCAGACGGCTCACAAAGCCGGGGGCATGGACCTCTCCCTCGGGATGGTTGATGGTATTGGCCGCCTTGAGGAAGAGGATGGGATTCTCAGGGACGCCCTCCCCCATCTCCATGGCGTGATCGTAGTAGTTTTTGCCCACGCAGACGATCTTGGCTGTGGGCGCGCAGGGGGCCAGCAGGGTACACTCCCCCAGGGACAGGCTCCCCCCGTCATAACAGATGCCCTCATAGGGCGGAGCGGTCAGGGTACGCACCGTATCCCCCTGGAGCACGCCCCACACAGGCCGCTCCTCCCGCAGGATGCAAACGTATTTCATATCTCTCTCCTACTGTTCAAAGATGATATCGGCCAGCTGCTGCCGTCCGTCGCCCTTCTCTGCTGAGAAGGGGATCACCTTTACATCCTCTGTCAGCTCTAAGGTCCCGCGGATGCGGGCCATGTTGGGCTCAATCTCGCTCTTCTTCAGCTTGTCCAGCTTGTTGGCCACCACCACATAGGGGCGGCCGCTGCGCTTGAAGCACTCTGCCATGGTACAGTCATCGGCGGTGGGCTTGTGCCGGGCGTCCACGATAAGCACCCCCAGAGTCATCAGAGAGGGGTCTGCGAACCAGCTCTCGATGAGCCGGCCCCACCGGGCCTTCTCGGCCTGGGACACCTTGGCATAACCATAGCCGGGCAGGTCCACCAGGTACAGCTTCCGGTCAATGAGGAAGTAGTTGATGTGGGTGGTCTTGCCGGGGGCAGCGCCCACCCGGGCAAAGTTTTTCCGGTTGAGCAGCTTGTTGATCACCGAAGACTTGCCCACGTTGGAGCGTCCCGCAAATACCACCTGTGGAAGGGCATCTCTCGGAAAATCCTCCGGCCGGGCGGCAGAACGGATGAATTCGGCGTTATTGAGGTTCAGCGGCATACAGGTCGCTCCTTTCTTCAGTGCGCCGGGGCTCTCCTACTGCTGGATGGAGATGCCGCCCCCGGGCGCGCTCCGGTCCGCCGGGACCTCCGCCCCGCCGGACTCGGGCAGGGTCAACTCCAGTCCCAGCGCGTGGGCCAGCACCGTGTCCACCTGCTCCGCAGGGATGAAGTGCAGGGCGGCGCGGACGGTCTGGTCGATCTCCGCCAGGTCCTTCTCGTTGTCGGCGGGCAGGATGACGGTCTTGATGCCGTTGCGCAGGGCGGCCATGGTTTTTTCCTTCAGGCCGCCGATGGGCAGCACACGGCCCCGCAGGGTAACCTCGCCGGTCATGGCCAGCTCACGGCGGACCGGGGCGCCGGTGAGGGCGGACACCATGGCCGTGGTAATGGCAATGCCGGCAGAAGGACCATCCTTGGGCACGGCCCCCTCCGGGAAGTGGACGTGGATGTCCTTCTTCTGGTAGAAATCGGGCTGGATGCCCAGCCGGTCGGCCCGGCTGCGGATATAGGAGTAAGCCGCGTGGGCGCTCTCCTTCATCACGTCGCCCAGGTTGCCGGTGAGCTCCAGCTTGCCGCTGCCCGGCACCACGTTGACCTCCACCTCCAGGATCTCTCCGCCTACGCTGGTCCAGGCCAGGCCGTTGACCACGCCCACCTGCTCGGTGAGGGGCATCCGCTCCGGATGGTAGCGGCGGACACCCAGAAAGTCCTCCAGGTCATCACCTGTAATGCTGACAGACTTTACACTATTGGATACGATACGCATAGCCGCCTTGCGGCAGACCGCCGCCAGCTCACGCTCCAGCACGCGAACGCCGGACTCCTTGGTATAGCCGGTGATGATCTCCCGGATGGCGCCGTCGGTGAGCTTGAGCTGGCTCTTCTTCAGACCATGCCGCCGCAGCTCCTTGGGAAGCAGGTGGCGCTTGGCGATCTGCAGCTTCTCCTCATCGGTGTAGCTGGAGAGCTCGATGACCTCCATCCGGTCCAGCAGGGGCCGGGGGATGGTATCGGTGGTATTGGCGGTGGTGATAAAGAGCACGTCGGACAGGTCAAAGGGCAGCTCCAGGAAGTGGTCCCGGAAGGTACTGTTCTGTTCTCCGTCCAGCACCTCCAGCAGCGCCGAGGAGGGGTCTCCCCGGTGGTCGCTGCCCAGCTTGTCGATCTCGTCCAGCAGCAGCAGCGGATTGGAGGAACCGGCCTGCCGGATGCCGGCGATGATGCGGCCGGGCATGGCGCCGATATAGGTCTTGCGGTGGCCCCGGATGTCAGCCTCGTCATGGACGCCGCCCAGGGAGATACGGGCCAGCTTCCGGTGAAGGGCTCTGGCCACCGACATGGCGATAGAGGTCTTACCCACGCCGGGAGGGCCAACCAGGCAGATGACCTGCCCTTTCAGGTCGGGCGAGAGCTGCTTGACAGCCAGGAACTCCAGAATACGCTCCTTCACCTTCTCCAGGCCGAAGTGGTCGGCATCCAGGATCTTGCGGGCGGCCGCCACGTCCAGGCGCTCCCTGGTCTTTTTGTCCCAGGGCAGCTCCAGGCATACGTCCAGATAGTTGCGGATGACCGTGGCCTCAGCCGAGCCGAAGGGCTGCTTTTCCAGCCGCCCCACCTCTTTCAGCAGCTTTTTGGAGACCTCCTCAGGCAGCTTGGTATTCTGGATGGTCCGGCGGTACTCGGCGATCTCGCTCTCGGCGTTCTCTTCGCCCTCTCCCAGCTCCTGCTGGATGACCTTGAGCTGCTCCCGCAGGTAGTAGTCACGCTGGTTGCGGTTCAGTCCCTCCCGGACCCGGTTCTGCATGTCCAGCTCCAGCTCCAGCACCTCGATCTCGTGGCGCAGCTGCTGGCACAGCCGTTCCAGCCGGCGGACCGGCCGCAGCTCCTCCAGGACGGCCTGTTTGTCACCTGCCCGCATGACGATGTTCTGGGCGATGTAGTCGGCGATATAGCCCGGGTCCTCGCTGGAGATGAGGTTCAGGAAGATGTCCGGCGTCAGCTTGGGCGCCAGCTCCACATAGTGCTCAAAAAGCTCATAGGTCTGACGGATCAGGGCCTCGGTCCGGGCGGACTTCCGCCCCGTTTCTTCCGGGACGATCTCCTCCACCTCGGCCATCAGGCAGGGCGTGAGCTGGGTGAGGCGGTGCAGGCGGCCTCTGGACAGGCCCTCCACCATGACCCGGATGTTGTTGCCGGGCAGGCGCAGGATCTGCCGCACATTACAGATGGTGCCGATGCGGTACAGGTCCTTCTCCTTGGGGGCCTCCACCGTGATGTCCCGCTGGGTGTCCAGAAAAATGGGCTGTCCGCTGGTCATGGACTGGTCCAAAGCCTTCACCGAGATGTCCCGGCTCACATCGAAGTGCATCAGCATACTGGGGAAGATGGTCATCCCCCGCAGGGCCAGTGCCGGCATGGTGGTGGTGGCGATCTCTTGTTCTTGGTCTTTCATGGTATTCACTTCCCCTCCGGAAAGTCAGGATATGCGGAATGGGGCGAGGAGAACTCCCCCGCCCCATACTCATTTAAGATGCGTTGCCGCGGAGCGGGGCTCCCCCCTGCTCCGACCGGAGCGCGGCGCTCCCCAGCCGGGGCCGCTCGGTCCGGTCGGGGTCGTGCTCGATGGCGGGCGGCACATGGTCCCGCACGCTCTCGTCGGTGATGGTCACTTTGGAGATGGTGGGATCGGAAGGCACGTCGTACATGACCTGGGTCATGACCTCCTCCAGCACGGCCCGCAGGCCGCGGGCGCCGATGCCCCGCTCAATGGCCTTGTCGGCCGCGGCCTCCAGCGCCTCGGGCTGGAACTCCAGGTCCACCATGTCGTACTCCAGCAGCTTCTGGTACTGGCGGACCAAGGCGTTCTTGGGCTCGGTCAGGATACGCACCAGCTGCTCCTTGTTCAGGGCCTGAAGGGCGGTGATCACCGGCAGGCGGCCCACCAGCTCAGGGATGATGCCGAACTTCAGCAGGTCGTGGGGCTGGATCTCCTTGAAGAGCGCGGAGGTATCCCGCTCCTTTTTGCTCTCGATCTGGGCGCCGAAGCCGATGCTCTTCTTATCCAGGCGCTTCTCGATGATCTTCTCGATACCGTCGAAGGCGCCGCCGCAGATGAAGAGGATGTTCTTGGTGTTGATCTGGATGAACTCCTGATGGGGGTGCTTGCGCCCGCCCTGGGGCGGCACGTTGGCCACGGTGCCCTCCAGGATCTTCAGCAGCGCCTGCTGCACACCCTCGCCTGACACGTCCCGGGTGATGGAGGTGTTCTCGCTCTTTCGGGCGATCTTGTCGATCTCATCCACGTAGATAATGCCCCGTTCTGCCAGCTCGATGTCGTAGTCTGCTGCTTGGACCAGACGCAGGAGGATATTTTCCACGTCGTCGCCCACGTAGCCGGCCTCGGTGAGGGTGGTGGCGTCAGCGATGGCAAAGGGCACCTTCAGGATACGGGCCAGGGTCTGGGCGAAGAGGGTCTTGCCGCAGCCGGTGGGGCCGATGAGCAGGATATTGCTCTTCTGGAGCTCCACATCCTCCCCACCGCCGAAGTAGATGCGCTTGTAGTGGTTGTAGACCGCCACTGACAGAGCCACCTTGGCGGCCTCCTGGCCGATGATATACTGGTCCAACACCTCACGGATCTCCCGGGGCGTGGGGATCACGTCGGGGATATCCAGGTCGTTCTGGGGCTCCTCGGGGTCGTAGGCGTCGTCCAGGATGCTCATGCACAGGTGGACGCACTCGTTGCAGATATAGGCCCCGGGTCCGGCGATGATGCGGGCCACCTGCTCCTGGTGCTTGCCGCAGAAGGAGCAGCGGACCGACTTGTGTTCGTCATTTTTTGGCATGTTTCGATACCTCAGTCACAGGCGTTCACGCGCCCGATTCGGAATGCGGAAAGAGGAGCGGGCGTAATCAGCTCCCGCTCCCCCCGCTTGTCTCCTTACCGCTTGTAGATGACCTTATCCACCAGGCCGTAGGCCATGGCCTCCTCGGCGGACATGAAGTTGTCCCGCTCACAGTCGGCGGTGACGACCTCCAGAGGCTTTCCGGTATTCTCGGCCAGAATGTGGTTCATCCGCTTTTTGATGATCTCCAGCCGCTTCAGATGGATCGCCATATCGGTGATCTGGCCCTGGGTACCGGCAGAGGGCTGGTGGATCATGATCTCCGCGTTGGGCAGCGCCAGACGCTTGCCCTTAGTGCCGGAGGAGAGCAGGAACGCGCCCATGCTGGCGGCCAAGCCGATGCAGATGGTGGACACGTCGCACTTCACATACTGCATGGTGTCATAGATGGCCATGCCGTCGGTGACCGAGCCGCCGGGGCTGTTGATGTAAAACTGGATGTCCTTGTCGGGATCCTGGGCCTCCAGGTAGAGCATCTGGGCCACGACCAGGCTGGCAGTGGTGGCATTGACCTCCTCCCCCAGGAAGATGATGCGGTCATTCAGCAGGCGGGAAAAAATGTCATAGGAGCGCTCACCGCGGTTGGTCTGCTCCACTACATAGGGAACTAAGCTCATGTCTTGGTACTCCTTTTCGTTGAAGTCGGGCGCGCCCGACCATCCTTCTCCCCGGCCGGCGGGCACTCACACACCAGAGTATACCCGCCCGCGGGAGGAATATACCAATTTCAGGAATTACTCCTCGGTCTTTTCCTCGGCCTTCTCGGCAGCCTTCTTGGTGGTCTTGCGGGTGCGCTTGGGCTTCTCCTCGGCGCTCTTGCCCACCTTGGCGCTGTCAAAGACGGTGTTGGCGGCCTTCTCGCGGGCCAGGTCCTTCTTCAGATCCTCGATGTTCAGGGCGGACTTGACCTGCTCCTCGGTCATTCCGTACTGCTCGGCCAGGCGCTTGATGGCGGCGTCCACATCCTCGTCGGAGATCTCGATCTTCTCGGCCTCCACGATGGCGCCCAAGGCCAGGTCGCTCTGCACCTGATGGAGGGCCTGCTCCTTGGCCTGCTCCTTCATCTGCTCCATGGTCATGCCCATCATGGCCAGGTACTGCTCGAAGGGCATGCCCTGGCTGGTCACCCGCTGAGCATAGTTGTTGACCAGCTTGTCGGCCTCATAGTCCACCATGGCGTCGGGGATTTCCACCTCCATGTTCTCCACGACCTGCTGGATGAGGGCGTTCTTGAACATGTTCTCGGCGGAGGTCTCCTTGCGCGCCTTCACCTTGTCGGCCAGATCCTTCTTGAAGGCCTCCAGGGTGTCGAACTCGGACACGTCCTTGGCAAACTCGTCGTCCAGAACGGGGACCTGCTTCTCCTGGACCTCGTGGACCTTGACCTTGAACACCACGGGGGCGCCGGCCAGATCCTTGGCGCCGTAATCCTCGGGGAAGGTGACGTTGACGTCCTTCTCCTCGCCGGCCTTCATGCCGGCCACCTGATCCTCAAAACCGGGGATGAAGGAGCCGGAGCCCAGCTCCAGGCTGTACTTCTCGGCCTTGCCGCCCTCGAAAGGCACACCGTCCTTGAAGCCCTCGAAGTCGATGACGGCGGTGTCGCCGTTCTTGGCCTCACGCTCCACGGTCACCATGCGGGTAGCCCGGGCGATGTAGGGCTTGAGCTCGTTATCCACGTCCTCGTCGGAAACGGAGACCTCGTCTTTCTCAGCGGTCAGGCCCTTGTACTCACCCAGCTTGACCTCGGGGCGGACGGTGACCTTGGCCAGGAAGGTGAAGCCGTCCTTGCCGACCTCCTTGATCTCCACGTCGGGCCAGGCCACCACGTCCAGCTTCTCCTGGTCCACGGCAGTGGCATAGGCCTCGGGGTAGATCTCGTTGATAGCGTCCTCATAGAACACGGCGGAGCCGTACATGCCCTCGATGATCTTGCGGGGGGCCTTGCCCTTGCGGAAGCCGGGCACGCTGATCTTGCCGCGCTGCTTCCTGTAGACCTTCTCGATGGCGCTCTCGAACTCGTCGTGACCGACCTCGATCACCAGCTCGACGATGCTGTGTTCCTTCTTTTCAACGCTCTTGACATTCATGTTGTTACTTCCTCCTATCGGTCCCGCCCGCGCCCAAAGCCGGGCCGGCGGCTGCCTCGTTGCATTATCTGTCTGATTGTATCAGAAAAACAAATGGATTTCCATACTTTTTCAAAAATTTTTCCGCCGTCCCCGCGATTCTCACGGACGGATGAGCAGAGGGCGGAACTGGAGATAGTCCGCCGCCACCAGATGGAACTCGGTGGCGCCGTATTTCCCCTCGATGGCCAGACGGTGGCTCCCGCCGTGGAGATGGCCGTAAAAGCACTGCTTCACGCCGTACTTCTCCAGCAGGGCCAGGATCTCCGGGCAATTGTAGCCCTGGTAGCAGGGCGGATAGTGGAGGAAGCACAGCTTCTCCCGCTCCCCCGCTGCCTTCAGGGAGGCCTCCAGCCGGATGAGCTCCCGCCGGAACACCTTTTCGTTGTGTCCCCCCACGTCCTCCTCATAGAACCAGCCCCGGGTCCCGCAAAGTGCCGTGTCCCCGTAGAGATGGCAGTTATTGTGGAGGATGTGCAGGCTGGAGAAGCCCCGCTCGGCCCAGAAACGTTCCATTTTGGAGACCGTGTTCCACCAGTAGTCGTGATTGCCCTTCAGGATCAGCTTGCGGCCGGGGATGGCCTCCAGGAAGGCGAAATCCCGCTCCGCCTGCTCCAGGCTCATGCCCCAGGAGATATCGCCGCACAGCACGATGGTGTCCTCCTCCCGGAGGACGCTCAGGCCCTCCCGGAGCTTGTCCACATAGCCCTCCCAGGCGCCGCCGAACACGTCCATGGGCTTATCGACGGTCAGGGACAGATGGGGGTCTCCCAAGGCGTACAGCGCCACACAAACACCACCTTAACGAACTTATTTCAGGAACTCCAGCACGGTCCGGGTCATATCCTCCTTCTCCACCACCTGATCGAAGCGGACGCTGCGGTCCTTCAGGGCGGCGAGAGAGGCAGGGGCCTGGATACCGGTGACCTCGGTGAGCTGGTCGATGACGGCAGTGCCGGAGGCGATCTCCTTCACGCCCAGCGCGTCCAGCACGTCGGCGCAGAACTTGAAGGGGCTGGCGGTGGAGACCACGATGGCGGGGGTGTCATCCCCGGTCTCCTTCCGGTACTCCTCCAGCACATGGAAGGCCACGGCGCTGTGGGGATCGGCCAGATAATGGCCGGAGGACCACAGCTTCCGGATGGTCTCCTTGGTCTGGACGTCGTCGCAGCAGCCGGCGGCGAAATATTTCTGGAACTTGGCCTTGATGCTGTCGCTGACCTCATAGCTGCCCTGGGCGGAGAGCTGCTCCATGTAGCTTCTGACCTCGGCGTCATTGCGCTCGGAGAACTCGAAGAGCATCCGCTCCAGGTTGGAGGAGATCAGAATGTCCATGGAGGGCGAGATGGTGTTGTAGAAGGCCCGGTTCCGGTCATACACGCCGGTACGGATAAAGTCGGTGAGAACGTTGTTCTGGTTGGAGGCGCAGATCAGCTTCCCCAGAGGTACGCCCATCTCCCTGGCGTAGTAGGCGGCCAGGATGTCGCCGAAATTGCCGGTGGGGACGCAGACGTTGACCTTGTCTCCCTTCCGGATCTTCTCCTCCCGCATCAGGTCGCAGTAGGCCGACACATAGTAGACGATCTGGGGCAGCACCCGGCCCCAGTTGATGGAGTTGGCGGAGGAGAAGAAGTAGCCCCGCTCGGCCAGGGTCTCCCGCAGTTCCCCGTCAGAGAAGAGCCGCTTGACGCCGGTCTGGGCGTCGTCAAAATTGCCCACCACAGCGCACACGCCCACGTTGTCGCCCTCCTGGGTGAGCATCTGGAGCTGCTGGATATCGGACACGCCGTCCTTGGGATAGAACACCAGGATACGGGTGCGGTCCACGTCCCGGAAGCCCTCCAGCGCGGCCTTTCCCGTATCGCCGGAGGTGGCCACCAGGATGCAGGCCGTCTTGCTCTCGGCGTTTTTGGCCAGGGAGCCGGTGAGCAGATGGGGTAGCATCTGCAGCGCCATATCCTTGAAGGCGCAGGTGGGACCGTGCCACAGCTCCAGGCTGTAGGTGTTCCCGTTCACCTGACGGACGGGGGCCACCTCTTTGGCGTCGAACTTGCCGTCGCCGTAGGCCCGCTTGGCGTAGGCCGTCAGCTCGGAGGCGGTGAAATCGTCCAGATAGGAATTCATCACATACACCGCCCGCTGCTGGTAGGACATGTCCCGCATGGTGTCCAGGGCGTTCTGGGACAGCTTGGGGAACACCTCGGGCGTGAACAGGCCGCCGTCCCGCGCCAGTCCCTGGGCGATGGCCTCGGCCGCCAGCTTTTTGGTGCTCTTGTCTCGCGTGCTTACATAGTACATACTTCGTTCACAACCCTCGTCATATTGTCGAAGAAGATGGCATGGACCAGCTCCTCGCTGTAGTTGCGCTGGAGCATCCGGTCGTAGATCTTCCCAATGTCCTGGATGCCGTCGATCCCATCGGGCATCTCGTCATAGCAGCCGTCCAGGTCGCCGCCCATACACACGTTCTTTTCGCCGCCCAGAGAGAGGAAGTGCTCCATATGGGCGATGACGGTGTCCACGGTGGTGGGCTCTCCCAGGAAGGTCCGGTACATGTTGATGCCGGCCACGCCGTTGTGCCGGACGATCTCCCGGAACATATCGTCGGTCAGGTTCCGGACATGGCCGCACAGGGCCCGGGAGCAGGAGTGGCTGGCCATGAAGGGGCCCTCCACCAGCTCCGCCACGTCCCAGAAGCCGGGGTCGGACATGTGGGACACATCCACCAGCATGTGCAGGTCGGTCATCTTCCGCACAAATGCCTTACCCTCGGCGGTGAGGCCCTTGCCGGCCTCGTCCTCGGTGGTGCCGCACAGGATGTTGGCGGCGTTCCACACCGGATTGATGGCCCGCACGCCCATCTCCCAGGCTTCCTGCAGTCCGTCCAGCGTACAGTCGATGAGATCGGCGCCCTCGATGGACAGGAAGGCCGCCCGCTTGCCCGCGGCGAAGGCCGCCTGGGCCTCCGCGCCGGTGCGGCACTGGACGATGCGGTCCCGGTTCAGCTCCATCTCCCGCTGGAAGATAGCATACTCCGCACGGAACACATCCCGGCGGGTGACGCCGGGCTTGAGCACCTCGTCGGCGAAGAGGGCGAAAAACTGCCCCCACTTTCCGATGTACTCCGCCCGCGTCAGGTCCTGGTTCCCGAAATTCTCCCGGATGCCGTATCCGTAGCGGTAGCACCGGGTCATGGTATCGCAGTGTCCGTCAAACAGATCCATCCAAAACGCCTCCTCTTTCCCGCGGCCGCGCCGCGTCAAAACGCATTCTCAATATATGTAATAGTAGGTGATCTGGTCTCAAGCCCCTGGGGGGCATAGATCTCCGCCACATCGAACCGGGGCTGTTTTTCGGTGGGGTGCCCGGCCAGATAGAGCTCCGCCGTGATCCGCAGACGCTGCTGCTTGTGCCGGTCCACCGCCTCCCGCCCTGCGGAAAAAGAATCTCCCCGGCGCAGCTTGACCTCCACAAACATCAGATAGTCCCGGTCCTCCGCGATGAGGTCGATCTCCCCGTAGCGGGTGCGGTAGCCGGCGGCCACGATAGTGCAGCCCCGTTTGCGCAGGTACTCCGCTGCCAGGGCCTCGCCCCACCGCCCGGTAAGGGCGCTCCGTCCCGCCCCGTTCACAGGTTCTTCAAAAAGCTCCGGCGGTGGATGGGACTGGGGCCATACCGCCGCAGCAGCTCGTAGTGCAGTTTGGTGCCGTAGCCCTTGTGGCGGGCGAACTCGTACTGGGGATACTCCTCCGCCGCCCGCTCCATGTACCGGTCCCGGCTCACCTTGGCCAGGATGGACGCGGCGGCGATGCTGGCGCTGCGGCTGTCCCCCTTGACCACCTTCTGATGTGGGGTGGTGATGGCGGCGCTCTTCCCTTTATCCCGGTTCCCGTCGATAAGGGCGAAGTCGGGCCGGATGTTCAGCCCGTCGATGGCCAGCTGCATGGCCTTCATCCGGGCGCTGAGGATGTCGGTGCGGTCGATCTCCTCCGCGTCCACCCACGCCACCGCCCAGGCCGCGGCCCGCTCCCGGATAAGGTCGAAGAGAACGTCCCGCTTTTTGGGACTCACCTGCTTGGAGTCGTTGAGGCCGGGGAGGTCCACACCCATGGGCAGTATCACGGCGGCGGCGTACACCGGCCCGGCCAGGGGCCCGGCCCCCGCCTCGTCGCAGCCGCAGACCACACCCGCCCCCTGCTCTGCCAGGGAGCGCTCCAGCTCCCACAGATCAGGCTTCTCCATCCGGTGCTTCCTCCCTCCGCTCCAGGTCGCCGGGGGTCTCCAGCGTGAAGCGGCCCAGCTTGCCGCCCCGGTACTCGTCCAGCAATATCTTGGCCATGCGCTCGGTGTCCGGCTCGCCGCCGGAGATGAGGAAGCCCCGCTTGCGGGCGGCCCGCTCCAGCAGCTCCCACCCCTGGGCGGCGGGGTCGGCCTCGATCTTATAGCGCCCCAGTGCCTGGGGATAGCGGCGGTTGAGCAGGTCCATGAAGTGGCAGGCCAGGGTCTCCACGTCCATGATCTCGTCCTTCACCGCGCCGGTAAAGGCCAGATTCAGGCCGATGGACTGATCCTCGAATTTGGGCCACAGGATGCCCGGCGTGTCCAGCAGGTCCAGCGACGCGTCCACGCTGACCCACTGCTTTCCCCGGGTGACGCCGGGACGGTCCCCAGCCTTGGCGGACTTCTTTTTGGCCACCTGGTTGATAAAGGTGGACTTGCCCACGTTGGGCACCCCCACGATCATGGCCCGGATGGGGCGGCCCACCTGGCCCTTGGCCTTCCACTGCTCCAACTTATCCTTCAGGGCAGACCGGGCGGCGGCGGAGAACTGGCTGACGCCCTTGCCGTCCTTGGCGTTGGTCTCCAGGACCGTGCAGCCCTGGGCGCGGAACCAGCTCCCCCACTCCTGATTCATGGCGGGGTCGGCCTGATCAGCCCGGTTGAGCACGATGATCCGGGGCTTGGCGCCCACCAGATCGTCAATGTCCGGATTGCGGCTGGAGATGGGGATACGGGCGTCCACCACCTCGGCCACCAGGTCCACATATTTCAAATTCTCCGCGATCATACGGCGCGTCTTGGTCATATGTCCCGGATACCACTGTATATAAATAGCCGTCAGCCCCTTTGCTTCTGCGTGATCCGTTCACAGATTCTATCATTATACACAATATGTTGCGAGAAAAAAAGACCTTTCTCCCGTCTTTGGTGATGAAATGCAAAAAAGAGAGGCCGAAGCCTCTCTTTTTTGTGGATGGGATCAGATGCGCTCCTTGACCTTGGCGCTCTTGCCCACGCGGTCGCGCAGGTAGTAGAGCTTGGCACGGCGGACCTTGCCGTGACGGACCAGCTCGATCTTCTCGACAGAAGGAGCGTGGATGGGGAACACCTTCTCCACGCCGACACCGTAAGAGATGCGGCGGACGGTGATGGTCTCCTCGATGCCGCCATGCTTCTTGGCGATGACGGTGCCCTCGAACACCTGGATACGCTCGCGGTTGCCTTCCTTGACCTTGATGTGGACACGGACGGTATCACCGATGGCGGCGACGGGGGGCTCGGCCTTCAGGTTCTTCTCGTTAAACGCCTTCAACAGATCCATGGATAGTTTCCTCCTAATTATAGGTGTTCTTACCGCCCTTTCCATGCCGGCCTCTCTTTGGACCGGCGGCGGCAGAGGACCACCCTTTCTTCAGACTGAAATAGTTTAGCATACCCCCCGCCTGATTGCAAGGATAATTTCCAGAAAAATCTCTCTTTTTTGCCGCTGTGAGGGCGTTCACCGTCAGCCAGGCCCCGGTGAGCAAAAGGGTGGGATTGGCGGTGAGGCACATCAGCCACACGCCCGCTGCCATCAAAGTCAGGGAGAGCACAGCGGAAAGCGCGGCGGTGAGCCGCTCTCCCCACTCCCACCGGTCCAGAAGGGCGGCGAGCGCCCGCCCTCCGTCCAGCGGGCCCACGGGCAGCAGATTGAACAGGGCCAGGCTGAGATTGAGTCCCGCGAACAGCCAGGCCCTCTCCCCCCACCAGGGAGCCAGCCGGGCGGACAGGAATGCCAGCCCTCCGTTGACGGCGGGACCGGCCAGGGCCACGGCGGCCCGGGCCCAACGCCCCGCTGGAGCGCCTCCTGCCAGACGCAGCTCCGCCCCCACACAGGTGAGGCGCAGAGCTGCTATCCTGCCGCCGCAGGCCAGCACGGCCAGACAATGCCCCATCTCGTGAAGGGCGCAGGCCAGTCCCGCCCAGAGGATGAGTCCGTCGGTATCCATATAAAAGAGGAAGGCCGCCAGCAGCAGAAAGCCCCCGCTGACCTCCACCCTTCTCCAGCGCAGCGCCATGGCGGCGGGATCACTGGGTCTGGATATAGTAGACCGGGTTGAGACGCACCCCGTCCCGCTTGATCTCAAAATGCAGATGAGGACCAGTGGCGTTCCCCGTGGCTCCGGACACGGCCACCTGCTCCCCCGCCTTCACTGTCTGTCCCTGCTGGACCAGCAGTTCACCGCAGTGGGCGTAAAAACTGGTCACCCCGCCGGCATGGCGCAGCTGAAGGTAGAGTCCATATACCTGGCTCTCCCCGATGTAATCCACAGTCCCGTCGGCAAAGGCCAGCACCGGCGTTCCGGTATTGACGGCCAGATCCACCCCGCAGTGGAACTTCTCACCGCCGTCCACCGGGTGCTCCCGCCAGCCGTAGGCGGAGGACACCCACCCCAGAGCCGGAGTGACGGTCTCCCCCACATCCAGCCGGTACTTGTCCATGGTGGTATTGTCGGGCAGTGCCGGACCGGAATAGGCCATGACCGTCACTTCGGGTTCTTCCGGTTCTGCCGGAGATGGTCCCGAGCGCGCGAAAGTGTCCGCAAAGGGGGACGGAGAGGGCACAGCGGCCGCGGCGCCGCTCAGGGCCAGGCAGCGGGCGGCGTCCGGACTCCCGGAGCCCAGCCGCTCCGCCTCACGGAAATAGAGCGCCCCCGGCAGTGTGGGCCCCACTTCCTTCATGGCGGTACCTTCCGCGAATACCCCGTTCCACAGGACGGCCAGCGTCTCCGCGGCAGACTCGCCCTGGGAGATGGCCCGGCCCATATCGGCAAAGGCGGCCGTAAAATCGGTGTCAGCATGCAGGATCTGCTGCAGCTCGCTCCGAAGGCTCTCCATCTGCTGAGGGAATACCCCCTTTCCCGCCAGTGTCACAACGAAGATTGCTACGCACACCGCCAGCTGCAGCAGACGCCGCCGCTCCCTGGGCGCCAGGGTCACGGCGCGGTGTTTTTTCCTGCTCCGTCTGGACGGGGCGCTCCGTGTCTGCCGCCGCTGCGCCCACTCCTGATAGGTCATGCTCTCCATATAAGACGGCCCCCTTCTTCCGCATCCGATCTGTATTATGTCTATGCGGATAGGGCAAGCCCTATGCCTTCATTCCCGGCGTTTTTTCTGCGAAGAGACGCACACGGAAAAAGGGACCGGCAGGGCCAGATCGCCCTGCCGGTCCCTTTTTTGTCTCAGTGTGCGCCGTCCCCGCCGCTCCGGCCATGCCAGACCTTCAGACTTGGCCCGCTGGTGCCGCTGACGATGGGCTTTGCGGGCTCCTTTCCGTGCTTTGCCTTTCCCTGGAGCTCCGGGACGGGCGGAGCATCATTTCTGGGCTTTGTGTGCGTCCAGTCCGGCCTTGCCATTCCCTTTTTGGGCATCGTATCACCTCAAAAAGTAGTCTGCCCCATGGCCGGGAGAATATCCCGCTCAGCCAATGAACATCTGGGTCCAATAGTGGCCGGCCGCCACGTAGCCCACGCCGATCTGGGTGTAAGAGGCGTTGAGGATGTTGGCGCGGTGTCCGCTGGAATTCATCCAGGCGTTCACCACAGCCTGAGGCGTCCGCTGTCCGTACGCGATGTTTTCACCCGCCGTACGGAACGAGAGTCCAAAGGCTTTTATCATCTGGAACGGACTTCCGTAGGTAGGGCTGGTATGGGAGAAATAGCGGTTGTCCACCATGTCCTGGGACTTGTAGCGGGCCACACGGGAGAGCTCCCAGTGCTCTGTCAGCGGCTTGAGACCGTTTTGGACCCGGATCTCATTTACCAGCCGGATGACCTCCCGCTCGAAGGAGACCACAGTGGGATCCAGCTGGGGGATGGTAAGTACCTGCCCCGGGTAGATCAGATTGGGATCAGAGATCTGAGGGTTGGCATCAATGATCTCACGTGTTCCCACCTGGTATCTCACTGCCAGCTTCCACATGGTGTCGCCCGCCGCCACTGTGTGGGTGACGCCGGCCGCAGACGCAGGGAGCGTGCACGCAAGCACCAGAAACAGCACGGTACAAAGAGAAATCAATTTTTTCACACAGGACCTCCTGACTGAAGTACATGCGGCCCCCCACGGATGCGGGGACCGCCGGATAAAGCGGTAACTGCCTCGCGAAGCCAGAAAGATTGTAACCGATTTGTAACTATTTTTCAAAGGTAAATCATTCCGCTTCCCAAAAACGGAGCCGCTCACGACCTGTTTCTCAAACTTTCTTGCCTTTTTTGCTCTTTTGTGGTAGTCTATTAAGAAACACGGAGCATCGGGGAGAGCTTTTATGAACATTCACGAATCTGCGGAAGATTATCTGGAGGCCATTCTGATCCTGAAAGAACGTCTTGGCCTTGTCCGCTCCATCGACATCGTCCACGAGCGGGGCTACAGCAAGCCCAGCGTCAGCATCGCCATGAAGCGGCTGAGAGAAAACGGATATATCGAGATGGACCCGGCGGGCTATATCACACTGCTGCCTCCCGGCGAGGCCATCGCCCAGCGCATCTACGAGCGCCACCGCCTGCTCACCCGGTTCCTAATCCAGCTGGGCGTCAGCGAGGATGTGGCGGCGGCCGACGCCTGCAAGATGGAGCACGACCTGAGCGACGAGACCTTTGAAAAGATCATTCAGCACGCTCTGGGCAGGCAGAACCAGGAGCGCCAGGAACAGCAGAACAGATAAAAAAAGACGCGCGGACGAAATATCCGCGCGTCTTTTTTGTTATTTCCCCTGTACCAGACGACCCGGACAGCTTTTTACCGCCGTTTCAGATCCCCCGTGGCGGGGTTATCCATCAGAGCACCGTTCTCCTCAAACCGTGAGCCATGACAGGGGCAATCCCACGAGCGTTCCTGCGGATTCCATTTCAACGCGCAGCCCATATGGGGACAGCGGGGTGCGGAAGGCGTGAGCAGGTTTACGGCAGCTTCCGCCGCGTTGACCGCCAGCTGGGGCCGCAGCATTGTCCGGGACGGAGAGAACACAGCAGCCCAGGGGTTCTCTTTTCCCTGGATAAGATCACTTAGGAGCATGGCTGCCGCCATGGAGGAGGTCATCCCCCATTTATTGAAGCCTGTGGCCACATAGAGGCCGGGCGTATGCTTACCATAGCGTCCGATATAAGGAACACCGTCCAGAGTCATGCAGTCCTGGGTGGCCCAGCGGCAGACCTCCCGGGCGTTTGGGTAATGCTCCCGGGCAAAATCCTCCGGCGCCGCCCATCCCCTTCCCCGCTTTCCGGTGCGGTGGGCCCCGCCGCCCAGGAGCAGAAGGGAACCATAGTTCCGAAAGGAAAGGCCGTCGTCCGCCTCGTCCACATACATCCCGTCCAGCTCCTGCGCGCCCTCCAGGGCGAGCACGTAGGAGCGGTGCTGATAGAGCTTCAAAAAATAGCCGCCGTGCTTGTTGATGATGGGAAAATGCGTGGCGATCACGATAGCCTGAGCCCTGATTCTGCCATAGTCGGTGCGCACGGTGTTCCCCGCAAAGGAGCGGGCCGCCGTGTGCTCCCGGATGTTGAGCCCCCGGGCCAGACCGGCGGCAAATTTCAGGGGATGGAACTGGGCCTGCCCCTCAAAACGGATGCCTCCGGCGGTGGGAATGGGCAGCGGCAGGCTGTCACGGAATTGGGCAGGGGCGCCGATGCGCTCCAGCGCGCGCATCTCCCGTTCCAGCTTGCCGGCCTGATCGGCGGAGTATACAAAGGCGTCCTTTGTCTCAAAATCGCAGGGGATGGTCCCGGCCAGCTGCCGGTACCGCTCCAGCGCCGCCTCATTGGCCCGCCAGTACATTCCGGCCGCTTCCACGCCGAATTCCCGGATGAGCTTATCGTAGATCAGGCCGTGCTGGGACGTGAGCTTTGCCGTGGTATTCCGGGAGATCCCGGAACATATGGTATCCGCCTCGATGAGAAGGCAGTCAATGTTGGCCTGCGCCATGGCATACGCGCACAAAAGCCCCGCCATTCCCCCGCCTATGATCAGCACATCGGTCGTTGCGTCATGCTCCAGGTGCGGAAAGGCCGGCAGCGCCGCCGCATCCGCCCATACAGAATCGATCATGTCTATCACCACTTTTAGTATGCGCAGACATGGACTGATTATCGCACACGCATGAGGCATTTTCCGGCGACGCCCGGCCGGTCGTCACAAAAGGCATGGCAGATCCACGCTGTCGCCGCGCAAATACGGACGGCAGGGGTTCTGATGATCCGGCGGACGCGGCGGGAGCGGGCCCAGAGACCCGCTCCCGCCGTGTATTCTCCAAAAGGGCACTGGACGTTTCGTACTCTGACCGGCTCAAACGCCGCGCACGCGTTCCACATCCTGTTCCGCCGGGCGGCTCACTCTTTCTGCCACCGCTTTTCCCACCACTGCCGCATGCTCCGGCAGGCATTTTCACAGTGATAGCGGACATTGTGACTCATGACGCGGAAGATCCCCCACATGCCGGACTCCACGTCCCACCGCAGGGAACCGGAGCGGTACAGATAGTCGCCGGGGCATTGGGTCCGCTCTGGCTCGATGTTGAACACGCTGCCCACGCTGACTGCCCCCTGGATGGGAATGACCCGGGTAAACGGGTCTTCCGGCTGGGCCCGCCAGCGGTGACCGTGGAGGACAAAGCTGATGTTCCGGGGCTTATCCGCCGGCATCAGCAGACGGAAAATCACCCGCTCGCCGGCATAGGCCCGGAACACCGGCGTGGCCGGGTCGCCGTGGACCTTGGAGTCGAAGACCTTGTAGATGAGGGGGACGCGCTGGAGACGGTTGAAAAACCGCTCCGAGCGGTAGTTGTACCCCTTCTCTCCCGTGTCCTCGTGGTCGGGAGCGCCGTGGGCGCCTTCCGGCCCCTGCTCCGTGGTCTTGATGAGATCTCCCTCCCGGTCCAGCAGGCGGATACCGTTGTGGGCGAAGAGGACGAATTCCCGGAAAGTCTCCGTACCCGGCGCGGCGATGACCGCCGTCTCCCCGTGGTTCTCCTCCGCCGGGCAGACGCCGCTGTAATGTCTTGCTCCTGCCGGCTCCACGATGACGGCGCCGAAAAGCCCGTGGTGCCGGTGGTTGCGCAGGTCGCCGAAGGAGGTGAGCAGACAGGCGCCGTACTCCCGGTCGGCGTGCCACAGGTAGCGGACACACTCCCCGGGCCCGGCGGTCTGCTCCGCCGGGTTATAGCCCACATTGACGCCGGAGGACGCCACCGGATCGTACTTCAAAAACTGGGGATTGAGGGATACCCGGTCCCCGGCTCTGTGGGGAAGGTCCACCGGCACGGAGGGGTAGCTGTTCCAGCGGATGGGCACATCCGGGTCGAAAAGATTGTGGAGGGTGACCTCCACCCAGTCCCCCGCGTTGACCCGGAGGATGAGCGGAACGGGCCTTTTGCGGCCGCACATGACATCTTTGGCCTGATCCAGAGGAACGAACAGCAAGCCCTCCGGGTCGTGGTCGCCGAATCGGTTGTAGCAGAGGTCCTTCTGGATGGCGGCCACCTCAAATTTCCGCACCACCGCGCCGGGCGGCGGCATCCGTGGGGCGGCGACCGGCCGGATACCGCACAGGGGCGGCAGGTCCTTCCGTGGGGCGGCGTGGACCCGGAGGATACCCCACAGGCCCAGCCACAGGTCGTCGATGCCGCCGGAATAATAGAGATAGTCCCCGGCTCCGTAGGGCTCGTCGATGCGGAGGTTGAAGGCCTCGGAGATGCCGATGGTCTGGGACTGGACCAGAGGAGACACCGGGTCGGTGATCTCCTTGCGCCAGGGGAGGCCTGTGATATTCAGAATATGCTGCTCCTCGTGGGCACCGTCCAGCAGGCGGATGACCATGGGCTCGCCTGGGTAGGTCTCCAGGATGGGGGTGGCCGGGTCGCCGTAGCAGAAGGAGCTGAAGATGTGGGCGGGGTCGTTTTTGATCTTCAGCCGCTCTGGCATGGGCTCGCAGCGGTAGTTGATGCCCATGACCCCCGGGTCGTCGTCGGAGCCGGGATGCTCCGGCGGATTGAGGGGTCTCCCCTCCCCGTCAAAGAGCAGGGCAAAGTCGTGGAGGGCCAGGACGAATTCCCGGTACATTTTGCCGTCCGCCGTGCGGATAACGGCTTTTGTGCCCCTTTTCAGCGGCTCCCACGTCTCGGGGGCCAGGAACTCCGCCCCGGCGGGCTCCACCAGCAGGGCGCCGAACAATCCGTGCTGCTGGTGAACGTTGGCAAACAGATGGTCGTGGAAAAAGACGGCGTTGAGCTCCTCGTTGGCGAAGAACCGCTCGATGAGGGTCTCGTACCGCCGGGCCCCGGCGATATTGTTCCAGCCGTTGGCCGCACCGTCGGACACGATGGTGTCGAACTTCACCAAATGGATGTGGAAGCCCACAATGTCAGTGATGGTCTCCAGCTGGAAAGCGCTCTCCTCAATGCGCTCGGGAAGGAAGTTGGTAAGCCGCACCTCCACACAGTCCCCGGCGTTGGCCCGGATGACCAGCGGCTCCGGGCGGATGTCCCCGCATTCCACTTTTGAAAGGTAATTGTCCAGCGTTCCCTCTTTTTCAATGTCCTCCTTGAGGACGAAGAAGCGGCCCTGTGGATCGTGCCAGCCGTATTTGTTGTAGACCACTTTCGCCTGTACCGCCGCGATATCAAAGATCTTGATATCTTCCGGTGTATCGCAGGGACAGGTCTCGGTATACAGGGCCCCGGGCGCGAAATTCTCCACGAAGTTGGCCTCTTCCAGAGGGGTTGGCTCTCGTGTGGGCTCCCCTCCCGGTGTCAGGACGCCCAGAGGCGGCTGAAGGGGCTCCTCTCCGAAGGTCCCCTCGATGAAATTGGGGTAGCCCGGGTGCAGGTCGTCCCTGGGCGGCGGGAGGGGACGGTCTCCCAGAGGCGTCAGGTTTTCGATGGGCGTACCGTCCGGGTAGGTCCCGCTGCCGTCCTGCAGGCGGTCAAACACCCGCCACAGGGTCCACATCCCCTCATGAAAGTGGGGGTAGAGGTGGCAGTGGAAGATGGCGTCCCCGATCATCCCGTTGAGACTGCCCGCGCCGTAGAGGATATCCAGCGTGTAGCACTCCTGAGGGCTGATGGAGATGGAGTCGATGATGGTGGACTTGGGGTCCTCCGGCTCCAGCCGCCACTGGTGGTTGTGCAGATGGAACACATGGGTCTCCTTCACGCCGCCGTGGATGAGCCGGATCTTGGACGGGTCCCCCACGTAGGCCCGCAGGATGGGAGGCGCAGGGTCCCCATAGGCCCAGGAGCTCATGGAGATGTCCTCCGCCGTGTCGGCGGGGTCGGCGTGATGTCCCTCCAGAGGCGGCCGGTTGCGCATGGGCTCGGAACGGTAGCTGATGGCCGTGGTGCCATTGGGAAGGCCCGTGTGGGGATCCGTAGGCGGCTGGTTGTCTTTGTTCAGGATCTCCAGCTCGTCGTGGAAGAACACGGCGTATTCCCGGAAAGCGGGCTTGGCCGGGTGGTAGATGTCGGCGAACAGACCGCTGTCGATGGATTCACCTGTCACCGGGTCCAGCCAGGAGGAACCCGCCGCCTCCACGATAATGGCCCCGAACAGGCCGTGGACATTGGTGCCGTTCTCGCCGCTGCGGGTGTCGGCCATGTCGGAAAAGAGATAGACCCCCTCCCGGTCGGCCTGCCAGGTGTAGCGGATGCGGCCGCCGGTGGTGGAATCTGGGTTCTCCCCCACGTTGGCGCCGTCGGAGGTCAGGATATTATAAGGCAGGCCCTGCACGTGGATGGAGGCCCGGCGGCCCAGCCTGTTCTCAAAATTGATCTGGACCGTGTCGCCCACATTGGCCCGGATGACCAGCGGGCGCACCTCCTCATAGGGCTGGGGCACGGGCAGCTCGAAGCGCCTGCGTGCCTCTTGCCGGATCCGCTCAGAGTCCTGCTTGAGCACATACATCATCCCGTTGGGATCGTGGTCGCCGAACTTGTTGTAGACAATGGGAAGAGAGATGGCTTCTATATCATAGACCCGGGTTTGTCCGGTATTCGGATAATTGGATAATTCCAGCATAGAACTGCTCTCCTTGCGTGTTACTGCACGGTATTCGATGACATTCGACCGCCGTGTACCCTATTCTATGCCGCTTGGTACGCAGGAGTGTTCCCTTCCCGCCCCGGCGGCCGCCGTCCTGCCGGTGCAAAAAGAAAAACCTGTACTCTCCGCAGAGTACAGGTTTTTGCCAAAATATCTGATATTGCCGATGGGGCAGGCGGTATCGTCCCCCTATTTCCCGCGGCGCGGCTTCTTTCCGCCCGGCTCGCCGTGGTCCATCCCGTAGAGGACGAAGTTCTGGTTCCGGTCACAGACCGCCAGGAAAACATCCCGCGCCGAGTGGATATGGCGCTGGTTGAGCTGTTTGTCCAGCCAGGTCCTGTCCAGTCCCATGCGCTTCAAATTGTCCTCCAGGATGCGGCCGTCCATGATCAGCTCGGTAAAAAGCAGCTCCTGCTCCGGCGCCAGGCCCATGTCGTTGGGCGTGGCGGGACGCTGACTGCTCACCGGAAGGATGGTGAGTTTTCCGTTGTACTCGTAAACCGCGGTCTGGATCCCCGTCAGGTCAAAGTATCCCTGCTGCCTGCACATGACCATGAACTCGCTCAGGTCCAGCTTGGCCTTTTTCAGGTTTTCCCGGTACAGCTTTCCGTGGTCCATGAGGATGGTGGGCGTACCGTTGAGATACTTGCGCGCCCGCGGAAATTT